>JBBQAW010000280.1:0-5647 GCA_038316815.1 Burkholderiales bacterium
TGACTCATCGCGGGTGTTTGAGCGCAGAGAGCGAAGCGAACGAAGCGAGTTCCGCGATGGGGCCGCGGGACCGAGCATCGCAGGGAAGTCGGCGCAACGCGCCGACCGCTGAACATAAGCGCCGCAGCCAAGCCAAGCACGTCTTTGCTTGGGGACCAAGCAAGCAAGCGAGCGAAAAACATTGAACGGACAGACGAACGTACGACCGACCGCAATGGGCCGCAAGCAGACATCGATGCCAGCAACCATCCTTAACGCCAGCCGGCACCGTCAGGGCAAGCGCTCCAGCGCCCGCTGGTACACCGGGTCGTGCATCAGGTCATCCCAACCCAGGGGCGCGGTTTGCGGCAGCAGGGCCAGGCGGCGTTGTTCGCTGTCGGGGTCGGGGTGCCAGCGTTGGTGGCCGCCGGCGCGAGCGGTGCGTTGCAGGCCTTCGAGTAGCTCGTCGACAGCAGCGCCGCCGTCTTGCAGCGTCTGGTTGCACAGCAGCACCAGGTCGCAACCGGCGTTCAGTGCCAGCGCCGCAGCCTCGGCGTAAGTCAGCGTGCCGCCTTCGAGTTGGCGTGCGCCTTCCATGCTGAGGTCGTCGCTGAAGATCGCGCCAGTGAAGCCGAACTGGCCGCGCAGGATTTCTTTCAGCCAGCGCTGCGAAAAGCCCGCTGGATGGCTGTCAACCTTGGGGTAGACGACGTGGGCGGGCATGACGGCGCGCAGGCTGGTGCTCAGCCACTCGTAGGGCCGGGCGTCATCAGTGAGGATGGCCTTCAGACTGCGCCTGTCCACCGGCACCGCCAGATGGCTGTCGGCCTTGACGAAGCCGTGCCCCGGGAAGTGCTTGCCGCAATGGCCCATGCCGGCGTCCCGCAGACCGTGCATCAGGCTCTTGGCCAGTAGCGTCACCACACGCGGGTCGCGGTGGAAGGCGCGGTCGCCGATGACGCTGCTGGCGCCAAAGTCCAGGTCCAGCACCGGGGTGAAGCTCAGGTCAACGCCGCAGGCGCGCAGTTCCATCGCCAGCACCTGGCCGGTGGCGGTGGCGGCGTCGGTGGCCAGCATCGCGTCCTTCATCCAAAGCTCGCCCAGGCTGCGCATGGGCGGCAGGTGCGTGAAGCCGTCGGTGCGAAAGCGCTGCACGCGGCCGCCTTCATGGTCGACGCAGATCAGGATGTCGGGGCGGATGGACTTGATCTCGGCGTTCAGCTCGGTCAGCTGGCGCCGGTCCACCCAGTGGCGGGCAAAGTGAATCAGGCCGCCGGTCAGCGGGTGCTTCAGGCGGCGCCGGTCGTCGGCGTTCAGGGTCGGGCCCGCGATGTCCAGCACCACCGGCGCGTGGTCGACTTGGTTGTTCATGCAATGATTTTCGTTTCGACGACGACGAAGGACGCGGCGTAGTCGCCTTCGTCGGTGACGGTGACATGGGCCTGCAGGCCGCGGGCTTCGAACCAGATGGCCAGCTCGCCATCCAGGTGAATGAAGGGTTGGCCGCTGGCATGGTTCAGTATCTGGCAGGCCGACCAGCGCATGGGGCTGCGGATGCCCAGGCCGATGGCCTTGGAGAATGCTTCCTTGGCCGAAAAGCGCGTGGCTAGAAAGCGAATGCCGCGCAAGGGCGCGCGGGAGCGGCGGGCGTGGAAGACGCGCAACTCATCTGCGCCCAGTACCTTCTCGGCAAAGCGGTCGCCACGACGTTCAAGCGTGGCCGCAATTCGGCGCACGTCGCACAGGTCGGTGCCGATGCCGAAGATCACTGGGCCTGGCGGATGCAGCGCAGGTAGCCGCGCACAGTCTCGGGCAAGCCCGCTTCCAGCGCGTCGGCCATCAACGCATGGCCGATGGACACTTCCAGCACGCCAGGCACGGCGCGCAGGAAGTCGGCCAGGTTGAGCTGATTCAAGTCGTGCCCAGCGTTGACGCCCATGCCGGCAGCCTGGGCCGCTTGGGCCGCAGCTGCAAAGCGGGCCAGTTGCTCGGCTTGTCCAGCGTTGCCATGGGCGGCTGCATAAGGCTCGGTATAAAGCTCTACCCGGTCGGCGCCGATGCTGCGCGCCTGCGCCATGGCCCCCGGCGTGGCGTCCATAAAGAGACTGACGCGCACCCCCAGCGCATGGCATTCGTCGATCAGCGGGCGCAGCCGCGCGCCGTCGGCGGCGATGTCCCAGCCATGGTCGCTGGTGAACTGGCCTTCGCTGTCGGGCACAAAGGTCGCCTGGTGCGGCCGCTGCTCGCGGACGAAGCGCATCAGGTTCTGGAAAGGGTTGCCTTCGATGTTGTATTCGGCCTGCGGCCAGTCTTGCAGCAAGGCTGCGACCTCAGCCACGTCGGCGGCGCGGATGTGGCGTTCATCGGGCCGCGGGTGCACGGTGATGCCATGCGCACCCGCTTGCAGGCACAACAGCGACGCCCGCACGACGCTGGGGTTGCCTAGATGCCGCGTATTGCGCAGCAGGGCCACCTTGTTGACATTGACCGACAAGGCTGTGCCGTCGACATGGCGCGAGCGTCCGGATTCAGGGGCGACCAGGGGGTTCATCGGGAGTCAGAGGCGGTGGACGGGCGAATTGAGGGGCTGGTGCAGTCGCTCGTGACGGCGTCAGTGGGGGCGCTGGTGGAGGCGCTGGTGGAGGCGCTAGGCGCGGACGCAGTGGCAAAGCTTGTCATGGGGCTGCCAGCAACGGCCGGTAGAAGCTCGGCCAGTTGCTGCATGCCCTGCCAGACTTGCCGGGTGCGCAGCGGCGTATGCCCGAGATGATATTGAAGCAGGCTGCGCAATGGCGCGCGCAAACCCGCGGCCACCGGGGTGCAGGCGGCGCGCAGCGCGGCCGGGGCACCGTGCAGCAGGGCTGCGGCAAGTCCGGTCCAGGCCTTGCCGGCCAGGCCGTCTTGAGATGCCGTCTGCAGGCCGCCCTCCACATGCAGCTGGTAGCGGGCTTGCGCCTGCAGCGGCTGGGCGGTCTGGGTTTGCTGCGCCAGGTCGGGCAGCCAGCCCAGTTCCTGCAGCAGGCTGATCTCGAAGGCGCGCAATGCCGGGCCCTCTGCTTCGCCCAAGCCCAGGGCGACCAGGGTGTCGGCATAGATGTCGAACAACGTGGGGTGCGCGTCCTGCCGCGCCAGCAGCTTGAGCAGCAGTTCGTTCATGTAGAAGCCCGGAAGCAGGGCCGCAGCGCCCAGCAAGGGGCTGCCGCCTGTCCATTCAGCGCTGCGCAGGTTCAGGATTTCTGCCTGCGCATCAGCCGGGGGCTTGCCCAGCAGCACCTGCACGGGCTGGAATGGCAGCAGCACCGAACGCAGCTGGGACGTGGGCCGCTTCGCCCCCTTGGCCGCCACCACCACGCGCCCCTGGCTGCGGGTAAAGAGCTCGACGATCAGGCTGGTTTCGCTCCAGTCGTAGCTGTGCAGCACATAGGCCTGCAGCGGAACCGACGACAAGCGAGCGGGGGCAGATGCGCGCGCTGCGGCCTTAGTCGTAGCCATACGAGCGCAGGTGGGCCTCGTCGTCGGCCCAGCCTGAACGCACTTTCACCCAGACTTCCAGAAACACCTTGGCGTCAAGCAGGCGTTCAAGCTCTTGCCTGGCTTCGCTGCCGATGCGCTTCAGGCGTTCGCCACCGTCACCGATGATCATGCCCTTGTGCGCTTCGCGTTCGACGACGATGGCCGCGCTGATGCGCCGCATGCCGCTGGGTTCTTCTTCGTATTTCTCTATCACCACCGTGCTGGTATAGGGCAACTCGTCGCCCGTCAGGCGGAAAAGCTTTTCGCGCACGATCTCGCTGGCCAGGAAGCGGTCGCTGCGGTCGGTGAGCGCGTCTTCCTCGTGCAGCCAGGGCTGCTGCGGCAGATAGGGCTCGAGAATCTTGAACAGGCGCTCGACATCGGCCGCGCGCGTGGCCGACATGGGCACGAATTCGGCGAAGGGGTGGCGTTCTTGCATCGTGCGCAGCCAGGGCAGCACGTCTTGCCGGCGCGGCAGGGTGTCGAGCTTGTTGGCCACCATGATGGCCGGCTTGCCGGGCGGCAACAGGCTCAGCACCTTGGCGTCAGGCAGGCTGAAGCGGCCGGCTTCGACCACGAACAGCACCACGTCCACTTCTGACAGCGACGACAGCACGGTGCGGTTGAGGTTGCGGTTCAACGCCGCCGCGTGCTTGAGCTGAAAGCCCGGCGTGTCGACGAAGATGAACTGCGTCGGGCCGATGGTGCGAATGCCCGTGATGCGGTGGCGCGTGGTCTGCGCCTTGGCACTGGTGATGCTGATCTTCTGGCCGACCAGGGCGTTCAGCAGGGTGCTCTTGCCGACGTTGGGGCGGCCGACGATGGCAATCAGGCCGCAGCGCTGCTGGCCGGGGTCAGAAGGCGTGTCTTGATTCAAATCCATGCGTAGATTCGGCTTAGCATTTTCGCTACATGAGGCCTTACGGGGGGCAGCGACCGATAGGGAGCGTGGGGGCTCATGATCTGAGTGGACCACCCGGTTGGTCGTTGTCTTTCAAGGCTTCGAGCAGGCGGCGTGCAGCTTCCTGCTCGGCGGTGCGGCGCGACTTGCCTTCGCCGCGTTCGGCCAGGCCCAGTGCTGCAACAGCGCATTCGACGTCGAAAGTCTGGGCATGCGCCTGCCCGCGCGTGGCCACGATGCGGTAGGCCGGCACCGCGAAACGTCGCGCCTGCAGCCATTCCTGCAGTTCGGTCTTGGCGTCCTTGGTCCAGCTTTCGGCTTCGGTTGCCTGGATGATGTCGCCGAAAAGCGTGCGCACCACTTCTGCGGCGGGCGCAAAGCCGCCGTCCAGAAAGGCGCCGCCGATGATGGCTTCCACCGCATCGGCCAGGATCGACGGGCGCTGCGCGCCGCCGCCGCGAGCTTCGCCTTCGGACATGCGAAGCACATCGGGCAGGCCCAGCAGCACGGCCACGCGGTGCAGGCTGTCTTCGCGCACCAGGTGGGCTCGCACGCGCGTCAGGTCGCCTTCGTCGCTGCCGGAAAAACGTTCGTACAGCAAGCTGCTGACAGCCACATTCAACACCGCGTCGCCCAGGAATTCGAGCCGTTCGTTGTGCTCGGCGCCGTAACTTCGGTGCGTCAGTGCACGCACCAGCAGCGGTTGGTCGCTGAAGCGATAGCCCAGACGTTTTTGCAGGGCCTGCAGGGCGGTGTCGATGCGGGTGGGTGCCATGCCAGCGCTATTTGGAGCGCCCTTCATATTTGATGAGCAGGAACACCGGCCCGAACAAGGCAATTTCCTTGTCGTAGGCGAAGCTGATCACGACGCGGTCGTTTTCTTTCGTCACGGTCAGGTCCTTGCCGCCGATCGTGGTGATGGCGTATTCCACTTCCTTCTGGCGGTCGAAGGCCGTGCGTGTCTCGGCCACGGTCTGTGGCGAAGTGGAAGCGATTTTCTTGACCGCCCGCTGGATGGTCAAGTATTCGTTGACGGTGGGAAAAATGCGGATGCCCACATAGCCCACGAAGCTGACGACCACGGCCCAGAAAACCAGGCCGAAGAGAGTGACGCCGCGCTGGCGGGCCGGGTGGCTTGAAGGGAAGTTTCTGATCATGGGTTTGCGGTCTCCTGCCAGGCGGCTGGGGCGCGAGATGCGGGCGCCTTGCTCAATGGAAGGCGCCAATGCGCCCCAGGTTGCCGAAGTTCATCCA
>JBBQAW010000281.1:0-5574 GCA_038316815.1 Burkholderiales bacterium
GCTGCCGTGCTGCCACTGCTGGTAACGCCAGGCCGCCTTTCGCACCGCGCCCAGGCACTGGGCAACTACTACACCTGCCTGTACGAGCCGGCCCTGGCCGACGATGTGAACGCCACGCAACTGGGCCTGCTGTTCAAGGCCATGCGCCGGCACAAAGGCGGCATCAGCATGCTGACGCTGGCGCCCATGGGCCTGGAGGGCAGGGCGTTCGGCCTGGTCGAAGAAGCACTGGCCGCCGCCGGGTTCAAGACAGAGCGGTACTTCTGCTTCGGCAACTGGCACCTGCAGGCACCGCCTACCTGGGCCGAGTACCTGGCAGGGCGCGAGGGCAAACTGCGCAGCACCATCAAGCGCATGGCGCAAAAGCTGGCCGCCGAACAGGCGAAAATCGAAATCTTGACGGAGCCGGCAGACCTGGAACGCGGCATTGCCGCCTACCACGCGGTGTACGCCGAAAGCTGGAAGGTGCCCGAGCCCAGCGCCGACTTCATGCCCGGCTTGATGCGCCTGTGTGCCGCCGCCGGCGCGCTGCGGCTGGGCCTGGTGTGGCTGCACGGCCAGCCCATCGCGGCCCAGCTGTGGATGATGCACGGCGGCCGTGCCGAGGTGTACAAGCTGGCCTACGACGAAGCGTTCAAAGCCTATTCACCCGGCACGGTGCTGACAGCCCGGCTGATGCAGCATGTGATCGAGCAAGACAAGGTGGCTGAAGTGGACTACCTGATTGGCGACGACCCGTACAAGAAAAGCTGGATGAGCCACCGGCGGGAACGGTGGGGGTTGGTGGCGTACAACCAGCACTCTTTGGCGGGAATGGTCTTGTGGCAAGGTGCGCACCTGAAACGCCTGGTGAAGCCCTGGGTACTGCGGCTGCGGGCCGCTGTCTCAAGGTCGACAGCCGACCCTTCCGCATGAATGCCCCTGCTAGCGCAACGCACTGGAAGAAGCCAATGTCGAATTTCCGTATCCCTCTCAGCCCCTGGCACTGGTCGCCTGTTACGCGCGTGCTTGTCCTGACCTTGACGCTTGCCGCACCCACAGTGCCGACCCGCGCCGAAGAAACTGCGAACGCTTGCGGGCCGCTGCACACCCGGCACTACGGGCCCTTCGACTACCGCACCCAAAAGGCCAGGTTGGTTATCGTGGAACAAGCGCACTTCACGCCGAAAGTAGAGATGCTGCGTGGCGGCCAAACCAGCGACATGGGGCCTGGCGGCGACCTCAATTACACACTGAAGTCCTCACCCAACCACCACCGTGCTTTGGTCGCCATCACGCGCTGGGGAGAAAGACTGGGCAAGAGCGATCTTCCAGAGATGGAGTTCCCGCTGGAGTGCTACTACGAGCGAGCCGTGCGATTCGCCGCAGATGACACAGTCGTGCGCACGCTTTATGCGCGCTTCCTGATGCAGAAAAAGCGGCCAGATGAAGCACGTGCGCAGTTGCGGGCTGCTGAGTTTCATGCATCGGAGAACCCGATGACCTTCTTTAACGTTGCACTTGCCTACCGGGACCTGGGCGACTTGGCTGATGCGACGAGAAATGCGCAGAAGGCGAAAGAGATGGGCCTGGAACGGCCGGAGATTGCCGCCCTGACCAAGGCGCCGCCTGCTGAATGAAGCGAACTTACGCAGACTGGGCCGCCAATCTGCCTGGCGCTCACCGGTTGGTCATCAGTGCTTTTGCCCGCCCCAACGTGGGACGGGCGCAGTCGGTTCCCTGCTGCGCTGCTTGAGAAGCAAATGCTGGTCAGCGTGGTCATCCCCTGCTTCAACGCCGAACGCTATATCGCGGCCACGCTGCGATCAGTTCTGGCGCAGTCGGCGGTCGATCTGGACGTGATCGTCGTCGACGACGGCTCGACGGACGCGTCCGCCAGCTTGGTTGCGCAGCACTTCCCACAGGTACTTTTGCTTCAGCGTGGCAACGCTGGCGTGGCCGCTGCGCGCAATGCCGGCATGGCCGCGGCGCGTGGCGACTGGATCGCGTTTTGCGACGCTGACGACATCTGGCTGCCGGGCAAGCTGGCCGCCCAGTTCGATACCCTGACGGCCAATTCACCGTGCCGCATGAGCTTCACAGCGTGGCACGTCTGGGCCAGCGCGACACCAGAGCCTGAACAAGGCTTGCTGGATGCCTTGCAGCAGCAGCCGGAAAGTGCTGCGGGGGCTGAGGGTGCGCGTTGGCTGTACCCCGAACTGCTGCTGGACTGCGTGGTCTGGACCAGCACCGTGCTTGCGCACCGCAGTGTGTTCGATGAGGTGGGCGGCTTTGATCCCGGCCTGAGGGTGGGAGAAGACTACGACCTGTGGCTGCGGGCTTCTCGCGTCACCCGCATCGCGAAGGTCGAACGCCCGTTCGCGCTCTACCGGCAACACCCCGCCAGCATCACCCGAACCGCACCCACCGCGAACTATCGTCGGCGGGTGGTCGAGACGGCCATTCGGCGCTGGGGCTACGCCGGCCCAGACGGCCGCACTGCAGACCGGGCTGCCGTACGCAAGTTGCTGGCCAAATCGTGCAGCGACTACGGCGCGGCGCTGCTCTCGGCTGGCGACCGCGCTGCAGCGCGGCGCAATGCGCGCGAGGCCATCGCGCAACAGCTGCTTCACTTGCCAGGGTGGAAACTGTGGGTGAAATCAATGCTGCCCACATTGCCGTAACGCACCCTGTCAAAGCCGTGGCTGCTTGGTACGGGAAAGGACTTCTCGGTACACCTGCAGGTGCCCTTCGACACTTTGCCGCCACGAGAAGCGCCGCGCCCAGGCCATGCTCTGAGCGGCAAGTTCCGCCCGCGCCGCCACGGGTAGCGCTAACGCCTCTTTCAAGGCGGCCTGCCACGCCGCGAAGTCATCCACCGGGACCGGCCAGGCCATCGGGCCGATGAGGTCCGTCAGGCTGCTGACCGGGCTGAACAGCACCGGTGTGCCCGCAGCCTGCGCTTCCACGGCGGGGAAGCCGAAGCCCTCGTACAGCGTCGGGTAGACAGCCACCCGCGCCCGGCGGTACAGCGTGACAAGCTCGTCGTCGCTGACATAGGGCGCGAAGTGAACCCTGCCCGCCAGCCCCTCTGGCACATTGGATGCTGGTGCCGTGCCGGCGCCAAAGCCGCAAGCCACGAGATGCAATTCGCTGTGGCCCGACCGTGCCAGCAAATCCAGGGCCCAGGCAAAGCGCTTCCGCGGCTGCGGGCCACCCAGGTAGAGCAGAAAAGGCGCGTCACCCAATGCAGCCTGAAGGTCCGAAGGCAGCGGGGTGCCTGAGTCTTGAAAGAACTCGTCGGCAATGCCGTGCGGCACCACTGCCAGCCTGCCGGCCAGGAAGGGCCAACGCGCAGCGATGTCACGGCGCGAGGACTCGCTGATGGTGATGACGGCGGCACAGCGGCGGTAGGCCAGCCCCTGCACATGATGGAGATAGTGCTCTTCCAGCCGCGTGGGGCGCGCCTCTTCCCACAAAACAGTGTCGTGGATGGTCACGACCGTGGGCACCGGCTGCCAAAGCGGCACCGTGTTCTCGGCGCAGTGCAGCAGCTGCACCCCAGCGCGGCGCGCGTGCAGCGGCAACCCAAGTTGTTCCCACAGCTGGAAACGGTCACCCCGGAAGTCGAACACGTCGGTATTGCCCATCAAAGGCGTGGGCACGCGAAACGGTCTTGAAGGGTCGTGACCGAAGACGGTCCAGCGCATGTCGTCGGCAGCACGTGTGTTGCGCAGCAGTTCCTGCACATAGCGACCCGTACCCCGAAGGTGCTGAACATTGATCGTACGGGCCACCATGCCCACGTGCAGTGTCACAAGGCGCCTTGCTTCAGATGCGCACCCAGGCGCAGTGCCAGCGCACCGATAGTGAGACCGGTATTCGCAATGCCGCTGGCGGGGATGACAGACCCGTCGCACACGTAGAGATTGGCCAGGCCGTGCACGCGGCAGTCGGCGTCGCAGACGCCGTCATCGCTGCTGTGGCTCATGCGTGCCGTTCCCGAGTGGTGCGCACCGGTGCGCAGTGCGGCGGGCCAATCCGGAAACACCCGGGCCCGCTTCAACACGGGCTGTAGCTGCCGCAACAATTCATCAATGGCAGCGCGCAGGTCTAGCTTGTAGCCGTCCGTCAATACCCACCGCCGCAGCCGCCGCACGCGGCCTGTGGCGGCATCGGTCTCGGCCCAGACGGCCAGAGCTTCCGCGGGCGGCATCTGCGCCGTCATCAGCAACGTGTAGTGCTTCGTTGGCAGATTCACCCCGAACTTGAACGAAAGGATGTCGAGCACGTCGTCCCAATGCGAGAACAGCTTCAAGTAGGTGAAAAGGTTCCACGGCGCGCGCCGCAATTCGTTCAACACGGAGCCGACCCGCTCACGCTTTCCTTCACGGTAGTAGGCGGCAGCTGGGCGCAGTTGAAAAGACACGTCCAACCCGTTTTGCTTCACCACCAGCGGCAGCCGCAGGTTGCCACCCGTGCCGGCCACGAAGAAGTTCCAGAGTTTGTAGACGGGCACGGTTACCTCTACCTCGCCGACAAAGCCCATCGGGTGATCTTCGTAGTGATGGCCGGCATGCCGCAACGATGGCAGTGGGCATTGCTGCGCCAGTTTCTGCAGCAGCACCGGTGAACCCAGGCCACCTGCAGCCAGCACGAACACGTCGCCCTCTAGCCGCGCCTGCTCGCCGCCCGCGTGAAGCAAAAGGGCACGAATGCGAGCGGGCGCTTCGAATTCGAAGCCCGTCACGTCGCCCTTCACCAGCGCCACCTTGCCGTCCAGTTGCAGGGCCTGCCACACATTCATAGGCCAGCGCGGGTAGAACAGCCCCGGCAGCTGGCGGCCGGGCAAGCCCAGTTCAGCGTACTTGCCACGCAGCAGATCAATCGCGGCTGTCACGCGTTCTTGGGGCACCCCAGACAGCAACTGGAAGGCCTGCCCGTAGTAGCGCGCCAGTTCGTCTTTCAGAAACGGCCATCCAGCAGCGAAAACCTCTTCGTCGATCTCGATCAGCCCGTTGTGCCACAGCTGGGTAGACCCACCGGGCCCGGCGCCGATATGCGGTTCGGTACCGGCCGGCCAGCCAACATCGACCAGTGGAAAGTCGCCGTGCGCGCCCGGCGCGCCGCGCTCGACGAGGGTCACCTCATGACTTTCCAACAAGGCGTGGGCCAGGATGCAGCCCCCGAGACCCGCGCCGACGATGACCACGCGAGGCCTGCTCACCCCAAGTACCCCTCTGCCTTCAGCCACTGACGCGTGAACTCGGCGCCCTGCTGGAAGTCGACCTTGGGCGCCCAATTCAGCAACCGCCGAGCCTTCTGGTTGCTGAAGGTGACCGCCAGCGTTTCGCGCTGCACACGCCCCAGCACAGGCCAGGGCGGTGGGGCTGGGGGCCGGCTGACCAGGCGATGCGCCTTTCTGTACAGGCGCTGCAACAGACCAGCGGGCGGCGCAGGCGGGTTGGCGGCCCAATAACTCAGGGCATCGGCAGATGACAGCTGAACAGTGCGTGGGGCAGGCTGGAACATGGCCGCGAACGTGCTGATGAACTCGCCCCAGGTGATTGAACGGTTGTCGTTGACGAACATCGC
>JBBQAW010000282.1:0-5569 GCA_038316815.1 Burkholderiales bacterium
TGAAGCTGAAGGCGACCGAGGTGCCAGTGGCCTCTGTCGTGCTGCCCACGGGTGTGCCGCCGCCCACCAGCACGGTCAGACCCGTGGTAGGTGTGGACGCCGAAATCGTGGTGCCGGCAGCCATCGGGTTCAGGCGCGGCAGCAGACCTTGTACTGCGCTGCCCGGGTTGGCATCGGCAACGATGATTGGCAGGCTGAAGCCGCCGCTGGCGCCGTACCAGACGTCGCCGCGGATGGCAACAAAGCGGGCGGTATTCGTGGTTTCGGGACCGGTCTGCATGTCGAAGGCGCGGGCTGAGCAGCTGGCCGACAGGCCCGCGGTCGAAAGCCACACCGGCCGCGCGGCCGAGGTCGACAGCACGGTTTCAGTGGCGCGCCGTACGTACACCTGGCCGGCACCCGACCAAGTGCCGCTACAGGTGCCTGGCGCGCTGGGGATGCTGGCGTTCAGCAGCAGCAGGTTGTTGGTGATGGCCGCACAGGCCTGGTTGTTGTTGACTGCCAGCGGAATGAACTCTTCCTGGGCAGCCTGGAACGAGCCGTTGAAGTTGCGGTCCTGGAAGATATTGCCCAGGTCCTGGAAGTGCTCGCCGCTGTCGTAGATGTTGTTGCCGCTCAGGTCCAGGAACGATTCTTCGCCCAACGCATAGACCGTGATCGTCACGCGCCCGTCAACCGGCCTCGGCTCGGCGGAAACGAAGTTGGCGATGGTGCGTGCGATGCCGTTGACCAGCTGGGTTTGCTTGATGGCTTCGATCTGCCCACCTTCGGCAATGAAGTTGATCGATGTGCCCGCCGGCACCGGGTTGCCACTGCGGTCTGCCGCAATGATCTGGTATTCGTTGGTCGTTCCGTCGATGTTGTAGCCCTCGATGTTGCGCGTGGTCTGCGACAGCGAGAAGTTCAGTTGCGAAGGCAGCCCCACGGCGACGCTGAGGTTGCTGGAGACGGTGGCAATGGCGGTGTTGTCGCGCAGGCGGGCGCTGATGCGCACTGGCGTGGGCAGCGTGCCCGAGTTCACGCGCACCGCGACACGGCCGTTGGCGTTGGAGACCTGGGTGAACGGGTTCGCCGAGGGCGGCGAGACCGATTCGACGCCGCGGCCTTCCATCGTCACGCCACCCGCACCCGTTTGCAGGCGCAGTTCGACGGTGCGACCGGGTAGCGGGTTGCTCGCCGCGTCACGCACCTCGAAGGTCACGACCGATGACTCGGTGAAGCCCGAACCGCGCAGGAAGATCTGTTCTGGCGATGCGGTCACGAAGGCGATGCTCGATTCGGCCGGGGCCTGCACGTTCAGTGCCAGCGAACGCGACGCACCTGTGGCGGTGACCACGGCCTGAATCAGGTCCGGTTGGCCGCCCAGTACTGCGCCGCAGCCGTTGTCCCGGTACTGCACGCTGGTGCTGGCCGCTGTGACGCTGAGCGCGGCCGGTGAAAGCGTGGCCTTGCCCTGGCTGGCGCAAGCCGAAATCAGCGTGACGTTGACCGGCGAAGCGACGCTGGCGCCAGTGACACCCAGGGTCAGCGTCGTCTGGCCGTAGGCCGCCAAAGGGTTGGCGGCAGCGGTCAGGCTGTCCAGCGTCACGGCCGTGGCCTGGACCTGGAAGCCGCGCGTAGATGACAGTGCGCTTCCAGCGAAGCTGGCGCTGGCCGTGATCTCGTCGGCGCCGGCGCTGTTGGCATTCGTGGGCGAGAGCACGACCACCGCCCTGCCGCTGCCGTCTGTCAGTGCCGTGGCGATGTTGGTGGCGGCCAGACCGCGCACGACCGTAAAGCTCACTACTTGCCCGGCCACGGCCGTGCCGCTGGCGTCGCGAAGGGTTGCCGTGACGGTGGCCGGAGACGCCGCACTGATGGACGTACTCGACAGCGCCAAGTCCAGCACTGGCGTGCCGCCGCTGGTGGTCCCGGTGAACTGAGCCGCTGTTTCAGCCGTGCGCGTGATGCCAGTCACTGTGGCGCTGGCGCGCAGCAGGTCGGCACCGGCACTGGTGGCCAGACGCGGCGAAACGGCGGTAGTGGCCACGCCATTGGCGTCGGTGGTGGCACTGGCCGGGTTGAAAGCGGCGAGGTTGGACGCCGAAGCAAAAGTGACGACGGTACCGATGACAGGCGCACCAGCAGCAGAAAGTACCGTGGCGCGGGCCGTGGCTGGCGCGGTGGTGCTGATGTTGGAGCTGGACAGCGTCAACGCGATCGACGGTACTTCGGCCACCAGTTGAACGTTCACCGTGCCCAGCAGGTCGCGGCCGGCCACGGTGGTGGCGGCGCGCAGGGTCTCAGCGGCATTGGTGGCTGCGCTCACCGGGGCCACGCGTGTACTGGCGCGGCCGTTGGCGTCGGTCAGGGCCGAAGCCGGGCTGACGCTGGCCAGGTTGCCGGCGGCGCTGAAGGCCACCACCTGGTTGGCGACGGGGTTGCCGGCCTGATCTCGCACGGTGGCGATGAAGTCGACCGGGCTGGTCGACGCGCGCAGCGTGGTGCTGACTGGCGCCAGCGCCACCGACAGGGTGGCTGTGGCGCCCGTGACGTTGAAGCCGACGCTGGCGTTCAGCGCCGTGTTGGCGCCCGAACTGGCCGGTACGCTGGTCGTGGCCTGAATTTCATCCGCGCCCGACAGGCCGCCGGCAGCGGGCCGCACAGTGACCGTGGCAGTGCCATTGGCATCGGTCAGCGCCGTGCTGGCGCTAAGCGTGGACAGGCCCCGCACCGAGGACAAGAGAACAACCTGGCCGACGATGGGTGCGTTTTGAGCATTGCGCAACGTAGCCGTGACGGTGGCCGATGCGGTCGCCGTGACGGTGTTGCTGCTGATGGCCAGGGCCAGGCTGGCCTGGCCTGCTGCGCCAGTGCCGGCCTGCACCTGCAGGGCGGCGGTGCGCGCCAGCGTGCCGCTGGTGGCAGTGACGGTGATCGTGCGCAGGCTGGTGTTCGCGCCGATGCCCACAGTGGCAGTCAAGCGGCCGGTGGTGTCGGTGACAGTCCCGGTAGGTGTGACGATGCCGTCATTGTTGACACTGATGACCACGGGCACCGCAGCCACGGCATTGCGGTTGCCATCCAAGGCGGTGGCCGTGGCCGTGACACTTTCCAGGCCGCTGTTGGCGATGGTCGAGCTGCTCAGCACCAGCACCAAGTCGGCTGCCATAGGCGTCGTTCCGCCCCCGCCCCCGCCCCCACCGCCGCCGCCACCTCCGCCCGAAAACGGTGGCGTACCGGCGTCGCCGCCGCCGCCGCCGCAAGCAGCCAGCACCAGTAGGACGCAGATCGAAAGAATGCGCTGAAGAATTGTCATGGTCGGTTTCCTGCGTCGTTGCCGCGCGGGTGAACGGAAGTCGGTCCGGTACGGAGACTGGCGAGTGGTGGGCGACTGGCAGGCCGGGCGGCCGTTCAGCGCGCAGCCGAGCGGTCAGTAATGATCTTGGGCGTGATGAACACCAGCAGCTCTGTCTTGTTGACACTTCGCACGCGGTTCTGGAACAGAAGGCCCAGGTACGGAATGTCGCCGAGCAGCGGCACCTTGTTGATTTCGTTGCGTTCGTCTTGCGTGAAGATGCCGCCGATGACGACGGTGCCGCCGTTTTCCACCAGCACTTGCGTCTGTACCTGCTTGGTGTTGATGGCCGGGCCGGCAGCGGTCAACGCGCCGCGGCTGTCTTTGTTGACCAGCAGGTCGAGAATGACATTGCCTTCGGGCGTGATTTGCGGCGTCACTTCCAGGCTCAGGCTGGCCTTCTTGAACTGCACCGATGTGGCGCCGCTGCTGGTGGCCTGCTGGTACGGAATTTCTTCGCCCTGTTCGATGCGCGCTTTGGTCTGGTCGGCCGTGATGATGCGCGGGCTGCTGACGATATTGCCCTTGCCTTCGGCTTCAAGTGCCGACAGCTCCAGATTCAGGAAGCGGTTGGCCGTGGCGCTGAACAGGCTTAGCGCGAAGGTGGCGGCGCTGGCGCCGCCCAGGCTGCTGACGTTGGCGGGCAGGTTGATGAATTGTGAATTCGGGATGAAGCTGTCGGGCGTGTTCGGCGTCTGGCCCGTCGTGACGCCAATGTTCGAGTAATTGCCGCCGATGGCCGCGTAGTTGCTGCCGCCTACGTTGTAGCCCGGCACCCCGCCGCGCACGCCGCGCAGGTCGGTGCCACCCAGCTTGACGCCCAGCGACCGCCCGAAGCTGTCGTCGGCTTCGACGATGCGCGCCTCGATCAGCACCTGGCGCACTGGGATGTCGATCTTGGCGATCAAGGACTGGATTTCTTCCAGCTTGCTGGGAATGTCGCTGACGAACAGCTGGTTGGTGCGCGACTCGAAGATGACGCTGCCGCGTGGCGACAAGATGCGCGTATTGGTTGAACCGCCACCACCGCCGCCGCCCTGGCCCAGGTTCTGCCCGGTCAGGCCCTTGGCCACTTCTTCCGACTTGGTGTAGTTCAGCTGGAATGATTGCGTGCGCAATGGCTCCAGTTCTTCGATCTTCTTCTTGGCTTCCAGGTCTACCTGTTCTTTGGCGGCCAGTTCGTCTTTGGGTGCAATCCACAGCACGTTGCCGTTCTTGCGCACGCCCAGGCCCTTGGCCTGCATGATGATGTCCAGCGCCTGGTCCCAGGGCACGTCTTTCAGGCGCAGGGTGACGGTGCCAGTGACGGTGTCGCTGGTGACGACGTTGAAGTTGGTGAAGTCGGCAATGACTTGCAGCAAAGCGCGCACTTCGATGTTCTGGAAGTTCAGGCTCAGCTTCTCGCCCTGGAAGCCCACGCCTTGCGTCAGCTTGTTCGGGTCCAGCTTGACCGGGCGCACTTCCAGCACGAACTGGTTGTCGCTTTGGTAGGCGCTGTGTTCCCAGGCGCCGGTGGGCTCCACCACCATGCGCACGCGGTCGCCAGACTGGAAGGTTGAAACGCTCTTGACGGGCGTGCCGAAGTCGGTGACGTCCAGGCGCCGGCGCAGGCTGTCGGGCAGGGTGCTACGCAGGAATTCGACCACCAGGGTCTGGCCCTGCTGGCGGATGTCCACACCCACCTGGGTGCTGGGCAGGCTGACGATGATGCGGCCTGCGCCGTCGTTGCCGCGGCGGAAGTCGATGTCGCGCAGGCCTTGCGGGTTGGCGTTCTGCGGCGGGGCAAAGGTGGCGCCGGCCGGGGTCGAAGGCGACGCCGCGGGCCCGCCAGTGGCAGACGGTGCAGCGGCCACGGCTTCACCGCCGCTGCCACCCACGCTGTCGAGCACCAGCACCAGGGCCTTGCCCTGCAACTGCGCGCGGTAGCTGGAAGCCTGCTTCAGGTTCAGCACCAGACGCGTGCGTTCACCCGCCTGCGCCACGTTGACCGACCGCAGGTTGCCCTGGTTGATCTCGACACTGTTACGGCCCATGGCATTCACTACACCCGGCAGGTCGATGGCAATGCGCGGCGGTGTTTGCACAGAGAAACCGGTGGGCACTGCCGTCAGCGCTTCGGTGAGTTCGATGCGTACGACTTCAGTCCCGCCCTGCTGGTTGCTGGTAATGGACTGGATGGCGTTTTGCGCCCAGGCGACAGCGGGCATGGCCAGCAGGCCGGCAGACAGGGCC
>JBBQAW010000283.1:0-5557 GCA_038316815.1 Burkholderiales bacterium
TCGACGGCGTGACGCGCGTCATGACCACGGCCATCGCGCTGGAGACCAGCAAGGGCGACCTGCCGCTGGCCCTGGCATTGGGCATCGTTTTGCTGGCCGTGGTGGGCGTGGTCAATCTGGCCGTGGGCGCCATGCAGGCGCACAGCCCCTTGGCGCGCGAGGCGCTGGTGTGAGCCCGCCGGGCCGCCCCAAGGGCGAACTCCGGAGTGCGCAGCACGAAGGTTTTCCAGTCAACCCGCCGGGCCGCCCCAAGCCCGAACACCGGAATGCGCAGCACGAAGGACTTCCAGTCAGCCCGCCGGGCCGCCCCAAGGGCGAACACCGGAGTGCGCAGCACGGAGGACTTCCAGTCAGCCCGCCGCTGATCGCCCTGGCCGATGCCTCGGTGCGCTTTGGCGCGGTCGAGGCGCTGTGCGGCGTGAACCTCAGCCTGCATCGCGGCGAGCGCCTGGCGCTGGTGGGTGCCAATGGCTCGGGCAAGACCACGCTGCTGCGCCTGCTGCATGGCCTGGTGCCGTGCAGTAGCGGCGCCCGCGTCATGCAGGGCCACGGCGCCGCGCCGGTGGTGGCGATGCTGTTCCAGCGGCCCTTCGTGCTGAGCCTGTCGGTGCGGCAGAACCTGTGGGTGGCGCTGTGGCTGCGCGGCTTGCCGCGGGCCGAACGCGCTGCGCGAGCCACTGACGCCCTGCGCCGGGTCGGCCTCGAAGGTCTGGCGGACCGGCCGGCGCGCGATCTCTCAGGCGGTCAGCAGCAGCGCCTGGCGCTGGCCCAGGCCTGGGCGCTGCGGCCCGACCTGCTGCTGCTGGACGAGCCCACGGCCAGCCTGGACCCCAGCGCCAAGCGCGAGGTCGAGTCGCTGGTCGAAGCCATCGCCGACGAGGGCGTGACGCTGGTCATGAGCACGCACAACCTGGGCCAGGCCAAGCGTCTGGCGCACCGCGTCGTGTATCTCGAGGCCGGGCGACTTCGGGTCGATCTGCCCGTGGCCGAGTTCTTCGACCGAAAGCTGCCGCAGTCGGCATCGCAATTTCTCAAAGGAGAACTGCCCTGGACATGAGCCCCGCCCTTCGGCGCGCCTTGATCGCCGTCCTCGCCGTCCTCGCGGCCGCAGGGCTGGCAGCGGCTGGGCCGGCTTGCGCGCAAGAGCGCTTCATCGTCATGGCTTCGACCACGTCGACCGATCAGTCGGGTCTGTTCGGCCACCTGCTGCCGCTGTTCAAGCGGGCCAGCGGCATCGACGTGCGCGTGCTCGCCCTGGGCACCGGGCAGGCGCTGGATACCGCGCGGCGTGGCGACGCCGATGTGGTCTTTGTACACGACACCGTGGCCGAGGAGAAGTTCGTTGCCGACGGCTTTTCGCGCAAGCGCCGGCCGGTGATGGTCAACGACTTCGTGCTCATCGGCCCGGCGGCTGACCCCGCCCGTGCGCGGGGCGTGGACATCGCCGCAGCGCTGGGCAAGCTGGCGGCCGCAGGCGCCGTTTTCATTTCGCGCGGCGACAAGAGCGGCACCCACGCCGCGGAACTGCGGTTGTGGAAGCTGGCCGGCGTCGACCCTTCTGCGGCGCGCCCGGCCAGTTACCGCGAGTGCGGCTGCGGCATGGGCCCGGCGCTGAACATGGCCTCGTCCACCAACGCCTATGTGCTGGCCGACCGCGGCACCTGGCTGTCGTTCAAGAACCGCGGCGAGCTCAAGGTGCTGGTCGAAGGCGACAGGACCCTGTTCAATCAATACGGCGTGATGGTGGTCGACGCGGCGCGCCACCCGCACGTCAAGCAGGCGCTGGCGCAGACCTTCGCTGACTGGGTGACGTCGCCGGCCGGTCAGGCCGCAATAGCGGCCTACAAGATCGGCGGCGAGCAACTCTTCTTTCCCAACGCCGTGCGCCGCTGATAAGCACGATCAGCATCAGCAAACACACCTGAACACGCTCAAGCGCAAACCTTCCGTGAACCTGCTTTCAACATTCCGCTACCTGTTGGCACTCAACGAGCACAAGCACTTCGGACGTGCGGCCGCTGCCTGCCACATCACGCAGCCCGCGCTTTCCAATGCATTGCGAGCACTGGAGCGCGAGTTTGATGTCGTGATCGTCAAACGCGACCGCAATTTTGTGGGGCTTACGCCGGAAGGCGAGCGGGTGCTGGCCAGTGCGCAGCTCATGCTGCATGAAGCCAGCGTGTTGCAGCGGGAGCTGAAAGCCGCGCTGCATGTACCGCAAGGGCCACTGCGCATGGCCGCAGTGCCCACGGCAGTGCCTATCCTGGGGCGCTTCGCTGCCATGCTGCGTGCGCGCCATCCGGGTATTGCGCCGGTGGTGCTGTCCATGAGTTCGCAAGCGCTGGAGCAGGGTCTGGAAGACATGTCGATCGAACTGGCGCTGGGCTACACCGCGCGGATGAAACCCGCCAGCCGCTTGCACGCGCTGGCCCAATACACAGAGCACTATTTTCTCTTGCGCCGCAGCACCGCGCCCCACACAGCCGGGCTGCAAATCGGCGCTTCACTGAGCTGGCCTGAAGCGGCCCGGCTGCCCCTGTGCCTTCTGACGAACGAGATGCACAACCGAACCGTCGTGGACGCAGCTTTCGCTTCCGCCGGCGTTGCCGTGACACCGGCGATGGAGACCAATTCCATCCTCACACTGATTCTGAGCGTCGTGGCAGGCGACGTGTGCAGTGTGCTGCCGGGCGCGCTGGTCAGCACAGCCCGCGACAACCCCCTGCTTGAAGCCCTGCCGATGTGCGACCCCGTTGTGGGCACAGCCATCGGTTTCATGTTCCACGCCGCTGCCCGCCCATCCCGTGCATTGGAGGCCGCCTTGACATTGGCCAACGACGACGCGTGGCAACGCCAGGCTGCTGCACACAGTGGATTGTTGATCGACGATTCGGCATAACCCGAAGCTCAGCAGGCGCGTATGCGCACTGCCTGCGGCTTGGCGCGTTTCAGCGAAGCCCCCAAGGGTTGCACCCGCTTGGCCACCCGCCTAGCCACCCGCCTAGCCACGCCAGTCAAGTACCAGCACAGGGTGCGCGCTCAATCGGCGCCTGCCTGTAGGTTCCCGATGGGGGGTGCATGACGGCGAACGACAAGCTGTCGGCACAGACTTGAGAACGACACGGTAGCCGGCGTAAACGAAACTTCGAAACCTCGTACTACACAAGGGAATTCGGGTAAGTACGCGCGGTATTTGTCACTTCTACCCCTAGCATAAAAAGTGTTGATTTCATTAGCCCGCGTCTTCAAGATTGCGCACGCGCAGCGGGTTCGTCCAGTAACCGCTGCCGATGAGAAGCATGACTCCGGATTAACTCTGATGACCGAATCCTTGATGCGTTTGCACCGAGCCATGCCGAAGACGCAATGCGCGGTGATTCCGAGCAGATCGAACCAACTGTCCGGGGTCAACGAAGGCCGATGCGAGCCACCGTCGCACATGAACAAACTTGGCGGGGCACTGGCCCACGGCGCAAGGGATGGGACACGCAGAGCGCGACCGAAGATTCCGCACACCCAGCTCGCGGCGTTCTTCGTGGCGGCACGGATCGCTTTGAGGCCCCAACAGCGAAGAAACATGGCAGTCCATCTGCCGTACGCTGGAACCGGATTCGACTGAACCTTGCAGTCCATTCCTGACTACACAAATCATTTGAACCTTATAAAGGAGACGGCCATGATTAAACATTTTATTCGAAAGCTACGTTTCACTGCGGCAGTGACTTTGGTTTTTGCTGCCGGCTTACCACAGGTTTCGTTCAGCCAGGAGACGCAGTATTTCCCGATACCAAGTAGCCGGATTGGCCCATTTTCAGCGATGGGTACGGGCTATTATGGGGCGCAAATCGACTACATGAATTACGTCAACATGACCGGTGGCGTCAACGGCGTCATGCTGACATGGCAGGAATGTGAAACTGAATACAACGCCGTCAAGACAGTCGAGTGCTACCAGCGAATGATGACCAAAGACGGTCAAAAGATGGTGGTGTTTGACACACTTGGAACGCCTGGCGCATACAGCGTGATCAATCGGATGGCGGCAGACAACGTTGTCCTGGCTCAATACGGTTATGGAAGATCCGACGCCGCTGACGGAAGGGTCTGGCCATGGGTATTCAACGCGGCAAGCACCTACTGGAATCAAATCGCAGTCAAACTGCGATTCATGGCGGAAATAGAATCGAAGATCAAGAACGACAGCCTGACAGAAGAGCAGGCCAAGAAAGTCATGAAGGGGAAGAAAATCGTTCACCTTCACATCGACTCAGCATTCGGCCGCGAACCCCTGCCAGCCATGCGCAAGATTGCCGCAGACTGGGGAATCACCTTGGTCGAAATTGCAGTAGTTTCTCCGGGCCTGGAACAACAATCCCAATGGCTGCAAATCAGAAAAGAAAAACCTGACTGGGTGACTTTCTGGGGCGCAGGCTCCGGCATGAATTCAACGGGAATGACCAGCGCTGCGCGTATCAACTTCCCGCGTAATCGCATGATGTACGTCACCTTCGGCGGCGCCGAAGAAGATATGTTCCCCGCTGGACAAGCCGCCGTTGGAACCTATGTCGTCATGAACGCGCTTCCCGGAAACTATCCGCTGGTTGAAAAAATCAAGCAAACTGTTTATGGCGCCAAAAAAGGCAACATGAGCGACCCAAACCGCGTCGGTACTGTTTATTACAACCGTGGATTGGGCGCCGCCATGATGTGGGTCGAAGGGCTGAGAAACGCCCAACGGATACACAACAAAGTTGGGAAGGCCGTTACGGGTGCGGAGTTCAGAGACGGTTACGAAGCCATCAACCTGACCCCGGCACGCATGGCTGAACTGGGTGTTCCGGGCATGCTGGCGCCCTTTGCATTCACATGCGCAAACCATGAAGGTGCCGGCAAATTCGCAGTGATGCAGTGGGACGGAAAGAAATTCAACAGCGTGAGACCGTATACAGGGCCACTTGACCCGGTATTTATCAGGCAGATCCTTGAAGAGTCTGCCGCGAAATTTGCGGAAGAAAACAAGATCGTTCCCAAGAAATGCTGAGAAAAGTAACGGGCTGAAAGGCGGCAGCAATCCGACTTTACTTTGGAGTTTTAGCGACAGCTTCAACTGAAATAGCTAAAGTCTTGCTTTTGAAATTTTGCTTGCGGCGGGTATGGGCCCCGCCGTTTTTTGTTCTTCATGACATCGTCAAAACAGCAGTCTCAGCAGTCATGAACCTCAGCGTTTTCAGCTCCCAAGACTGCTGCACTTTGCGTTGCCGCTGTCGTTTCAGCACAGCCTCCTGGTCATCTACGTCATTAGCCAAGATAAGACCGGGCTGCCGACCGGTGGTCCTGCACGCCGATCTAGACGGAGAGAATGCACAGCTTGACCGGTGCTTCACGCCGTCGCTGCAGTAATCGTCCTGCGTGCTGGCACGTAGTCTTTGCATGGCAGCGCGCAGATTGACGACGGGCAGCTCTCATGGAAAGCAGCGCAACAGAGTGAGGGCCAACCGCGGATCGCGGTGTGCCCAAAACCTGTCCCTTTGAGTCGGCTTTATTGTTGGAAAAGAAT
>JBBQAW010000284.1:0-5546 GCA_038316815.1 Burkholderiales bacterium
CCACCCACGCGCCGCACCACGGGCAAGGTGCCGTAGCGCAGGCCGTACATCTGCGTCAGGCCGCAGGGCTCGAAACGCGATGGCACGGCAATCACGTCGGCACCCGCCACCAGACGGTGCGCGCGCGCCTCGTCGTAGCCCACGAACACGTGCACGCGCCCGGGATGCGCCAGTTGGGCCATGCGGAAGGCGGCTTCCAGCGCCGGCTCACCCGTGCCCTGCACCGCGAACTGCACGCCAGCAGCCACCAATTCGGGCATGGCCGCCAGCACCAGGTCCAGGCCTTTTTGCGAAGTCAGCCGGCTCACCACCGTCAGCAGCAGCGCCTTGTCGTCCAGCTGCAGGCCCAATTCGGCTTGCAAGGCGCGTTTGCATTCTCGCTTGCCCTGCAGGCGTTCAGCGTCGTAGCGCGTGGCGATGGCCGGGTCGGTGGCCGGGTTCCAGAGCTCGTCGTCGATGCCGTTCAGGATGCCCAGAACATGGTCACCGCGTTGGCGAATCACGCCGTCCAGCCCGCAGCCGAATTCGTGCGTGGCGATCTCGCTTGCGTAGTTCGGGCTGACCGTGGTCACGCGCGTGGCGAACTTCAGCCCGGCTTTCATGAAGCTGAGCTGGCCGTGGTATTCCAGCCCCGCGGGCGACAGCAGGCGCGTGGCCACGCCCAGCAGCGACCAGTCCTGCGTCGGAAACAAGCCCTGGAAAGCCAGGTTGTGGACCGTGTAGACGCTGGCCGCCTGCGTCGGCACGTGCTCTGCCATGTAGGCGCAAGCCATCGCGGCATGCCAGTCGTGGGCATGCACGATGTCGGGCGCCCATTGCGGGTCGCAATCTTGCGCTGCCAGGTGCGCCGCCACCCAGCCCAGCAGGGCAAAGCGTTGCAGGTTGTCGGGCCACTCTTCGCCCTGGCTGTCCTGGTACGGGCTGCCGCCGCGCTTATATAGATAAGGTGCGTCGATGACGTACACCGGCAGCTTGTTGCCGGGCATGCGCGCCAGCAGCAAGCGCACACGCATCGCCCCGAAGCAGGACCCGATGTCGATGACTACGCGCGCGCCCTGCACGCCTTCCATCACTGCCGGCAAACCCGGCAGCAACAGCCGCACGTCGGCCCCCTGCTCGGCCAGCGCCACCGGCAGCGCCGCCACCACATCCGCCAACCCGCCCGTCTTGACCAGCGGAAAAACTTCCGCGGCCACATGCAAGACCTTCATGTGGCGTTGTCGAAAGTGTTGGGCCGCAGCATGTCGCGCGTGATGAGCGTGATGCCCGATTCGGTGCGGTAGAAGCGCGCTGCATCAGCCGCAGCGTCTTCACCGATGACCATGCCGTCCGGGATGTGGCAATCGCGGTCGATGACGGCGCGGTTGATGCGCGCGCCCCGCCCGATCTCAACGCCTGGCAGCACCACAGACCAGTTCACCTGGGCATGGGAATGCACGCGCACGTTGGAGAACAGAGTCGAACGAAACACCGAACCCGAAACGATGCAGCCGCCCGAGACCAGCGATTCGATCGCCATGCCGCGCCGGTCGGGTTCGTTGTGCACGAACTTCGCGGGCGGCAACTGCGGCTGGTAGGTCCAGATCGGCCAGTTCGTGTCGTACAGGTTCAGCAAAGGGTCGGTCGCGGTCAGGTCAATGTTGGCGTCCCAGTAGGCGTCGATCGTGCCCACATCGCGCCAGTAAGGGGCCTGCCCGATCTTGCTGCCCACGCAGGACAGTTCGAACGGATGCGCCACGGCCAGACCGGCTTTCACCATCTTGGGGATGATGTCCTTGCCGAAGTCGTGGCTCGAGTGCGGGTCGTTCATGTCGCGTTCAAGCTCGCGGTACAGGCAGCGCGCGTTGAAGATGTAGATGCCCATGCTGGCCAGCGTGCGGCCGGGCTTGCCCGGGATGGTGGGCGGCACGGGCGGCTTTTCTACGAATTCGAGGATGCGGCGGTTTTCATCGACGGCCATGACGCCGAAGGCAGTCGCTTCCTCTTGCGCCACTTCGATGCATCCGACCGTGCATTCGCTGCCGAACTGCCGGTGCATCGCCACGTGGTCGGCCAACATGATGGCGTAGTTCTGTTTATAGATATGGTCGCCGGCCAGGACGACGACGTAATCGGCGCGGTAGGCGGCAAGAATGTCCTGGTTCTGGTAAACGGCGTCTGCCGTGCCGCGGTACCAGCTTTCCTC
This sequence comes from Burkholderiales bacterium, assembly GCA_038316815.1. Lineage (GTDB taxonomy): Bacteria > Pseudomonadota > Gammaproteobacteria > Burkholderiales > Burkholderiaceae_C > Rubrivivax. The sequence continues at coordinate 2,186 of JBBQAW010000284.1, forward strand.
GTCCACCCGCTGCTGTGCTGGCAGCAGGTCGACGAATTCGTTCATCTCGCTTTTCAGGAAAGCCCAGCCGCGCTGCAGGTGGCGCAGCAGGCTGTGGCTTTTGTACTGGGTGATGACGCCAATGCGGCGGATGCCGCTGTTCATGCAATTGGACAGTGCGAAATCGACGATGCGGAACTTGCCCCCGAAATACACCGCCGGCTTGGCGCGGCTGTCGGTCAGGTTTTTCAGCCGGCTGCCGCGGCCGCCGGCCAGCACCAGGGCCACGGCCCGCCGCGGCAGGTCCAGGCCCTGGGCCACGTCGATAGGTTTCATGGGGTTTCCTGGAAAGTGAAAGCGAGGCGGGTTCGCAATAAAATTACAGCCTCAATCTTGCAACAACCGATATGAGGCTTGAGCTTCGGCACCGAAAGAACCTCGCGTACAACATGAGAAATATTCGCCAAAGGTCTGTCATTCATGATGTTTTAGGTATTGTCTTCTGCGCTGTTCAACCCTGCCGCTCAAGCAAGCTGTAGCTAAACTACGGCTGCGGCGCGCACATGGCCTTGACCCAGGTCTTGTGCTTCCCGGAAACTAACAGCGCCATGGCCGCCCATTTCAACGGCCATGGCACGGCCCCTGCAAGCACCCGCCACGCTACCGCTTTTGCACTGCACCATGAACGCATCTTTCCAGACTTCATATAGCCCAACCCAGGCCAGCCCGGCATCGGCCAGCCCCGCTTGTCTTGCCCTTGACCACCAACTGCTGGCAACCGTCGGTATCGCGCCCAGTGTGGCCACGCGCACAGACATCATGCACGCCGTGGCACAAATCGCGCGAGAGCAGTTGTCCCAACGGTGGGTCAAAGGCGACAGTGCAGACCGTGTGGCCAAGGCGCGGCGCGTTTACTACCTGTCGATGGAATTTCTGATTGGCCGCACCCTGGGCAACGCGCTGCACGCCCTGAACCTGCAGGGCGACATGGCCCAAGCCGCTCAGGCCCATGCCATGACGCTGGAAGACGTGGCCGCCACCGAAGCCGACGCCGCGTTGGGCAACGGCGGCCTGGGCCGGCTGGCGGCCTGCTTTCTGGACAGCATGGCGACGCTGGAACTGCCGTCGTTCGGCTACGGTATCCGCTATGAATTCGGCATGTTCGCGCAGACCATCCAGGGCGGTCGGCAGGTGGAATACCCCGACCCTTGGCTGGTGGACGGCACGCCCTGGGAATTTCCGCGCTCGGGCGTGGGCTACCCGGTGCGCTTTGGCGGCTGGGTGGAACAAGCTTCCCTGCCCGGCCGGCCACCCACCTGGCGCGCGGCCGATGAAGTAACCGCCAAGGCCTACGACATGGTCATTCCTGGCCACGGCACCGAACGCGTCAGCACCCTGCGGTTGTGGAAGGCATCGGCCCCGGCCCACATCGACCTGGCCGCCTTCAACAGTGGCGACTACGCGCGCGCGGCCGAATTCAAGAACCAGTTCGAAAACATCAGCTGGGTGCTGTACCCCAACGACAGCACGCCCGCTGGCCGTGAACTGCGGCTGCGCCAGGAATACTTCTTCACCAGCGCTTCCGTCCAGGACATCCTGGCGCGCCATCTGGCCGAACACGGCACGCTTTCCAATCTGTCCGACAAAGTGGCCATCCACCTGAACGACACCCACCCGGCCATCGGTGTGGCCGAACTGATGCGCCTGCTGGTCGATGAACATGCCTTCGTCTGGGCCGACGCCTGGGCGCAGACACAGAAGGTGTTCAGCTACACCAACCACACCCTGATGCCCGAAGCGCTGGAAACCTGGCCCGTGGCGCTGATGCAGCACGTGCTGCCGCGGCATCTGGAAATCATCTTCCGCATCAACCACGACTTTCTGGTGCTGGCCGAAGCCGTGCGGCCAGGTGACGAAGGCTTCCTGCGCCGGCTCTCGCTGATCGACGAGGGGGCGCATGGCGGCAGCGAAAGGCGCGTGCGCATGGCCCACCTGTCCATCGTCGGCAGCCACAAGGTCAACGGCGTTTCTGCCCTGCACTCTGAACTGCTGGTGCAAACCATCTTCAGCGACTTCGCCGCCATCTGGCCCGAACGCTTCACCAACATGACCAACGGCGTCACGCCGCGCCGCTGGCTGGCGCAGGCGAACCCGGGTTTGTCTGCCCTGCTCGACAGCCGCATCGGCCCGGCCTGGCGCCTGCAGCTGAACGAACTGAAGCGCATCGCCCCGCTGGCCGACAGCAGCGACTTCCGGCAGGCCTTCATGGCCGTGAAGCTGGCGAACAAGCAGCGCCTGGCTGCCTACATCGAAGCGAGCACGGGTGTGAAGGTCGACCCGGCCAGCCTGTTCGACGTGCAGGTCAAGCGCATTCATGAATACAAGCGCCAGTTGCTGAACGTGCTGCAGGTGGTGGCGCGCTACCAGGCCATCGTCGCCAACCCACAGGCCGACTGGGTGCCGCGCACCGTCATCTTCGCCGGCAAGGCGGCTTCGAGCTACGTCACGGCCAAAAACATCATCCGGCTGATTCACGATGTGGGCAGCGTCATCAACGACGACCCGCGCGTGGCCGGGCGGCTGAAGATGGTGTTCATTCCGAACTACGGCGTCTCGGTGGCCGAAGTCATCATGCCCGGGGCCGACCTGTCGGAACAGATCAGCACCGCCGGCACCGAAGCCAGCGGCACCGGCAACATGAAGCTGGCGCTGAACGGCGCGCTGACCATCGGCACCGATGACGGCGCGAACATCGAAATCCGCCAGCACGTGGGCGACGACAACATCTTCATCTTTGGCATGTCTGCCGCTGAAGTGGCAGCCGAACGCGCCGCCGGCTACCAGCCGCTGCGCATCTACGAAGAAAACGCGATGCTCAAGGCCGTGCTCGACGCCATCGGCGGGGGCAGCTTCAGCCCCGACGAGCCCGGCCGGTACCGGGCGCTGGTCGATTCGCTGCTGTGGGGGGGCGACCATTACCTGCTGCTGGCCGACTTTGACAGCTACCTTGGGGCGCAGGCGCGCGTCGACGCGCTGTACCGCGACCCCGAAGCCTGGGCCCGCAAGACGATTGCGAACGTGGCGGGGATGGGCTTTTTCTCTTCCGACCGGACGATTGCCGAGTACGCACACCAGGTCTGGGGGCTGACAGCCAAGACCCCACCGCAGGCACCCCCGGGTTGACCTGTGCCGGTGCCGCCAGCCCCGGCCCGGACAATGCGTGCACTATCCCTGAACATTCAGCCGCCACGATGCTGAGCCTTCAAGACACAGAACTGCTTCGCCAAGGGCGCCACCCCGACCCCTTCGGCGTGCTGGGCCCGCATACCGCGGCTGACGGCAGCACGTGGGTTCGAGCCTTGCTGCCCGGGGCGTTGACGGT
>JBBQAW010000285.1:0-5490 GCA_038316815.1 Burkholderiales bacterium
GCCCCCACCGCTGCAATCGCTTTAGACGGGGTCGTTCGGCGTGCTCGCGTCGCGTTCGGCATGCCGCGCACGGGTGGCGCTGCGACCCGGCGACGTGCCCTCGCCGTCTACGCCACCATCAGCATCAGGCAGGGGCGGTTCGAGCTGATCGCGGCCCTCGCTTTCTTTAGCGGCGTCCTTGCGTTCTTTCAATGGGCTGCCGGGGCCGGAGGGTTTGCCTGAGCTGGACATGGGGATATCCTTTTATTGCGATGAAGTAAGGGAGACAGGGGCAAGGCACATGCCTTGATTGACGTTGTAGTCCCAGTGCTCGCTGGCCCTGGCCGCTTGTCGGCGAGGTGTCGCGTCCGGTGCTGGGCGACATCACCTGAGAACCGCGTGGAACCAAAAGCAGCATCAGTCGCCACGTTCACCGTGATCGACCAGGATCAGGCTGGCGTCTGCACTGCGCAGCCTGTGTTCCGGCCGCAGTCAACGCCACTTCATGTGTACCAAGGGTCGTTGGCGTCGTTCATGGGGCACCTTGGCTCAGCGAAGCCTGCAAGCTGATTTCAGCCACGCTGGCCAGAGCTTTTGACAGCGGGCAATCGCGCTTGGCGGCCTGGGCGATTTCCTGGAACTGCGCCTCGTCGATGCCGGGAACGACGGCTTTCAGCGTGAGCGCAATGCGGTCGATGACGAAGCCTTCACCCTGTGGCGCCAGGCGTACGCGGGCCTGGGTATCGACTGATTCGGTGGCGAACCCGGCCTTGTCGCACGCGAACGAGAACGCCATCGTGAAGCAGGCGGCATGCGCAGCACCCAGAATCTCTTCCGGGTTGGACCCGCGGCGGTCGTCCTGGAAACGACTGGCAAAACCATAGGGGTAGGCCTTGAGCGCCCCGGTTTCGGTGCTGATCTGGCCCTGGCCCTTTTTGCCCTGGCCTTCCCAGTGCACGCTGGCGGATTTTTCGTTCACGGTGAATCCTTTCGGGTGAATGACGGTTGGCCAGGTAGCGCGCTGTGCGGCCAGCAAGCGCTGCCAGCAAGCGCGACCACTGCGCGAGCCTTGGTTGCGTAGCTTGCGGCAGCAGGGGGTCACCGTCTGTGCGCTAGGCAACGCGAACAGGAAAGCACATCGCCGGCCCAGTCTTGAGCGCCTCGTCGACTGACTTTCACGAGCGGCTTTCAAGAGTGGCGACCGTAGCGCCATTCCCGGCCCCGGGCACGTCGTTCGCCCAAGCGCGCTCATCAGGAGGAATGCATGTCGAAAGCTCGTATCTCGATACCGTTTGCAGCCATCCTGCTGGTTGCGAAGGCGCTGGTCTCGCCCACTGATGCATGGGCCACCGGTACGGACGAGCTTGCCGGCCTGATCAACGCCTTCCGCGAGCAGCCGCAAGACTGTTCAGGGGCGCCGGCAGCGCCACCACAGCCGTTGGCGCCTTCGCGGGCGCTGGCGCGTGCGCAACCCCCGACGCATGGAGGCGACCTTGGCCGGGCTCTCGTGGCGGCCGGCTACCGGGCGACAGCGGCCGCGACCATCACCTTGTCCGGCCCCAAGGACGCGCAGCGCGCCGCAGCGCTTCTGCGCAGCCATTACTGCAACAGCCTGCGCGACCGGCGGTTTTCTGAAATCGGCATTGCGCACAAGGGCGACATCTGGCGCATCAATCTGGCCCAGCCGCTGCTGCCTGCCAGCCTGGCAAGCTGGCGCCAAGCCGCAAAGACGGTGCTGCAGCTGACGAACCAGGCGCGTGCGAAACCCCGGCAGTGCGGCGACCGGCACTTCGGTGCTACCCGCCCGCTGGCGTGGAACGACGCCTTGGCTGCCGCTGCGCTGGTGCACAGCCAAGACTTGGCGAAAAACGACTATTTCCGTCACGCCGACCCGGCAGGCAACACCGCCGCGCAGCGAACGACGAAGCAGGGCTACGCATGGCAAACGGTCAGCGAGAACATCGCCGCTGGCCTGGCCACGCCGAAACAGGTGGTCGCAGGCTGGCTGGCCAGCCCCGGCCACTGCGCCAACATCATGTCCGCCGACAGCTCAGAAATGGGTGCCGCCTATGCCACCGAGACGCGCAGCGCAATGGGCATCTACTGGACGCAGGTCTTCGGCCGCCAGCGCAAGCCGTGACAGGCGCTGGCCTGTTGACGATCTGTCTGTGCTGCCTCGGCTTCACGGCTGTTGGTTGGGAATGGCAAGTCGACGGCAAGCACGCGCCGGCATGCTCGGCCAGGATCGAGACCCCCACACCCAGCCGTTCTCGCGCGCCCAGCCAGCCTCGCTGCCCAGCGTGGCGGGCCTCTTCGCCTCATGCCTTTTGCGCAGCGGCGGCGTCGTCAACGCCAGCCTGTCTGCTGCCGTGCTTCCCGCCCTCTTCGCCAACCCCGTGCTCCTTCAACTTGGCTTTGGCTTTCTTCATCACGAGCACCCCCACTACCACCGTAGCCACCAGTCCAACTGCGAGAAAGCTCCACTCCAGCGTGCTTGCGCCCTGTCCCGAGGCTGCCTTGCCGGCTGCGCCTACGTACACGTTGAGCAGCGTGCCAGGCATGATGCCGACGAAGGTCGCTGCGACATAGTCGCGCAGCTTCAGGTCGGTGATGCCGTAAAAATAGTTCTGCAGGTTGAACGGCAGCACCGGGCTCAGCCGCAACAGCGCCACCACCTTCCAGCCGCCTTCGCTGACGGCCGACTGGATAGCCTTGAACTTCGGCCGATCCTGCATCATGGCCTCGACCTTGTGGTACGCCAGGTGGCGCGCGACCAGGAAGGCCAGCGTCGCAGCGATGGTGGCCGAGACCATCACCAGCGGGAAGCCGATGGCCAGGCCAAAAGCCAGTCCGCCAGCGAATGTCAGCACCGAGCCCGGCACCAGCAACAGCGTGCCGAGGATGTAGACCGCTGCGAAGATCAGCCAACCCCACGGCCCCAGGCTCTTGATCCAGACCTGGAACGCATCGGACCATGCTTCGATCGGCAGCAGGAACCAGCCCGCCACCAATGCCGCAATGAGCGCGGCGCCAAGTGCCCACTGCCAAGGCGAGAACCCTGATGATTTCGAATCGCCCATGGGGGTCCAGCCGGTTTTCAGGAAGAGAGTTGGGCGAGAAGCGGTTGAATTGCTCAAGGGCGAGCCCCCTAAAGCGGATGGTGGTAATCGCAGGCAAGCCGCGTTCCCGTTTGGCCGGGCGTGACTGGGCTGCAGTCTCCCTCTTGCCTGCTCGCAGAGGGCTTCCAGGCGCCCGGCATCAATCGTCCGACGAGCGGGTCCGTAGCCGCCGGACCAGCCACAGCGCGGCCAGCGCCAGACCGCTGAGCGCAAGGCTGCCGGGCGTGTTCACCGACTGGCCATCGGTGCTGTGGCGCCCGCCGTCCGCGTCGCCTGCGACATCGGCATAGCGCAGGCCGTCGGGCAATTGGCGGATGCGCTGTTCGGGTGGCAGCAGCATCCATGCTCGGGGGCCGGCAGTGGCCGTGGCGGCCTGACCGGGGGTGGTGTCAGTGCCAGCGCCGTTGGACATGGGTGCCGCTGCCCGCACATAGCGCTGTCCCAGCACCGACACGTTGCCACACACATCGGGCACCATCACCGCGTAGATGCGGCCGTCATCGTCCATCGCCTCATACAGATCGCCTCCTTCGCTGTGACCCGCCTTGAAGTTGATGCGCGTGTCCACGCACAGCGTCATGCCGTAAGTCATGGCCACACGCTGGGGGTCGAACTCGCGGCCGCTGCGCTCGGCGCGGATCACCGCGTTGTCGACGCGCACGCGGTCCACGCGCCGCCCGGCCTTGATGTCGGCCGCGATCTGCTTCACTACCTTGGGCGACAGCGTGGCGGTCTGCAGGGCCTGCACGGCCGAACCACGGTAGGGGTTGCGGCCCGGCAAACCCCAGGCGCAAAAGCGTCTGACACGCAGCAGCGCGCCCTCGGCTTCGGTGTAGCCGCGAGGCTCGTCTTCCATCGCCTGCGCCGGCAACAGGCTGTGCAAGGGATGCGCAGGTGCGAGGCGTTCACCATCAAGGTGGGTACCGCGGTGCACCACGTGGCTGCCGACCATCACCGCCTCAACGGGCGCGGGGCGCAGCATCCAGGCGGTGGCGGCCGCCACCAGCAGTCCCCCGACCGCAAGAGTCAGCGCCCGGCGCGCATGGGACCGGGCCAAGCGCGCCAGATGCGTTAGATGCGCCAGGTGCGCCAGGTGCGCCAGGTGCGTCACGGACCTCAGGACCGACCTCGCAGCCGAGAACCGAGCTTGACCACCTAACGCCGCCACCCCCATGTCCGCCTGCGGCAGCAGCCCCGCCCAGCCGCAGCCAGGGTGCCTGCAACGCCAGCGGCGATGTCCCTGCAACTGGCGCTCCACGCGGTTGCGCCGGCTGCGCGCGAGGGGGCGCTCACAGCGAGGGCAGGTAGATGTGGAGTCTGGCATGGCGTCGGGGTGCAGGGGTACGCCCGGCAGTGATTGGGACAGCCAGGCTGTGCCACCATGCGCCGGGAATGCAGAACGAACAATTGCTTATCGGCCGCTGGTGCCGCGCGCTGAAACTGTGCAGCGCTGCAATCGTGTTTGGGGCACTGGTTTTGGCGGCGGCTTCGCAGCCGGTGGCGTCACAGCCCTTGAGCTTGAGCGCGGAGCTGCCATCGATGTCGATGACAGCAACCGAGTTGTCCCTGCTCGACGCCATCAACGACTACCGTCGCACGCAGGGACTCGCGGCATGGGCCGCCGAGCCCGGACTGGCTGCAGTGGCGCGCGGGCACAGCCAGACCATGGCGCAACGCGGCAGCCTCAGCCACGACGGCTTCCCGCACCGGGCCGAAGGCACCGGAAGCACGCTTTGCGTGGAGAACCTGCTGCATGGTTCGCTCTCGCCGACACGAACGGTGTGGTTCTGGGCAGCCTCGGGCGAACATCGCGACAAACTGCTGGAGCCGGGTGCTCGCTTCGCAGGCATCGGCGTCGCAGGGCGTTTCGTCACGATGTTGGCCTGTGCCTCGCCGCTGGCCAAGGCCAGAGGTGCAGACATCTTGCCACTGACCGGCGGCAGGCGATGAAGTCAGTGGTACGCGCTCAGCGTCAGATTGGGGCGGGGTATGGCACAGCAGCCAAGCCGATCGGCGCCCGAATACCCGGTTCCCGGCGGTGAAATCGCTCAGACCACTGGCCGGTTTGGGGCGCGGCAGTTGCCGGCATGCGACGGGTTGCGATTATCGGCCGCAACCATTTAGCGGGCGGTGCGCCCAGCAGTGTGAACGCCTCATCGCTGAGTTGGCGGGCACGATTAGACGAGCCCGAATACGCCAATCTGCCGGCGTCGGCTCTGGTGGCGACTGGCGCCTTCACCACGGGTCTGGCAGCCGCCTTGATGTGTGAAACGCGCGCAGCATCTCGACCGTCTCGCCGCGCACGCGATAGGGAACGATGTAGCGCGTCTTTGCCACGATCAACTCGCGGGTGCCGGGCACTCGACCAAGCCGCCCGAAACGCGGCTGCTCC
>JBBQAW010000286.1:0-5489 GCA_038316815.1 Burkholderiales bacterium
TGACGGTCGTCATGACAGCGGCAAGGGCGAACGAAAGGGCGCGGCGGAACAGGTTTCGACTGGGGCGTTGGAACATGATGGACTCCTGGGCTGGGTTGGATGAAGGCTGCGATGTTTGAATCATCGGCAGCCAGGCCCCACGGCACCACGGTCTTGCGATGGACGGCGTCCCAGCCTGCCTGAACTGACGCACGTCGCCGATGAATGGGCACGCGTGCGCATGCGGCCCGCTGGTGGCGCGCTGGTGGCCCGCTTGAAACCCGCTTGAAACCCGCTTGAAACCCGCCAGCCCTGCCGTCAACGCACTTGGCCATCGTGCGCCCAGGCGGCGCAATGGGCGTGCAACTGCGCCAGGCCGTCCACCAGCGCCGCGGGGCCGGGCTGCAGGATGTCACAGCTCTTGATCTCGTGCAGCTGCTGGTTCAGCACGGCCGGCATGGCAGCCCAGCCGTCGCGCGCAGCCAGCTTCTCGGGCCTGAACTTCTTGCCGCACCAGCTGCCTATGACGATGTCGGGCGCACGCCGCACAGGTTCCAGCGCGTCTGCCACGACACGGTCGCGGCCCATCGACTGCACGGCAAGTTCGGAGAAGATGTCGTCGCCGCCGGCAATGGTCAGCAGTTCAGACACCCACTGGATGGCGCTGATCATCGGCACGTCCCACTCCTCGAAATAGACACGCGGGCGGTGCGGCCAGGTGGCGGCCACCGCAGCGATGCGCGCGTGTTCGGCCTGGCACTGCGCAATCCAGGCCTCGGCCCGCACTTGTGCCCCTACCAGGCCGGCCACCAGGCGCAGGGTGGTGAAAATCTGCGCCACGCTGCGCTGGTTGGTGATGAGCACGGTCAGCCCGGCGCGAATCAGCTTGTCGGCCAGCGCCGCCTGCATGTCTGAAAAGCCGATCACCAGGTCGGGCTGCAGCGCCACGATCTGTTCGATGCGGCCGTCCAGGAAGGCGCTGACCTTCGGCTTTTCCTGGCGCGCGCGGCGCGGGCGCACGGTGTAGCCGCTGATACCGACGATGCGGTCTTCTTCGCCCAGGAGGTACAGCCACTCGGTGGTTTCCTCGGTCAGGCAGACGATGCGCTGCGGTCCATGGACGGGGCTGGGTGGGGTTGTCATGCAGCGATTGTCGAGCGCCGGGACGCTTTGACGCACGGATGGGCAGGCTGCTGGCAGCAAACAGGCAAGGAACAGGCAAGGAACAGGCAAGGCGCACACACCGGCGTCGATACAATCGCGCTTTACCAATTGGGCACGCAGCGCTTTCGCATGTGTCGCATGACATGACCAAGTTTGTCTTCGTCACCGGCGGTGTGGTTTCTTCTCTGGGCAAGGGCATTGCGGCCGCGTCGTTGGCCGCGATCCTGGAATCGCGCGGTCTGAAGGTCACCCTCATCAAGCTGGACCCGTACCTCAACGTTGACCCGGGCACGATGAGCCCGTTTCAGCATGGCGAGGTCTTCGTCACCGACGACGGCGCCGAGACCGACCTCGACCTGGGCCACTACGAGCGCTTCATCACGACGCGCATGAAGAAGGCGAACAACTTCACCGCCGGCCAGATCTACGAAACGGTGCTGAAGAAAGAACGCCGCGGCGACTATCTCGGCAAGACGGTGCAGGTCATTCCGCACGTGACGAACGAGATCCAGGAATTCGTCAAACGTGGTGCAACGCCCGATCTTGATGTGGCCATCGTCGAGATTGGCGGCACGGTAGGCGACATCGAAAGCCTGCCCTTCCTTGAAGCCGTGCGACAGATGGGCCTGAAGATGGGGCCGACGAACAGCGCCTTCGTTCACCTGACCTACGTGCCGTGGATTGCCGCTGCCGGCGAACTGAAGACCAAGCCGACCCAACACACGGTGCAGAAGATGCGGGAAATCGGCATTCAGCCCGATGTGCTGCTGTGCCGGGCCGACCGCGAGATTCCGGCCGAAGAACGCGAAAAGATCAGTCTGTTCACGAACGTGCAACCGCATGGCGTAATCAGCATGTGGGACGTCGACACCATCTACAAGGTGCCGCGCCTGTTGCATGAACAGGGCCTGGACGAGCAAATCTGCATGAAGCTGCAGTTGCTGACCAAGCCAGCCGACCTGAGGCGCTGGGACAGTTTGGTATTCGAAGTCGAGCACCCGCGCGCGACCGTGAAAGTCGCCATGTGCGGCAAGTACACCGAACTGTCGGACAGCTACAAGAGCCTGAACGAAGCCCTGCGTCACGCCGGCATCCAGAACCACGCGAAGGTCGTAATCGATTACGTCGATGCCGAAACTCTGACGCCGGAAACCGCGCCTGCCCTGCTGTCGGGACTGGACGCCATCCTCGTGCCGGGTGGCTTCGGCAAGCGCGGCATTGAAGGCAAGATCATTGCCGCGCGGTACGCACGTGAACATCGCGTCCCTTACCTGGGCATCTGCCTGGGCATGCAGGTGGCGACGATCGAATATGCACGCCATATCGCGGGCTTGCCCGGCGCCAACAGCACGGAGTTCGATCCGCTGACCGCGCACCCGGTGATTGCACTGATCGAAGAATGGCAAGACCGCGACGGCAGCATCCAGAAGCGCAGCGCCAGCAGCGACCTGGGCGGCACGATGCGGCTGGGCGCGCAGAGCAGCGACGTCAAGCCCGGCACGCTGGCCTACCAGATCTACGGGCCGGTGGTCACCGAACGCCACCGCCACCGCTACGAGGCCAACGTCAACTACCTCGATCAATTGCAGAAGGCCGGCCTCGTGATCAGCGCGCTGACACAGCGCGAACAGCTGACCGAGATGGTCGAACTGCCGACCAGCGTGCACCCCTGGTTCATGGGCGTGCAGTTCCACCCCGAATTCAAGAGTACGCCTTGGGGCGGGCACCCACTGTTTTCCAGCTTCATCGCTGCCGCGCTGGAACAGCAGGCACGTTGCAAAGCTGCAGCCGACGCTGCCGACGCTATTGGCACAAGCGGCACAAGCGGCGCAAGCGGCACAAGCAGCGCAGTAGGCACGATTGGCGCAATTGGTGCAAAGGCCGCCTGAAAGGCAAACCCCCCATGAAGCTTTGCGGTTTCGAGGTCGGCATCGACCGGCCTTTCTTCCTGATCAGCGGGCCCTGCGTGGTCGAAAGCGAACAGCTGCAGATGGACGTGGCCGGGCACTTGAAGGAAATCACTTCGGCCCTGGGCATTCCGTTCATCTTCAAGAGCAGTTACGACAAGGCCAACCGCAGTAGCGGCACCACCTTTCGCGGCCCGGGCATGGAACGCGGCCTGGAGATTTTGGCCAAGGTGCGGCGCGAACTGAACGTGCCCATCCTGACCGATGTGCACAGCGAAACCGAGGTCGCTGCTGTGGCGGCAGTGGTCGACGTGCTGCAGACACCGGCCTTCCTGTGCCGGCAGACCGACTTCATCCGCGCGGTGGCGCAAAGCGGCAAGCCGGTGAACATCAAGAAAGGCCAGTTCCTGGCGCCGCAGGACATGAAGAACGTCATCGACAAGGCCCGCGCCGCAGCGCGCGAAAAGGGCCTGCCTGAGGACAGCTTCATGGCCTGTGAACGCGGCGTCAGCTTCGGCTACAACAACCTGGTCAGCGACATGCGCAGCCTGGCCATCATGCGCGACACGGGCGCGCCCGTGGTTTTCGACGCCACGCACAGCGTGCAGTTGCCCGGCGGGCAAGGCACCAGCAGCGGCGGGCAGCGTGAATTCGTGCCCGTGCTCAGCCGCGCTGCCGTGGCCGTGGGCGTGGCGGGCCTGTTCATGGAAACGCACCCCGACCCCGCCAACGCCATGAGCGACGGCCCGAACGCCGTGCCGCTGAAGCACATGAAGGCCTTGCTGGAACAACTGCTGGCGCTGGACCGGGTCATCAAGCAGCAGCCGCTGCTTGAAAACGATTTTTCATGCTGACCCTGAACTGGCCATGACCGTTGCCTACCTGATCGTCGAATCGAACATTTCCGACCCTGAAGCCTTCAAGCATTACCTGGCCGCGGCGCCCACTGTGGCCAAGGCCTTTGGCGGTGACTACCTCGTGCGCGGCGGCAAGATGGTCGTGCTGGAAGGCGACTGGATGCCGCCGCGGCTGACAGTGCTGCGCTATCCGAGCTTCGAGCAGGCCCAGGCCATGTACGACAGCCCTGGCTACGTGGCTGCCCGCGCGCTGCGTGCCGGCACCACGGCCTGCTTCAACATGGTCCTCGTCGAAGGCGTGGACGCACCCATCTGATTCTTCATAACTCGAAAGGAGCGCGATGAGCGCCATTGTTGACATCGTCGGCCGAGAAATACTCGACAGCCGCGGCAACCCCACCGTCGAATGCGACGTGCTGCTGGAAAGCGGCACCATGGGCCGTGCGGCCGTACCCAGTGGCGCTTCCACCGGCAGCCGCGAAGCCATCGAATTGCGTGACGGCGACCAGGGCCGCTATCTCGGCAAGGGCGTGCTGCGCGCGGTCGAACACATCAACACCGAGATCAGTGAATCGGTCTTGGGCCTGGACGCTTCAGAGCAAGCCTTTCTGGACAAGACCCTGATCGACCTGGACGGCACCGACAACAAAAGCCGCCTGGGTGCCAACGCTACTCTCGCCGTGAGCATGGCGGTGGCACGCGCGGCGGCTGAAGAAAGCGGCCTGCCCTTGTACCGCTACTTCGGCGGCATGGGCCGCATGAGCCTGCCGGTGCCGATGATGAACGTCATCAACGGCGGCGCGCATGCCAACAACAATCTTGACCTGCAGGAACTGATGATCATCCCGGTGGGCGCGCCCACCTTCCGCGAGGCCGTTCGCTATGGCGCAGAAGTCTTCCATGCACTGAAGAAGATCATCGACGCCAAGGGCATGCCCACCAGTGTGGGCGATGAAGGCGGATTCTCGCCCAACCTCGCCAGCCATGAGGCAGCGATCGAGCTGATCCTGGAAGCGATCGACAAGGCCGGGTACACGGCAGGCGAGCAAATCGCCATCGGCCTGGACTGCGCTGCCAGTGAGTTCTACAAGGACGGCAAGTACCACCTCGAAGGCGAGAGTCTGGTGCTGAGCGCCGCAGAGTGGACCGACATCCTGGCCACCTGGGTCGACAAGTACCCGATCATCAGCATCGAAGACGGCATGCACGAAGGCGACTGGGACGGCTGGAAGCACCTGAACGAACGCCTGGGCAAGAAGGTGCAGTTGGTGGGTGACGACCTGTTCGTGACCAACACCAAGATCCTGCAGCGCGGCATCGACGAAGGCGTGGCCAACAGCATCCTGATCAAGATCAACCAGATCGGCACCCTGACCGAAACCTTCTCGGCCATCGAGATGGCCAAGCGCGCGGGCTGGACAAACGTCATCAGCCACCGCAGCGGCGAAACCGAAGACAGCACCATTGCCGACATCGCCGTGGGCACCAATGCCGGGCAGATCAAGACCGGCTCGATGAGCCGCAGCGACCGCATCGCCAAGTACAACCAGTTGCTGCGCATCGAAGAAGACCTGGGCGACAT
>JBBQAW010000287.1:0-5458 GCA_038316815.1 Burkholderiales bacterium
ATTGCTGGACGATTCGATGGATTGCAGGCCGTCGATGCCCTTCAGGTTCTGTTCGATGATCTGCGTCACCGAGTCTTCGATCGTCCGGGCAGAAGCGCCAGGGTAGTTGGTGTTGATGCTGACGCGCGTGGGCGCGATGTCCGGGTAGCGCTCCAGTGGCAGGCTCAGCGTCGCGCCGGCACCGGCCAGCATGATCATGATGGCGATGACCCAGGCGAAGATTGGGCGGTCGATGAAGAACGAGGCCATGGCGTGAGGCTGCTGCGCGCGCTTCAGCGCGACGCGGCGCTGGCTGCGGGGGCCGCGCGGGCGGCCGCGCCGGGGGTTGCAACTGTTGCCGCACCCGAGGCCGGACCGCTACTACCCCTCTGGCCGGCCTGGCCGGCCTGGCCGGCCTGGCCCCCCGCACCAGGGCCCTGGGCGGCTGCGCTGGAACCAGCCGGCACCGGGCGCACCACCTGGTCAGGGCGCACGCGCTGCAGCCCTTCAACGATCAGTTGGTCACCGGCCTTCAGCCCGCTGGTCACCAGCCACTGGTTGCCCACAGCGCGCGACAGTGTCAGGCGCCGACGTTCGGCCTTGTTGCTCTCACCGACCACCAGGGCGGTGGCGTCGCCCGTGGCGGTGCGCGCCACGCCTTGCTGCGGTGCCAGCAGCACCTGGCGGTCTACGCCGGCCACGACACGGGCCTGCACCATCATGCCCGGCAGCAGGGTGCCTTGCGGGTTGGCCACGACGGCGCGCAGCGTCACGGTGCCGGTGCCACGGTCAACCGTCACGCCGCTGAATTCCAGGGTGGCGGGCTGCGCGTAAACGCTGCCGTCTTCCAGCACCAGCTGCACCTGGCGGCTGCGGGTCTGGCCTGCCAGCTGACGGCGCAGTTCCAGCAGTTCGGCACTGCTTTGCACGATGTCCACCTGCATCGGGTCGAGCTGCTGGATGGTGGTCAGGGCCGCAGTCTGGTTGGCGGTGACCAGGGCGCCGGCAGTGACTGAAGAAACGTCGATGCGCCCACTGATCGGCGCCGTGATGCGCGCGCGTTGCAGCTGCAGCTGCGCGCTGTCGAGCGCGGCCTTCGCGACGGCCACATCGGCGTCTGCCTGCAGCAGGGCCGAAGCACTGGCGTCGGCGGCTTCGCGGCTCAGGGCGTCGGCGCGCAGCAGTTCGGCGTCGCGGCTGGCTTTGGTGCGCGCGGCAGAGCGTTGGGCTTCGGCTTTTTGCAGCGTGGCGGCGGTGCGGGCGCGCTCGGCTTCGAAACTGGCAGGGTCGATCTGGTAGAGAGGCTGCCCCGCGCGCACCAGGCTGCCTTCGGTGAACAAGCGCTTTTGCACCAGGCCGCCCACCTGCGGTCGGATGTCGGCCACTTGGCTTGCGCTCAGTCTGCCGGGCAACTGCAGCTGCAGCGGAACGTCTTGCAGGGCCAGAGTGACCACACCCACCTCGACCGGCGGACGCTGCGCTGGCGCCGGGGCGGGCTTGTCCTGGCAGGCGGTTAAAAGGCTCGCGAGCAACAGCAGGGCAGTGGGGGCGAGAAGAAACGGGCCAAGGGAGCGAATGGGTGTCACCGCCCCGATTTTGCCTGCCCAGGTGCCTTGCCGCTGAAGCGTGCCGGCCGCAAGGGCTGGCCGCCCTGGACAATGCGTGCAAAGCCACTGCCGGAGCCCGACTTGAAGACCTATGACATCGAAGTGCAGCGCCTGAGGTCGATTCGCCATGACAAGGGCCTGATCGAACTGGGGCTGGACGCCCTGGTCATGCCCCGGCAAGCACGTGATGACGGCGACGGCAGCCCGGCCAGCTGCATCCGGCTGCCGGTGGACCATGCCCGGTCGCTGCTGCTGTTGTTGAAGCAACAGATTGCCGACCTGGACAAGCTGCAGCCGCGCAGCCGCCGTTCAGGGCGCTGCTGAAGCGGTGGTTTCGGGCCCAGGCGCAGCCGCCTTCGCGCCTATGCCCCACCAGGGCGGCAGCAGGGCGCGCACTTCAGCCCGCCGGTAACGGTCGTCCAGGAGCCACAGCCAGCCGCGGTCTTGCGGCGTGCGCAGCACGCGGCCGGCGGCCTGTACCACTTTCTGCATCGCCGGCACCAGGTCGGCGTCACCGGACGGTTTGGCTTTGTCGGCTTGATCGGCTGCACTGCCGAACAGGGCCGCCAGCCGCTCTTGCATGGCCGTCTGCAGCGCTGACACCGGCGGCAAGCCCAGTGTGGCGATGAAGGCCCCGATCAGCAGCGAACCCGGCAGGTCCACGCCTTCGGCAAACACCCCGCCCAGCACGGCGAAGCCCATGCCCTGGCCGCGCGGCTGGAATCGGTCCAGGAATGCCTGGCGCGCGTCGCCGCCCATGCTGCGGTCTTGCCGCCATTGCGCGATGTCGGGTCGACGTTGCGCCAGCAGGGCGGCGGCTTTTTCCATGTAGTCGAAGCTGCTGAAAAAGGCCAGATAGTTGCCGGCATGCTGGTCGAACTGCTGCGCCATCAGGTCGACCAGGCTGCGCAATGAGCGCTCGCGGTCGGCGAACCTTGTCGATATGCCGTCGGCCACTTGCACCACCAGGTGTTCTGGCGGAAATGCCGGGGGCACGTCGATCCAGGCGGTGTTGGCGGGCAGGCCCAGCAAGCGCATGGCATGGTCTGGCGGTGCCAGCGTGGCCGAGAACAGCGCTGCGCTGTGCAGCGCCTGCCAACGCGGGCGCAGGAAGCCTGCCGGGGCGACATTGCGTACACCCAGAACCGTGCTGGCGTTGCCGTCTGGCGCGGCTTCGTCTTGTCGCACGTCGAACAGCGCATGCCCGTCCAGTGCATCGACCAGGCGCAGCAGGCGCAGCAACTGGAACTGCAGCGCCAACAACGGGCCCTGGGCCAGCGGCTGGCGGTGGAAGTGCTCGGCCAGCGCCGCGGTGGCCGCCTGCAGCGCTTGTGTGAAGCTGTCGGGCACCGTGGCCAGAGTGGCATAAGGCTGCGGCAGGCCAGGCAACAAATCTGCGGCGGCCTGGGCCAGGGCCTGCAATTCCCCGGCGATGGCGGGGGGCGCCTGTGCCTGGGCAGCATGCAGGTCGGCCAGAGGCAGTTCGGCGCTGTACATCGCGCGGGCGCGCTCAAGCAGGTTGTGGGCCTCGTCCACCAGCACGGCCAGGCGCCAGTCCAGGGCCTGCATCAGGCCCCAAAGCTGGCCATGGGTGTCCAGGAGATGGTGTACATCGCCCACCAGCACGTCGGCCCAGCGCAGCAGTTCCTGGCCCAGGTGGTAGGGGCAGATGCCATGCGCCAGCGCCACACGGCGCTGCGTTGGGGCGTCCAGCCAGCCTAGGGCGACAGCTTCTTGCCGCGCGGCGGGCAGGCGGTCGTAGAAGCCGCGTGCCAGCGGGCAGGCGTCGGGGTGGCAGGCCTGGTCGGGGTATTCGCAGCCCTGGCGCTTGGGCACGACGGCCAGCACGCGCAAGGCCTGGCCCGGGGTGGCGTCACGCAGGCTGGCCAGGGCTTCCAGCGCCGTAATGCGGCCTGTGCCTTTGCAGGTAAGGAAAGCGATCTTGTCGATGCTCTGGCCCGGCATCGCGCGCAGCAGCGGAAACAGCGTGCCCAGGGTCTTGCCAATGCCCGTGGGCGCCTGTGCCAGCAGACAGCGTCTGTGGGTCGCGCCGCGATATACCGCTTCGGCCAACGCACGCTGGCCGGGCCGAAAAGTGGCCTGCGGCATGGGCAAAAGCGGCAGCGCGGCGTCGCGCGCGGCGCGGTGCAGGGCCTCTTGCCGTGCCCAGGCCAGGAAGGCGTTGCAACGCGTCTCGAACAGGGCCTGCAGTTCATCGGCCCCATAAAGCTGGCGCAACACCACTTCGGCCTGGCTGGCAACGTCGAAGTAGACCAGTGCCAACTGCACTTCAGCCAGGCCGCGAACCTGGCAGAACAGCGCGCCATAGGTCTGCAACTGCGCCCAGTGCAGCAAGCGGCGGTTGGCCGGCATCTCGTCGGGGTGGCCGCGCAGGGTCTTCACTTCTTCCAGGCAACTGTGGCGCGGGTCGTAGCCATCGGCCCGGCCACGCACCCGCAGCGGGCCGTGGCGGCCTTCCAGGCTGACTTCGGTTTCGTAGTCCGCGCCGCGCCCGCGCGCCACCGCCTGCTGGCCCTGCAAGCCTTCCAGCGCCGTGGCCGAAGGCGTGAAGCGACGGTCCAGGTCGCCCTGCTTGGCAGTGAATTCGCACAGGGCCCGCACTGACACGGTGTACGACCAGCCGTCGGTGCCGGTGTTGGTTTCGGTGCCACAGCCGGTGCCGGTGCCGGTGCCGGTGTTGGTGCCGGCGTTAGTGTTGGTGTTGGTGTGGGTTTCGGCGTCGACTTTGGCGTCGGTGCGGGGCCGGTCTGGCGTGGACTGTGCGTCAGGCATGGTGTCAAGGCGGGGGCGCTAATTTGGCAATTCCGGCCCCACCATCGCCGACCGGCAGCCGCTTCAGACCGCGGCAGACTTGTAGTACGCCTCGACCCGGCCTTTGAGCTTCAACAGCAAAGGCCTGCCCTTGCGGTCCACGGTCTTGTTGGCGGGAACCTGAATCCAACCCTCGCTGATGCAGTAGGCATCGACATCGGTGCGTTCGCGGCCGTTGAAGCGGATGCCGATGCCGCGTTCGAATGAGGCCGCGTCATAGTGCGGGCTGCGCGGGTCGGCGCAAAGACGGTCGGGCGGGCTGGCTGCCGCGGTGCTGTCCGGTGGGGTGTCGCTCATCGGTAATGGGGGGAATCGGGTCCGAACCAGGTGCCCGTTGGGTGAAGAAATGAAGCTGGAAAACTGCGATTCCCGGCCTTCGGATTGACAGCACGACTTGTGCAGACCTCGCTGAGAGCAGGCTATCACAGCGACTGCAGCGCCCTTTTCAACAGCAGCCTGTTCTGGTGCGGCGCTTGTCTTTTTTCGCTGGTTCAAAACCAGGCGATATCGACTGCCGAGCCACCCGCCCGCAGGTCTTCAGAAAGCCTGGCGAACCCCGGTCGTCAGGCCGGTCTGGCTGCTGCCGGCCAGCGGGTTGCTGCCGCCGGCGCCAGCGCTGACCGACAGTGGCAGCGCGCCGCGGTTGTTGATCTGGCCGACGGTGGCGTAAGCCGCCGTCCGGCGCGGCAGGCTGTAAGTGGCGCTTGCCACCCACAGCGTGGCGCCGTCGGCGCTGCCTTTGAAGCGCAGGCGCAACCACTGGGTATCGAGCACCAGCGTCGGCGTGGCGGTGTACCCGAACCCCGCGTACCGAAGCTCGCACTTGGGCGTGGTGGCACTGGCACCGTTGTCGCGGCGCGGCAGGCCCAGCGTGCCCTGGAAGCTGCCCACCCTTGGCCCAGCCGTTGGCCGAAACGCGGGTGTTTTTCAGGGCGCTGCTGTGGGGCAAGCGCGCTTGTCGGCAGCGTTCGCGCCGGCGCAGTGGGTGCAGGCCGGGTTGCCTGCGTTCACGGTGTCGCGCCCCAGGCTGTAGGTGCCGC
>JBBQAW010000288.1:0-5451 GCA_038316815.1 Burkholderiales bacterium
CGTCGTCGAAGCGGCGCTCGGGGTGGGCGTGGCCGGCAATCCACTCCCAGTCCATCGTTTCGCGGTGCGCTTCGAACAGCGCCTCAGCACTAATTGACGTCGGCTTCATGAAGCCCCCAGGCTCACTGCGTTCGCCACCCCCCGGGGGGGCTCTTGCAGCGGACCGGCAGAGCCGGATGCGCGCAAGGGCGCCCCAAGGCTCACTGCGTTCGCCACCGCCCAAGGGGGCTCTTGCACGGGACCGGCAGAGCCGGATCCGCACAAGGGCGCCCCCAGGCTCACTGCGTTCGCCACCCCCCGAGGGGGCTCTTGCAGCGGACCGGCAGAGCCGGATCCGCGCAAGGGCTTGGCTCTGATGCCGTCGCTGTCGCTTCGGCTCATGCCACCGATTTGAGTGGTTCCCAGTCGGAAATCAGCTTGTGCACGCCGGCGGCGTCGGGTTCGGTCTTCAGCCGTTCGCGCAGTTCGCGGTCGGACAGCATCTCGGCGATTTCGGACAAGATTTCCAGGTGCCGCTGCGTGGCCGCTTCGGGCACGAGCAGGAAAATCAGCAGGGCCACTGCCTCGTCGTCCGGGGCGTCGAAGGGAATGGGCTGCTGCACACGCACGACGGCAGCCAGCGGGTTCTTCAACCCCTTGATGCGACCATGCGGAATGGCCACGGCGTGCCCGAGGCCGGTGGAGCCCAGGCGTTCACGTGCAAACAAGTTGTCGGTGACGATGCTGCGCGCAATGGCGTGCTGGTTTTCGAACAACAGGCCGGCCTGCTCGAAGACACGCTTCTTGCTGGTCGCATCCACATTCACAAGCACGTTGGCAACGGGCAGGATAGCGGCGAGACGGTTCATCTTGGCAGGACCCCCGGTGCTGCCTTCATGACCCCGACATCGGGGTCTGGCATGCACGGTTGTGGTGAAAGCGTTGGATCATACGCATCGGGTTCGCCCTAGTGTCTGCTGCGGCCTATCGCGCGATCCCTTAAAGGCGGTGTATGCGCAGTCTTGCGGCATTGCAGCAACATCGCGGCACTCACGGCATCGGACAGCATGAAAAAACAGCCCCGCAGGGCCGTTTCGGCAGGCGGGAAAGGCCGGCGTGGCGTCAGGGCGTGCCGGTATCCAGGCGTTTGGGTGCGACGTGGTGGTGGTCCTGCAGGCGGTCCTTGTGGCGTATCACCTGGCGGTCCAGCTTGTCCATCAACTGGTCGATGGCGGCGTACATGTCTTCATGGGCTTGTTCGACGAAGATGTCGCGACCCTTGACGTGCAGGGTCACTTCGGCTTTCTGCCTTCGTTCCTTTTCCTTCAACTTCTCCACCGTCAGCAGCACGTTGATGTCGACCACCTGGTCGAAGTGGCGCGTGACGCGGTCCAGCTTAGTGAGTACATACTCTCTCAATGCCGGTGACACGTCGAGATGATGGCCGCTGATCGTCAAATTCATCGGAACCTCCTTTACGAGGGGTTGGGGGAAAATGCCGGGCGTAGCCGGCGACGGGAAACGCGGGCGAAAACTGTGAATGGGGGAGGGTAAGGGGAGGGGGCAGGAAATGAGGCAATAGCAGGGTGCGGAAAGTCGCAGGCGCCTGAGCAGCACCCTTGACCCCAGTGTGCGCCCGTTACAAGACCATGACAAGCGGGTACCCTGGCCTCGCCTCGGGCCACAACGTGAGCTTTTCCACCCTCGGCGCCACCAGCCGATCTGGCCATGAAATTGCTTTCGAAAATCTACCAGCGCCATGAACTCCCTCGCCCCTCTGATCGTCGACAACGCCACCCTGCCCAACGGCCGCCAGGGCATGCGCGTCTGGGCCGACGCCGGCTTCATTCGCGCGGTCGAACCTTCTGCCCCCGGGCTGCCGGTGCCCGAGGGCGTGCAGGTTCTGGACGCCCAGGGCTGGCTGCTGAGCCCGCCCTTCGTCGACGCGCACTTCCACCTCGACGCCACGCTCAGCCACGGCCTGCCGCGCGTGAACGCCAGCGGCACCTTGCTCGAAGGCATTGCGCTATGGGGTGAACTCAAACCGCTGCTGACCGAAGAGGCCATCGCCGAACGCGCCCTGGCCTACTGCGACTGGGCCGTGGCGCGCGGGCTGCTGGCCATCCGCAGCCATGTCGACGTCTGCGACGAACGCCTGCTGGCCGTGCGCGCCCTGCTCGACGTAAAGCGCCGCGTCGCACCCTACCTCGACCTGCAACTCGTGGCCTTCCCGCAAGACGGCTTGCTGCGCAGCCCGGGCGCCATGGCCCACCTGCAGCGCGCGCTGGACCTGGGCGTGGACGTGGTCGGCGGCATTCCGCACTTCGAACGCACCATGGCCGAGGGCGCAGAGAGCGTGCGTCTGCTGTGCGAACTGGCCGCCCAACGCGGCCTGCCGGTGGACATGCATTGCGACGAAAGCGACGACCCGCTGTCGCGCCACATCGAGACCCTGGCTTTCCACACCCGGCGCCTGGGGCTGCAGGGGCGGGTGACGGGTTCGCACCTGACTTCGATGCATTCGATGGACAACTATTACGTCTCCAAGCTGCTGCCCTTGATCGCCGAGGCGGGCGTGCACGCGGTGGCCAACCCGCTGATCAACATCACCCTGCAGGGCCGGCACGACACCTACCCGAAGCGCCGCGGCATGACGCGCGTGCCCGAACTGCTGGCCGCTGGCGTGAACGTGGCTTTCGGACACGACTGCGTGCTCGACCCCTGGTATTCGTTCGGCTCGGCCTGCATGCTGGAAGTGGCAGCGATGGGCATGCACGTGGCGCAGATGACCGGCAGCACCGGCCAGCGCCAGTGTTTCGATGCCGTCACCACGAACGCCGCGCGTGTGCTGGGCCTGCAGGGCTACGGGCTGGAAGTGGGCTGCCGCGCCGACTTCGTGCTGCTGCAGGCGCGTTCACCCGAAGAGGCCATTCGCCTGCGCGCCCAGCGCCTGGCCGTTGTGCGCGCTGGCGCCGTGGTCTCGCGCATGGCGCCGGCCATGG
The DNA here is from genome assembly GCA_038316815.1 of Burkholderiales bacterium. Taxonomy (GTDB): domain Bacteria; phylum Pseudomonadota; class Gammaproteobacteria; order Burkholderiales; family Burkholderiaceae_C; genus Rubrivivax. Next base: position 2,982 of record JBBQAW010000288.1, read on the forward strand.
CTGAACTGGCCCTGCCCGGCCGCCCCCAGTCCGTGGACTTCACGCGACAGGCCGCTGGCTAGAATGATTTCGATACATTCTTCCGGCCGCCCCGGTACGCCATGAAACTGATCGGTTCGCTTACCAGCCCCTACGTTCGCAAAGTGCGCATCGTCATGGCCGAGAAGAAGCTCGAAGCCCAACTGGTGCTGGAAGATGTCTGGGCCTCAGATGACATCCTCAAGAGCAACCCGCTGGGCAAGGTGCCCTGTCTGGTGCTGGACGGCGGCGAGGCGGTGTTCGATTCACGCGTCATCGTCGAATACCTTGACACGCTCAGCCCCGTGGGCAAGCTGATTCCGCCCTCGGGCCGCGAACGTACCGAAGTCCGTACCTGGGAAGCGCTGGCCGATGGCGTGCTGGACGCCAGCGTCCTGGCGCGCATGGAAGCGCACTGGGCTGGCCGCAGCAGCGAACAACGCTCGCAGGCCTGGATCGACCGCCAGATGAGCCGCGCGCAAGCGGCCGTGAAAGCCATGGCCCTGGGCCTGGGCGACAAGCCCTTCTGCGTTGGCAACCACCTCACCCTGGCCGACATTGCGGCCGGCTGTGCGCTCGGCTATCTGTCCTTCCGCTATTCCCACATCGACTGGCGCGGCGACCATCCGAACCTGGTCAGGCTGTACGACAAGCTGGCCCTGCGCCAAAGCTTCATCGACACCGCGCCGCCGGTGGCCTGAAGGTTCGTTCCGCTTCAGGCCACCACGGTCGCGGCCTGCCAGTGGTCGCTGCGTGCGCGGCCCCAGTATTCGCTGAACACCTTGTGCGGCCAGGGCGCGTGCCCGGCAATGGCCTGCGTCAACTGCCCCGGCTGCACGAAGGTGAGATGGTTCACCAGCAGCCGCACGTCGTGGTCGGCACGCCTTCGCACGATGTGCGCGGCCGTGATCTCACCCGGGTGATTCAGCCCCGCGGCCTGCACCAGTTCTTTCAGCGCTTTCAAGGTGTTGTCGTGAAAGCGCCAGACGCGTTCGGTCTTGTCGACCACCACCAGGGCTTTGGCGCGTTGCGGGTCTTGCGCCGTCACGCCCGTGGGGCAGGCGCCGGTGTGGCATGTCTGGGCCTGGATGCAGCCCAGCGCGAACATGAAGCCGCGCGCGGCATTGCACCAGTCGGCGCCCAGGGCCATGGCGCGTGCGATGTCGAAGGCGCTGGTGACCTTGCCGGCGCAGCCAATCTTCACGTGCTGGCGCAGGCCCAGGCCGACCAGGGTGTTGTGGACGAGCAGCAGGCCTTCCTGCAGCGGCGCGCCGACATGGTCGGTAAATTCAAGCGGCGCCGCGCCGGTGCCGCCTTCACCGCCGTCGACGACGATGAAGTCCGGGTACAGCCCTGTTTCGAGCATCGCCTTGGCAATGGCAAACCATTCCCAGGGGTGGCCGATGCACAGCTTGAAGCCCACCGGCTTGCCGCCCGACAGTGCACGCAGCCGGTCGACGAACTGCAGCAAGCCGACGGGTGAATCAAAAGCACTGTGGCGCGCCGGGCTGACGCAGTCCACTCCTACCGGCACACCGCGCGCGGCGGCGATCTCGGGCGTCACCTTGGCCCCGGGCAGCACGCCGCCATGGCCAGGTTTGGCGCCCTGGCTGAGCTTGATCTCGATCATCTTCACCTGCGGGTCGTGCGCGTTGCGGGCAAAGGCTTCTTCGCTGAAACGGCCCATTTCGTCGCGGCAGCCGAAGTAGCCGCTGCCGATTTCCCAGATCAGGTCGCCGCCATGCACACGGTGGTGCTGGCTGATGGAACCTTCGCCAGTGTCGTGCGCAAAGCGCCCGCGCGCGGCACCGGCGTTCAGCGCCAGGATGGCATTGGCGCTGAGCGCACCAAAGCTCATGGCCGAGATGTTGAAGACGCTGGCGCTGTAGGGCTGGGTGCAGGGCGTGCCGGCGCCGACGCTGGCGCCGCTGCCGCTGCCGCTGCCACCAATGGGGATGCGGAAGTCGTGGCTGGCCAGCGTGGTGGGCGCCATCGAATGGTTGATCCATTCATACCCGGCCGCCCCCACGTCCAGCTGGGTGCCGAAGGGCCGCTTGTCGGCCTGGTTCTTCGCGCGCTGGTAGACCAGGCTGCGCTGCTGGCGCGAGAAAGGCGTGGCTTCGGTGTCGCTTTCGATGAAGTACTGGCGAACCTCCAGGCGGATGAATTCAGCCAGAAAACGCAGGTGCCCGATGACGGGATAGTTGCGCAGCACGGCATGGCGGCGCTGCTGCGTGTCGCGCCAACCCAGGGCCGCGCCGAAAAGGCACAGCAAGGCCAGTGCGCCGCCGGTGTCAAAGGCCACCCACGTGAACGTGAACAGCAGCAGGCCCAGGCCACAGGTCAGCCAGACCGTGTAGCGCACGGGGAAGTGCTGGTCGATGCGGTGCAACCAATCGTGCATGACAACTCTCCTGCGCAGCGGGCGTTGCCGGTGTGCAGGGCCGCTGTT
>JBBQAW010000289.1:0-5431 GCA_038316815.1 Burkholderiales bacterium
GATGGGGCCGCGGGACCGAGCATCGCAGGGGAGTCGGCGCAACGCGCCGACCGCTGAACATAAGCGCCGCAGCCAAGCCAAGCACGCCTTTGCTTGGGGACCAAGCAAGCAAGCGAGCGAAAAACATTGAACGGACAGACGAACGTACGACCGTCCGCAAAGGGCCGACAGCCGTCATCCCCGGTCCCCGCCCGCCGGGTCCAACCGGGTCTGAAGCAAGTCATGTGCGAAGCCTTCCAGTTCGGCTTCGCAGGCGGCCACCTTCTGGCCGAAGACGTTGTAGCCCAGCACTGCAGGCACGGCCACCGCGATGCCGGCGGCGGTCATGATGAGCGCTTCGCCGATCGGGCCGGAAACCCGCTCGATGCTCAGGCCGCCGCCATCGGCCATGCCGGCCAGGGCCAGATACACGCCCCAGACGGTGCCCAGCAGGCCCACGAAGGGCGCTGTACTGCCGATGGATGCCAGCACTACCTGGCCGAACTGCAGGTGCGCCAGGCCACGGTGCAGGGCGTCGCGCAGCCGGCGTGTCAGCTGGGCTTGAAGCCCGGTGCTGCTTTCCAGCGTGCCCGCCGGGCTGCGGATGGTGGCTGCGTCCAGCAGGGGCAGCAGCAACCGTTCGCGGTCCATCGCGGCCAGGCGCTTGCGGCCGTCTTCCAGACTGGGGGCGTCCCAGAAGGCGGGTACCGCGCGTGCGATGTCGGTCTGCGCGCGGCGCAATAGCCAGGCTTTCCAGAAAATCAGGACCCAGGCCGTGACCGACATCGTCAGCAGCACGACGGCCACTGTGCGGCCGGTGGTGTCGCTGGCTTGCCAGAAGGCCATCAGGCCTGATGGTCCCGTCATGGGGCGGGCTTCAGGCCAGGCCCAGCACGTCGCCCATGCCGTACAGGCCCGTTGCTGCGGGCGGCAGGGCGGCCAGGAAGCGCGCGGCGCGCAGGCTGCCTTCGGCGTAGTTGGCGCGGCTGCTGCTCTTGTGGCTGATCTCGATGCGTTCGCCGGTGCCGCAGAACATGACGGTGTGGTCGCCGACGATGTCGCCGCCGCGCAGGGTGGCAAAACCAATGGCGTTCGGGGCGCGTTCGCCGGTGTGGCCATGGCGCGTGAAGACGCCGTTGTGCGCCAGGTTCAGGCCACGTGCCTGCGCCAGCACTTCGCCCATGGCCAATGCCGTGCCGCTGGGGGCGTCAACCTTGTGGCGGTGGTGGGCTTCAAGCACTTCAATGTCGTAGTCGGGGCCCAGGGCCAGCGCGGCCTGCTTCAGCAGCTGCAGCACGACGTTCACGCCCACACTCATATTGGGCGCGAAGACCAGGGCCGTGGACTGGGCCAGGGCGTCCAGCTGCGCCTTCTGTTCAGGGCTGAAGCCGGTGGTGCCGACCACGGCGCGCACGCCGAGTTCGCGACACACCGCCAGATGGGCCAGGGTGCCTTCGGGGCGGGTGAAGTCGATCAGCACGTCGGCGCCTTGCAGGCCCTGGCGCAGGTCGGCGGTCAGCCGGATGTCGGTGCTGCGGCCCAGAAAGGCGCCGGCGTCCTGGCCCAGGGCCGGGCTGCCGGGCACTTCAAGCACGCCGGACAGTTGGCAGTCGGGGCTGGCAAGCACGGCTTCGATCAGCATGCGGCCCATGCGGCCTGAGCCGCCGGCGATGGCGATGGCGACCCCCGGCGTCGGCGTCGGCTTCTGCGACGGCGGAACGGGCAGCATGGCTGCGCTCAGGACGCTTCCAGCGGCGGGTAGATGCGCACGGGGCCCACGGGTTCAGCGGGCGGGGCCGGTGGCCGCGGCGGGATGGGCAAGGCCTTGCGTTCGTCTTCGCTCAGTTCGAGCTTGGGTGTGCGTAGGTCCTTGAAGCGGCTGATCGAGGCCACGAATTCGCGTTCGGAAGGCAGTTCGCCGGCTTCGATGGACCTGACCACATCACCATCGAAGTACACCACCACGCTGCGCCTTTGCACCTGCGTGTTGGGGCGACGCAGTGTGAACAGGTAGTCCCAGCGCTGAACGTGGAAGGGGTCGGTGATGAGCGGGGTGCCCAGAATGTCGCGCACCTGCAGGCGCGACATGCCGGGCTTAATCTGCGCCGCCTGTTCCTTCGTGATGGCATTGCCCTGCACGATGTCGATGCGGTAGGGTGTGATCAGCCCGAACAGGCTGTCGGTGCGTTGCAGCGATTCGCAGCCTGTCAAAGCCAGGCTGGCGACAAGGGTGGCTGCCAGACCTAGACGGCGCTGGGATGAGAGAGTGCGCGACATGGACTTGGGATTGTGCTGGGGAGCTGCTCGCTATGATCCTTGCATTTTAGCGGCCCTGCGCTGCTAAGGCACCCTGGTCTGCTTGCGTACTCCAAACCGTCACCCGTCACCCGTCACCCGTCACCCGTCACCCGTCACCCGCCACCCCACCTTGACCGAGAGGCCCTTCCGATGGGCAACCACGCCGACGACCTGAAGAGCAGTGGCCTGAAGGCCACTTTGCCGCGCATCAAGATACTGGAGGTGTTTCAGCAGACCAAGCGCCGCCACCTGACGGCCGAAGACGTGTTCAAGGTCTTGCTGAGCGACGGCGCCGACATTGGCTTGGCCACCGTCTACCGCGTGCTGATGCAGTTCGAGCAGGCAGGCCTGCTGACGCGCAGCAATTTCGAGAGCGGCAAGGCCGTGTTCGAACTGAACGAAGGCCAGCACCACGACCACCTGGTGTGCCTGACCTGCGGCCGCGTCGAAGAATTCTTCGACGCTGAAATCGAACAGCGCCAGCACGCCATTGCCGGCCAGCGCGGCTATGAGCTGCAGGAACATTCGCTGGCGCTTTATGCGCGCTGCACCAAGACCGATTGCCAGCACCGCCACAAGTGAATAGCGCGGTGCTCAGGGTGGGGGTGGTGGGCACCGGGCTGATTGCCGGGTTGACGACGGCGGCGCTGGCGGCGTCAGCGGGCTGCCAGCCGGTGGCGGTTTCTTCGCGCCGGCGCGCTTCGGCCATGGCCTTTGCGGCCCAGCATGGTCTGGCGGCGGCCTTCGACAATTGGCGCGAAATGCTGGCGTCCGCTGACATCGACGCCATCTACGTTGCTACGCCCACCGTCCCGCGCGAGGCTGTGGCCCTGCTGGCCGCGCATCAAGGCAAGCACGTGCTGGCCGAAAAGCCTTTCGCCAGCCTGGCTTCGCTGCAGGCCATCACCCAGGCCTGCGCGCGCAGCGGCGTGGCGTTTCTGGATGGCACGCACTTCGTGCACCACCCGCGCACCGTGCTGCTGAAGGCCAGCCTGGCTGAACGTATCGGCCGCGTGCAGGCGTTGCGCTGTAGCTTTTTCTTTCCCACCGGCGACCGCAGCAACATGCGCTACGACAGCGCGCAGGAACCCTGGGGCGCCATTGGCGACATGGGCTGGTACGCCATGCGCGCCATCGCCGAATTCCTGGCCCCGCAAGCCGCCTTGGTGCACAGCAGCGGCGTGCTGCAGCGCGACGCCGCCACGGGTGCGGCCGTGCGCGGGGCGGGCCTGATGCACTTCGAGGGCGGGGCCACCGCTACCTGGGACGTGGGCTACAACGCCGACGCCTGCACGCAAGACCTGCAATTGCTGGGCGAACGCGGCGCCATCACGCTGGACGACTTCGTGCTCGACTGGGCCCAGGGCTACATGCTGCCGCGCGCCGGCTTCGTGGCGGGCTTTCGCCAGCAGGCAGGCATGGCCAACCCCGAAGGCCATACCTGGGTGCCGGTGCCTTCGGCGCAGCCGGCCAATGTGTGCATGGCCGAACACTTCGCGGCGCTGGCGCGCGACCCGCAAGGCCCGGCAGCTGCCGCCAGCATCCAGGCCAGCCTGCGCACCCAGGCCTTGTTGGACGCGGCCTGGGCCAGCCTGCAACCCGCCTGAGCTTGCTTGTCGTGGACGCACAAGCCCTGATCGCCCACCTGGGCCTGCAGCCCCTGCCCACCGAGGGCACGCTGTTCAAGGGCAGCTACCGCGGCGCCGGCTGCAGCAGCATGCTGGGCCTGTACTGCGAACCGCCGGCCGGGCCGCGCAGCCATTCGCTGTTTCACCGCCTGCCGGTGGACGAGGTCTGGTACCACCAGGGCGGAGACGCCCTGCGGCTGGTGTTGCTGCATGGGGGTGGGCGGTGTGAAGACGTGGTGCTGGGCGCCGACCTGGCGGCTGGCCAACAACTGCAGCATGTCGTGCCTGCCGGCACCTGGCAGGCCGGCCACTGGCTGACCGGCGGCGCCCGGGGCTGGGCGCTTTTCGGCTGCGCTGTCGCACCGGCCTTCGACAGCACGATGTTCGAAGGCGGCACGCGCGACGCGCTGCTGGCCGGATGGCCGCAGCGCGTGGCTGACATCGACAGGCTGGCGTGTGCGCCCGGTCACACGGGCATGCCGCCTTTGCCTTCCCAGCCCTGACCACCGCCGCCGCCGCCGCTGGCCTGCTGCGGCAAGCTCAAACTTCGCCCGAATCCATCGCTTTCTGGTGCCTGGCCACGAAGTCGGCATAGGTATCGATGCCGCGCAACTGCAGCACGGTGTTGCGCACCGCGGCTTCTACCAGCACGGCCAGGTTGCGGCCGGCACCGACCGCAATGACGACCTTGCGTACCGGTTGCTCCAGCACGTCTTCGTAAAGCGGTTCGTAAGGCAGGCGCTCGAATTCCCGGTCCATCACTTCCTGGCGTACCAGGTGCACGATGAGCTTCAGGCGCATCTTGCGGCGCACCGCCGTCTCGCCAAAGATGGCCTTGATGTCGAGCAGGCCGATGCCGCGCACTTCCAGCAAATTGCGCAGCAGTTCCGGGCAGCGGCCTTCCAGTGACGTCTGGCTGATGCGGTAAATGTCGACTGCGTCGTCGGCCACCAGGCCGTGGCCGCGGCTGATCAGTTCCAGCCCCAGCTCGCTCTTGCCCAGGCCGGATTCACCTGTCAGCAAAACGCCCAGGCCCAGGATGTCCATGAACACGCCGTGGCGCGAGACGCGTTCGGCGAAGTGCTCGCCCAGATAGCCGCGCACGACGTCGATGACGTGGCCGGCCGATTCCTGAGTCACGAAAAGCGGAATTTCGGCTCGGTCGCACATGGCAACCAGGCGGTCGGGCGGCGCCTGGCCGTCGGCAACGATCAGCACCGGGGGCTCGAGCGTGACGATGCGCGAGATGCGTCGTTCCTGGTCTTCAGGCTTGCTGGCCATCAGGTAGGCCACTTCACGCCGCCCCACCAGCTGCACGCGGTAGGGGTGGATGTAATTCAGGTAGCCCACCAGGTCGGCGGCCGAGCGCGCGTCGCGCACGGCGGCGTCGTCGAAGCGGCGCTCGGGGTGGGCGTGGCCGGCAATCCACTCCCAGTCCATCGTTTCGCGGTGCGCTTCGAACAGCGCCTCAGCACTAATTGACGTCGGCTTCATGAAGCCCCCAGGCTCACTGCGTTCGCCACCCC
>JBBQAW010000290.1:0-5424 GCA_038316815.1 Burkholderiales bacterium
GGGTCGCGCAAAGGCACTGGGCTTGTTGGTCAGGCACGCCAGGTGCAGGCCCAGGTCCTTCAGTGCCTGCAGGCCCGCCGTCACACCCGGATAGACGCTGGAATGCTGGCCGTTGATGGCAATGTAATGGTGCTGGTAGCGCAACCAGGCCTGGTCGCACAGGCTGACCGGCGCACCCACCTGCAGCAGCGACTGCATCAGCAAGTGTTCACTGCCCTGGCCGACGGTGCGAGCAATGAAGTCGCGGCCCACCGGCGGCAGGCCCAGGTCGGCAAAGGCCAGACGCAGCGCGACTTCGAAGTCGCCAACGGTGTCAATCATCGTGCCGTCCAGGTCGATGATGGCGGCGTCGAAGGCTGTCGCGGTCTGGCTCATTCTTGGTTCAAGCATCGTTCAGACGTTGATCAGCCGTGGCCTTTGCCCGCGACCGGCAAGCGGTGCGCCGGCAGGTCCTGGGCCTGCAGCCAGGACAGGAATTCACCGTACCACTGGCGCGAGTTCTGCGGCTTCAGCACCCAATGGTTTTCGTCCGGGAACCACAGCAGCCGGGCGTCGACGCCGCGTGCCTTCAGCGTGTTGTAGTAGGCCAGGCCATTGCAGTCGGGCACGCGGAAGTCTTGCGCGCCGTGAATCACCAAGGTCGGCGTGTTCATCTGGCCAGCAAAGGCATGCGGGCTTTGCGCCAGCACATGCGGCATGTCTTCCCAGTACTTCGCGGCCAGGTCTTTGGGGCGCACGGGCCAGGAATCGGCGCTGAAAGTGGCGACGCGGTCGAACACGCCGGCATGGCAGATGTAGGCGCGGTAACGGCCGGCCGGCACATGGCCGTTCATCCACGCCACCAGGAAGCCGCCGTAACTGCCGCCGGCGGCAAACACGCGCCGCTTGTCAGCCCAGGGCTGGGCCAGCAGCCATTCGGTGCCAGCCTCGATGTCCTGCAGTTCCAGTTCGCCTTGACGGCCGACCAGGCTGCGCTTGAATTTGACGCCGAAGCCGCTGGAGCCGTGGTAATTCACCTGCGCCACCACATGCCCCTGACTGGCCAGAACATGCGCGTTCCAGCGCCAGGAAAAGGTGTCGCCCGCCGCCGCAAACGGGCCGCCGTGGATGACGTGCAGCAGCGCATGTTTCTTGCGCGCGTTGAAGCCGGGCGGGAAGGTCAGCCACATCTGCACGGCGTCGCCTTGCGCGCCCGTCAGCGTCACTTCCTGCACAGGGCCGAATGGCACGCGCGCCAGTTCGGCGTCGTTGAAAGTCTCCAGCCGCAGTGCGGGCGTGGTGGGCGTGGTGGGCGAGGTGGGCGAATTGGGCATTCGCGGGGTTTGGGGCGCCCGGCGAGTTTGGGGTGTTGTTGACGTTGCCGGCGTTGCTGGCGTTGCTGGAGTCTCTGGCGCTTTGTGCGAATTCAGCCGATGCGCATGCACGCGCGCCGGGTGCTGCTGGCTGTCGGCCAGGGTCAGCAGCGTGTCGCCGGCCAGGTCGAAGCCTTGCACCCAACCGCCTGGCACGGCCACGCTGGGTTCGGCCGCGTTCAGGTCCAGCCGCCACAACGGGCAGCGGCCGCGGTCTTCGGCCGTGAAATACAAAGCCTGCCCGTCCGGCGCCCAGCGCAGCGGGGCGTTGGGCTGGCGGTCCCACCCCGGGGCCAGCACCGCTGCCGGCTCGAAAGGCCTGCCGCGCTGCAGCACAACCACCTGCCCCGGCGCGTTGTGGTCCAGCCCGACATGGGCCGCGATCAGTGCCAGGTGTTGCCCATCCGGGCTGTAGCGTGGCGCGCCGATGTCCCAGGCCTTATGCGCCACCTGCCAAAGCAGCTTGCGACTGTGATTGCGATCGCGATCGCGATCGCGCAGGTCGATCTCGGACACCGCGGTGCGGTTGCCCAGCAGGGGCACCGAGGCGGTGTCGTGGTGAAACGCCACCCAGCGCCCGCTGGGGTGGATGTCGAAACTGCCGCTGTCGCCGCCGTCGCGCGGCAGTTCGAGTGAAGTGCCTTCGAACAGATCGGTCACCTTGCCGCTGGCCAGGTCCAGATGCAGCAGATGCAGCACGCGGCCTTGCGGCAAGTTGCGGTCCCAGTAGCGGTAGAAGGCCTCGCTGGTGGCGTAACCGGTGTCCTTGCGTTCGCTGTTCGCCTTGTGCGCCTTGGCCTGCGCCGCAGCGCCCTTCAGCGCTGGCCAGACCCAGGCGCTGAAGACCACGCCCTTGCCGTCGGGCAGCCACTTGAAGGCCTCGATACCGGGTGCGAACTGGCTGCGGCGCACGGCCTCGCCGCCATCCGCCGGCAGGGTGTAAAGCTGGGGCGTGGCGTCTTTCTTGCCGCCCTGTTCGCGCCGGGCGATGAAGGCGATCTGGTCACCCTTCGGAGACCAGGCCGGCTGCCCGTCCTTGTCGCCGCAACTCGTCAATCGGCGGGGCGCGCCACCGCGCGTGGACAGGCGCCAAAGCGCTGTGCTGCCCTGGTTGCGCTTCATGCTGTAGCGGGTGACGGCGCAGACGGCGTAGACGCCGTCGGGCGACATGCTGGGTGCCCCCACACGGTCCAGGCGCCAGAGCGCTTCCACATCCAGGGGCACATCCAAGGGCACATCCAAGGACAAGCGGGCAGTTGCTGTCATGCCCGAAGTGTTACCCATGCCCCGCGGGGCTGGCGGGCGGGGCCGGACTCGAGGCGCGTGAAGAAGCCACCCAGTCCAGCGCGTCACCAGCCTGCCATTGCGCCAGCGGCTGCCCGGCCGCGTCTTGCAACTCGGCAGCGCTGGCAGCGCGGGCGCGCAGCAAGCCTGCCCAGCCGTTGCGACCCTGGTGCTTGACGGCATACAGCGCGGCATCGGCCAGGTTCAGCACCGCCGACCATTCCAGCGCTTGCGGCCAGGCGGGCGCCAGCGGGAAGGCAGCAAAGCCGACCGAGCAACTGCAGTGCAGCGTCTGGCCACCATCCAGCACAAAAGGCTGTCCCGACATCACGTCGCAGACCCGCTGCGCCAGTTCGGCCGCGCGTTCGCGTGATGTGTCGCGCGCCAGCACCAGGAATTCTTCGCCGCCCCAGCGCACCAGCGAATCACCCTCGCGGAAGGCCTGGCGCAGGCGCGCGGCCATCTGTATCAGCACGGCATCGCCAGCGGCATGGCCATGCTGGTCGTTAACGGCCTTGAAGTGGTCGATGTCGATCAGGAAGAAGATCAGGTCGGCGTCAGGCGACTGGCGGCGCAGGCTGCGCGCCACTTCGGCAGGCATTTCCTGGCTCACGAAGCGGCGGTTGTGCAGGCCGGTGAGCGGGTCGCTCAAGCTGCTGGCTTCCAGCGCGGCAGTGCGTTCGGCCACCACTGCTTCCAGCGCCTGACGCTGGCGTCGCAAAGCCAGGGTGCGCCAGCGTACCCACGCCCAGACTGCGCTCAGCAAGGCGGCCACGGCCAGACCGCGGGCTTCGTGCCTTTGCCACCAGGTCGGCAACACCCGCACGGCGATGTCGATCTCTCTTTCGCTGTCGACCCCGCTGCGGCTGATGGCACGCACCCGCAACCGGTAGTCGCCCGGGTCCAGGTTGCTGTAGCTGGCCAGGCGCAGGTCGGCCGGGGTGCTGATCCATTCGGGGTCGAAGCCTTCCAGCCGGTAGGCATAGCGCACGCGGCCGGGTTGGGTGTAGTCCAGCGCTGCGAATTCGATGCTGAAGCTGCGGTCTTCATGCCGCAGCGTCAGTTGCTTGAGCATCGGCGCTGCAGCCTGGCGCTGCCCGTTGACGAGCAGGCCCGAAAGCACCAAGGGCGGCGCCTGGTCGGCGGCGGTGAAGGCCTCGGGCTGCACCGCCAGCAGGCCCCGGCTGCCACCGAAAAACAGGCGGCCATCGGCGGCTTGCGCAAAGACATGGAACCAGCCGGTGCCCAGGTGGCGGCCGTCGGAATCGACGATCTCATCCAGGCGCTGGCGGGCCGGGTCGTAGACATGCTGCTGGGTCCAGATGCGCCCGCTGGCGTCCTGCAGCAGGTTGGCGCCGAAAGGGCGACCCACGATGCCATGGCTTTCACTGATGCGGTCGAAGGCCAGGGGCGCACCGGGGGGTCCCGGGCGCAGACGGTGCAGCCCGCTGACGGCGGTGTCCACCCACATCGTGCCTTGGCGGTCCAGCAGCAGGCCGAGGACGACCGGGTTGCCCAGCGTGGCGTCTTCACGCACCGGCATCGCCTGCAGTGCGGCCCCGCCCGGGGCCAGGCGGAAAAACCCTGCAGCGCCGCCCACCCACAGGCTGCCATCGGGCGCGGTTTGGGCCACGAAGACTTCGCCCGCCGCGCCTGGCACCGGCTGCACTTGGTCACCGCCCGAGGCCAGCCGGAACAGGCCGCCTTCGGCACTGAGCCACAGCGTGCCACTGCCATCGGCCAGCAGGCGGTAAACCTGGCCGGCGCGGTGCCGCAAGCTCTGGACGGTGCGGCGCTGGCTGTCCAGCCGCAGCAGGCTGTCGCCCACGGCCAGCCAGACGCCGCCACCCGCGGCTTCAGCCATGGCCTGCACACGGGGCGCGCTGCCCAGGTCGCTGCCAGGCTTAGCGGGCCAGCGGCCGACAGTGCGCAGCTGCGCGTCCAGCAGCAGCACGCCGCCCGCTTCGGGGGCGACCCACAGGCTGCCGTCTGGCCGTGCCATCAAACTGCGGATGCTGGGGCTACCGGCACCTTCGGGCACGTGCATCCCCAAGCCGGGGCGCGGCGGGTCGTGGCGCTGCAGGCCGCCGCCCAGGCCGCCCACCCAGACGCTGCCAGCGCGGTCGCGCAGCAGGGCAGTGACTTCCTTGCCCTGCAGGCTGCCCGGTTGCCACAAATCACCGCCCAAAGATTGCAAGCTTGCGCCCGTGGCAGCGTCGTGCAGGTCCACGCCAGCGCTGCGGCCCACCCACAGCCGGCCCCGCGGCGATTCTGCGAAGCTGGTGACTGCGCCTGTGCCTGTGCCTGTGCCTGTGCCTTTGCCTGTGCCTGTGCCGGTGCCTATGCCTATGCCGGTGCCTGTGTTTTCACGCACGGCCTGCGCAGGTAGCGGCAGGCGCTGGCCGCTGCGGCGGTCCAGTCGCAGCAACCCGCCGTCTTGCAGCCCTGCCCAGACCTGGCCCGCGCTGTCTTCGAACAAGGCCTGCACGATGCCCGTAGTCAGCACGGGCTCGAAGCCGGGTTCGACACCCGGTGCCCCAGGCCTGTGGCGCACCAAGCCCGCCCAGGTGCCCACCCAAACCCGGCCCTGGCTGTCGGCCAGCACGCTGAGCACGCGGTCGTCGGGCAGGCTACCGGGTTCGGCGCTAGCCCGGTACAGCTTGCGCTGTCCGCTGGCCGGGTCCAGATGCACCAGACCGGCGCCCAGGGTGCCGACCCAGATGCCGCCGCCACCATCTTCAGCCAGGGCGCGGACGCTGGCCAGGCGCGTCAAGCCCGGTGCGTCAGA
>JBBQAW010000291.1:0-5415 GCA_038316815.1 Burkholderiales bacterium
AGTGCTTCTCGTAGCTCTCCTTGTTCTTCGGCTTGAACAGTTCACAAGTAGTCATAGACTCAAAGAGGAAGCTCCAAGAACCGTCCAAGCCGAAGAACAAGGAGAGCTACGAGAAGCACTCGGCGGTTCTTGTAAAGAATGGATTTCGGTTCCCATCGGAGTTGATGGCTCCGTACGGAGTAAAGAACCTGATACAGAAGGCGAAGCCAAAGGGTTCAAAAGCCTACGAAATTCAGATACTGATTCGAGACGCCTTATGCTTCCCTCTGTCAACGAAAGACGATACAAGAATCGACGAAATTCGAACTGTCAGAAATGCCATAGCTCATGGCAAACCTGGAACAACAAGCTTGCAGCAGGCTCTGACAATCTCTAAAGACTTACGCGAGATTTCACTCAAAGTGGACAAACATGCCGTGGAACACTTCTTCGTTCTCGAAGCCTTCGCGTAGGACGCCTAACCCCTTGCTCAAGCGGAGCGCCAACGGCATGTCGCACTGGCCATCAAGCGCTGGGCCTTCGGCCCATTTTGCGCTTGCTGTCCAGCGCGCCATGCCGCCGTGTTAGCGACGGTGCAAATCCGCTTCTAGATGCCGACGAGGCAGCGTTTTTTGGCGGCGTTGGTTGGCAACGGTGGATGAAGGCTCTGAAGTGGACAGAGCCCCATGCGGGGCTCTGTTGAATGCGGTGGCGACGATGTTGTCGTTGTCGTCGCTTGGCCGGTCAGAACGGCTCGTCCAGATCGAACTCCGGCATTGGCCCGTCGGGCACAAGTTGATCGCGCCAAGCCTGCCGCACTTGAGGGCCATACGCAATCCAGAGTGCTTCGCGCAGGGCCTGCAGGCATTCGAATACGGCCAGCGCCTGCTCGGGGGTCCAGTGCAGCGGCACGATCCTGGGTGCTGGCGACGAAGCCGCTGGCGATGTTGACTCCGTACTCATTGGGCCGGGCGTCGTGCGCGCGTTGAAGCGGCCTTGGCGGCGCGTTCGGCCCGCCGCTGCGCGTCGCGCTCTTCGGCTTCCTTGGCGCGGTAGGACTCGCCCTCGATACGAATGACCTCGGCGCGGTGCATCAAGCGGTCGACCAGCGAGACCACGCAGGCGGCGTTGGGGAACACCTCGCCCCAGTCGGCAAACCGTTTGTTCGTGGTCACGATGGTGCTCTTGTGCAGGTAGCGTCGGCTGACCAGCTCGAACAGCATGTCGGCGTGCCGGTTCGAATACGACAAGTAGCCGACCTCGTCGATCAGCAGCAGATCGGGTGCCGAGTAATGCTGCAGCCGCCTGCGCAGTGCCGAGTCGCTGTCCAGCGCGGCAAGCTCGCTGAGCATCAGGCCGGCGGTCGTGCACAGCGCCGTGTGGCCTTGCAGTACCGCCTGGTGGGCGATGTTCAGCGCCACCATCGTCTTGCCCACGCCGTTGTTACCGAACAGCACGATGGAGCTGGCGTCGGTCATGAACTGCAAGCTCATCAACTCCTCGATGGCTGCGCGATCGCATGCCTGGGGCCAGCCCCAGTCGAAGTCGGCCAACGGCTTGAAGCTGCCCAGATGCGCCTGTGCCAGGCGCCGCTGCAGGCTGCGATTGGCGCGCTCGGCGCTCTCCCAACCCAGCCACTGGCGCACGCGCTGTTCGGTCTCGGGCTGACCCATGAGCTCGTCCCAGTGGGCCAGCAGGCCGTGCAGCCGCAGCTCGGTGGCCTGGGTGCGCAACTCGGCGTGCTCGCCTCTGGTGACGGGGGTGAGCGTGGCTGTGGGCGTGGCTGTGGACGTAGCGCTGGATTTATTCATCGTCGTTGCTCTCGGGTTGGGGTGAGTCCTTGGCTGTGTCGTAGCGCCGGTCATAGGCGGCCAGCGATTGCATTCGCATGGGGGCGTCGCGCCGCGTGACGTGTTCGGGCAACGCCAGCGCTAACACGGGTGGCCTTGCGGCCTGCTCGCGCTGGCGCTCCAGCACCAAGCGCACGGCGTTGGGGTGCGGCACGTCGCGCTGCACGGCTTCGAGCATGGCCGGCTGCAACGCCGGTGCCCCGTATTGATCCAGCAGCCGCAGCAGCTCGGCGGTGATGCCGCGCAGGCTGTAGCCGCGCGCAGCCGCCAGTTGCAGCAGTGCGGTGCTCGCCGGGGCGACCTGTGCCAAGGCGTCGCAGCCGCGGTGCGTGCGCGCACGGCGCTTGTGTTCGACCAAGGCCTGCACGTGCTGTGGGTCCTCGATCACCTGGTGCCGATCGAAGCTGCGCGGGTGGCGGGCCAGTTCGCTGGCGCCGTCAAAGACACGCACCTGCTGCTCGTCGGCCAGGACCGACAGCGTGCGCCGAACATGGGTGTGCGGCACCGAGTAGTCGTTGAGATCGAAGCGCACATAGGGTGTCTTGGCCACCGCCACATCCAGGCGTTGACCCAGGGCATAGGCGGTGGCCGGCAGAGCCAGCAGGCGCGGCTGCTCCACGGCGAAGGCCTGGCGCACGGTCAAGGAGTCGTCTTCGGGCCAGGGACGGTCCAAGGCGCGGCCTTCGCACCACGAAGCAGCCTGCGCGTTGAGGTCCGCGACGTCAGTGAACTGGCGTGCTGCGAAGAAGCTCTTGCGTATGAAATCGATATGGCGCTCGACGCGACCCTTCTCATTGCCGCGACACACCGCCACCGGGCGCGGCTCGAAGCGGTGGTGGGCGGCGAAGGCCAGGAACTCAGGGTTGAAGCGGATCGCACTACCGCTGACATGATCCACGCGTTCGAGCACCACGCTCTTGAGGTTGTCGTAGAGCAGCACTCGGCCCAGTCCACCGAATGCACGGAATGCCTCAAGGTGACCGCGCAGGAAGCTGTCCATCTGGGCGTTCAGGCTGAAGCGCAGGAACACCCGACGCGAGTAGCTCAGGACTGCCACGAAGCCCATCAGTGGGCGCCGCGCCCGGCCGATCTGCAGGTGGCCGAAGTGCGCCCAGTCGATCTGCATCTGCTCACCCGGCAGCGTGCGTAGCCGCAGGAAGGCCTCGGCCGGTGGGCGCGGGCGCAGGGTGCTGACGAGGTGTCGGAAGTGGCTGCGTTGGCCGGCGTAGCCACGCTCGCAGACCATGTCGAACAGTCGGCTTGCGGTGAGCGTGGGGTACTTCTCCAGCGTCTGCGCGACGAAGTCGCGGTAAGGCTCGAACAAAGACCTGCGGAGGTGGCGACGGGGGACGCCGCTGGGTGCGCCACTGGGTGCGCCGCTGGGTGCATGCAAGACCCGGCGCACGGTGTCACGGTGCACGTGCAACTGGGTCGCGATGGTCCCCACGCGCCAATGCTCGACGTCGTACATACGCCGGATCCGCGCGGCCAGATCAGGGCCAATCGTCATGCCGGGAGCCCGCAGCAACGCCGCGACGATGCAGCCAATCTTGCCGCAGGTGAGGCCGTACAGCGCAACCGCACAGGCGACATCGCAGAGCGACCCACGTCCACACCAACGCTGGCCGCAGCACAGCGTCCGCAGCTGAACTGGACAGCTCGTTGGGCGCGCAGGCGGGGGTCGGTTTGCATGCCAACAGTGGAGCATCGGCCTGCACAGGCGTGCAACCCTGGTGCGTCACTTTATTGCCGTCAGCGCATGCCAAGGCGTCTGCGCTGGCCAGGCACAGGCTGCGTCGGCGCCGACGCCAGCAAGCCGTGCGCGCCGCATGCTTGAGGCGTCCGTTGCGGCTGCGCTGGTAGCGCTGAGCGCTGCGCCGCCGGTGTTCGCGGCGTCCGGCCAACGAGCAAGCGGGGCTGCAATAGAGCTGGCCGTGATCGCAGTGCGAACACAACACGACCTGCTGGCGGCAACGCACGCACAGGAACAAGCGGGCTGAGCGACCCATAGCCGTCCTTGGGGCAGACAGCCAAAGGTGCTGGACGGGATCGCCCCAGCGGTGCAACACTGCGGTGGCACCGCCTTCATCGGCACGGTGTAGGGTATGGCGCGGTCGCCGCCGCTACGCGAATTCAGACCGTCGCCGTACCCGCCTACTTCGGCTTACTGTCGTTGTACAGCGCAACTCACCTGCGCATAGCGGTCTATGAGGCTGCCAGCGCTGACGCGCCCACGCTCGACCGCCCAGTCCACCGCGCCGCCGCCTGCCTGGCCGCCCTCGGGCGGCCAGGCAGGCGAGCCTCACCCGTCTTCGTCAGCCATCGGCTGCGCAACGAACAAACACGTCAACGCAAGAAATCAACACTACCGGCATCTGAAGGCGGGTTCTGACCGTCGTTCACAACAGGTAGGGCAACGCGTACCCAACGAACTCGTCATGCTCGGTTCTAGCGACTTTCCAGTACTTCGCGCCATCCGGTGCTTCTCTTTGGTCGCAGACCGTCAGGTACAAGCGGCGCTTGGCACGTGAGATGCCGACAAAGTAGGCGGAGCGCTCTTCTACCTCTTTGCCCCAAAAGGTCTGATGCTCAACACCCAGCACCACCACGGTGTCGTACTCAAGGCCCTTGCTTTTGTGGATCGACATGATCCGCACTGCACGGTCACCTGAGAACGAGGCAAGGGCCGCCGCCGCGTCCTCGCCATCAGACAACAGTGTGTGCGCACGGTCTATCGTCGCGTCGATCTGCTGCTGCAAGTAGTCGCCCTGCGCGTAGTCAGGTGAGAGCCCGACGACGGCATCACGACCGACAGCGTCGAGCAACTCGCCAACGATGGTTTGCAGATGGTCAAGGTCCTCAAGGTCGGTCTCGCCTAGCGCGATCCTTTGCTTAACGCCCGCGACGAAGCGGTCCCAACGGGAGCGTGCCTGGTACTCGCGTTCCTGGTCGAGGCCACGTCCGAATACAACAAGGTCGAGCAGTCGTCGATACGCGGCTGGCTGTCGCTGCCCTGCGGCGACGAGAAGGAAGTCCACGATGAGGGCCGCAACTGGCTCAGATGCCAGGTTCTGAACTTCATCTTCATCCCGAAACGGCACCCCTCGCGCTTCGAGCGCCGCACGCAGCTTCTGGCAGTAGAGCTTCTGCTGCTTGCTCACCAGCACTGCAATCTCGGAAGGGCTAACGCCCTCGTCGTCGATCCAGTCGCGCACCGCGTCGGCGAGGGCGTCCGCTTCGTCATCATCGGTGTCGAAGCGCATGACTTCGATCTCGCCCGCGTCGCCCGGCAGGTCTTCATCCTCGATCGCCGCAGGAGGGTCCATGACACGCACCATGGCGTTCTGCATGCGGCGGAGCCTCGGCTCGGACCGGAAGTTCTGATAGAGGCTGAGTGGAAGCGCGTCGAAGTCTTCTGCGTAGGTCTCGAAGATTCCCTCAAGAGCACCGGCCCATCCCATGATCCGTTGCTTCGTGTCCCCCACAGCCGTCAGCCTAGCGTTCGTGCCCTGAAAGCACGCTTTGATGAGCTGGTATTGCTTATCAGTGCAGTCCTGAAACTCATCGAGAAACACATGGCTGTATG
>JBBQAW010000292.1:0-5410 GCA_038316815.1 Burkholderiales bacterium
GACAAACAAGCCCTGTTCACGCATGCGCCGCGCGTAGGCCACGGCGTCCAGATCGAAGCGGTGCATGACGTAGAAGTGGCCGCTGCGCGCCAGCGTCTCGCTGATCGGCTCGTCGATCACGGTCTTCATGTTCGCCGGCACCACGGGCAGTGCGAAGCGCTGGCCGCCGAACAGCACCGACGTATCGCAATCGCTGCGGCTGTCGACCACGCACTTGCGTGGGAGGAGCAGGATGTTGTCGTAGTCGAAGATTTCCATGGCTCGGCGTTCGCGTTCGATGTGCGCTGCGCGGGTCGCAACGGCGCCAGAGTCTATCGGGCTGGCTCGGGCTGGCTCGGGCCGGTTCGTGCTGGGGCGGGGGTTGGGGAGGGGGTTGGGGCGGTACCGGCTTGGGGCTGGGTACGGTGCCCGCGCGCCACCAATCAAATACTCTCCCAGGGCCGGCGTAGCCACAGGCCGACTTCTAGAATCCTGGGATGAATGACCTGCCTGGTGCCAACCCGCCCCCTGTTTTCGACGCCGTCGCTGCCTCGCCACTGCTGCGCGGCCTGAACCCCGAACAGATGGCCGCAGTGACCTTGCCCGCTGTGCCATCGTTGATTCTGGCCGGCGCTGGTTCTGGCAAGACGCGGGTGCTGACGACGCGCATTGCCTGGCTCATGCAAACGGGCCAGGTCTCGCCCGGCGGTGTGCTGGCCGTGACCTTCACCAACAAGGCCGCGAAGGAAATGTTGACGCGGCTGGGCGCCATGCTGCCGGTGCCCGTTCGCGGCATGTGGATCGGCACCTTTCACGGCCTGTGCAACCGCTTCCTGCGCGCGCACTGGAAGCTGGCAGCCTTGCCTCAGGGCTTCCAGATACTGGACAGCAGCGATTCGCAAAGTGCCGTCAAGCGCGTCATCAAGGGCATGAACCTGGACGAAGAACGTTTCGTGCCCAAGCAGGTGGGCTGGTTCATTGCCGGCAGCAAGGAAGACGGCTTGCGTCCGAAAGACGTGGACGTGCGCGACGAGCAAACGCGCCGTCTGGTCGAGATTTACCAGGTCTACGAAGACCAGTGCCAGCGCGAAGGCGTGGTCGACTTCGCCGAACTTCTGTTGCGCACTTATGAACTTCTTCGCGACAACCACGTGCTGCGCGAACATTACCAGCAGCGCTTTCGCCACCTGCTGGTGGATGAGTTTCAAGACACCAACAAGTTGCAATATGCCTGGCTGAAGATGTTGGCGCCCCCGGGTTCAACCCAGTCCGTGCTGGCCGTGGGCGACGACGACCAGAGCATCTACGCCTTCCGCGGTGCGCGCGTGGGCAACATGGCCGACTTCGAACGCGAATACCGCGTCCAGCGTGTCGTCAAGCTCGAACAGAACTACCGCAGCTTCGGCAACATCCTGGACGCCGCCAACGAACTGATCAGCCGCAACACCCAGCGCCTGGGCAAGAACCTGCGCACCGACGCTGGCGCCGGCGAACCGGTGCGGGTGTTCGAGGCCACCAGCGACTTCGCCGAAGCACAGTGGTTTCTGGAAGAAGCCCAGCAACTGCATCGCGCTGGCACGCCGCGCAGCGAAATTGCGCTGCTGTACCGCAGCAATGCGCAAAGCCGCATCATCGAAAGCGCGCTCTTCAATGCCGGAATTCCTTACCGCGTCTACGGCGGGCTGCGCTTCTTCGAACGCGCCGAAATCAAGCACGCGCTGGCCTATCTGCGACTGGTCGAGAACCCGAACGACGACACCAGTTTCTTGCGCGTGGTGAACTTCCCCACCCGCGGCATTGGCGCGCGCAGTATCGAAAGCCTGCAGGACGCAGCGAGAGCATCCGGCCGCAGCCTTTACCAGAGCGTGGGTGCGGTCGCCGGCAAGGCCGGCGGCAACCTGCAGGGCTTCGTCAAGATCATCGAGATGCTTCGCGACGGGACCAAGGGCCAGACGCTGCGCGAGATCATCGACCAGTGCCTGCAGCACAGCGGCCTGCTGGAGTTCTACAAGACCGACAAGGAAGGCCAGGACCGGGTCGAGAACCTGCAGGAACTGGTGAACGCGGCCGAGAGCTTCGTCACGCAGGAAGGCTTCGGCAAGGACGCCGTGGCACTGCCGGTGGACGAACAAGGGGCAGCAGCCGGCGGCGGCCCGGCGCCGGTGCCCGACGCCGAAACAGGCGAGATCATGTCGCCCCTGGCCGCATTTCTAACCCATGCCAGCCTGGAAGCCGGCGACAACCAGGCCCAGGCCGGGCAAGACGCCATCCAGCTGATGACGGTGCATTCGGCGAAAGGTCTGGAATTCGACGCCGTCTTCATCACCGGCATCGAAGAAGGCCTGTTCCCGCACGAGCAGAGCCTGAACGACGCCGACGGCGTGGAAGAAGAACGTCGGCTGATGTATGTGGCCATCACACGCGCGCGAAAGCGGCTATACCTGAGCTTCAGCCAGACGCGCATGCTGCACGGCCAGACCCGCTACAACGTCAAGAGCCGTTTCATCGACGAACTGCCCGAAGGCGCGCTGAAGTGGATCACGCCGCGCAACCAGGGTTTCGGCTCGGGCTTTGCGCGTGAATACCAGCAGGCCTGGCAGCGCGGCAGCGGGCTGGGCAGCATCGTCGGCGCCGGGCGCGTCGAGCCGCGTGCCCAGGTCAACACGCCTTTGCCTGCCAGCATGGCCGCGGCGCACACGGTGGGCGGCTTTCGCAGCGGGCAGACGGTGTTTCACACCAAGTTCGGCGAAGGCGTGATCACCACACTGGAAGGCCAGGGCGCCGACGCGCGTGCCCAGGTGCAATTTGGCCGCCATGGCAGCAAATGGCTGGCGCTGGCGATTGCCAAGCTGACGCCGGTAGACTGATCTCAGCTGCCGGTGTCGGGGTCTGGTTCGGTACGCACCCCGGCGGCGCCCCCGAAGCTGTCGTTGAAAGTGAACAGCAGCGAAACGTAGAACACGGTCGACAGAAACAGCCCGGCCGGCACGCTGATCAGGCTGGCCATCTGCCCTAAGCCCAACAGCCCGAAGACCAGTGCCGAGCCCACGCCCACGCCCAAGACCAGGGCGGCCCAGGTAGCCAGGTAAGCCAGCAGCGCGCCCTTGCTGCGCCACACCGCCAGAGCGCTGGAAAACAAGGCCTGCGGGACGCTCTGGCCGCCCCATAACACCAGTGCCGGCGCATGCCAATAGGGCACGGACAAGGCCGTTCCCAGGCCAATGCCCAGCAGGGCTGCAAAGCCGACGCCAGGTTCGTTCAGAAGCGCCTGCACTTCGGCCTGCGTGCTGTCGCTGCGGGCCATCAATGCCTGCAGCCGCATCAGGGCGCTGTCGCTGACAGCGTCGCACAGCAACAAAATCAGCGCCGCGCAGACACCGTAGCCCAGGCAAAGCAGCAGCAGCGACTTCCGGCGCGTGGGATCGCCCTGCAGCGGTTCGATGAACTGGCGCGGCGACACCGGCCCGTCCAGCAGCGCCGACTGGCTGGCCACCATGAAGCCCAGCGACAGCAGCGGCAGCATCATCATCTGCAGCAGCCCGCCCAGCACGGGCACCAGGCTGACGACCAGTGCTGCGAACAGGAAGGCCATGAACATCAACGCAAAGGGCAGCGGTTGGCGTTTGAACAGGCGAAAAGCATCGCCCACCCAGCGTGGGCCGCGTGCGGGTTCAACAGACTTCAGAAGCAATGTCATGGAAGATTCAGGCCGTTCGCGGGTGCCAGGGCTCGGCAATGCGGAAGGCCAGCACCCTTTCGAAGTGCGTGGGGTCTTTGGGTTGCAGCAACGCTGCGTCGCGCGGCAGGTGCCAGTCCCACAGGCGTGAAATCCAGAAGCGCAGGGCGGCTGCACGCAGCAGGGCCGGCAGCAGGCGGATTTCGGTGCTGCCCAGCGGGCGCACGGCTTCGTAGGCGGCCATGAAGGCCTGCGCGCGCTCGTCGCTGGGGCGGCCGCTGGCAGGGTCGGCGCACCAGTCGTTCAGGCACACGGCCACGTCGAAAAGCAGGGTGTCGGTGCCGGCAAAGTAGAAGTCGAAAACGCCGCACAGGCGGTCTGGGCCGGCGGTGTCGTCGAACATGACGTTGTCGCGAAACAGGTCGGCGTGGATGGGCCCGCGCGGCAGGGCCTGGCCGGCAGCAGACGTCGCAACCGTCTGCTGGAAGGCCAGTTCATCCGCCAGCAAGCGGGCCTGGTCAGGCGGCAAGTGGGGCAGTATCACGGGCACGGTCTGCGCCCACCAACCCAGGCCGCGCAGGTGCGGCTGGTGCAGCGCAAAGCTGCTGCCGGCCAGGTGCATGCGCGCCAGCATCTCGCCCACCTGGGCGCAATGCGGTGCATCAGGTGCCAGACGGTGGCTGCCCGGCAGGCGGGTGACCACGGCTGCGGGCTTGCCAGCGGCGGTGTGCACCAGTTCGCCGGCGTTGTCGGGCTGCGGTGCGGGCACCGGAATGCCGTGCGCAGCCAAGTGCTGCATCAGTTGCAGATAGTAGGGCAGCTGTTCACGCGGCAGGCGCTCGAAGATTGTCAGCACCCAATGGCCACGCACCGTGGTGGCGAAGTAGTTGGTGTTCTCGATGCCCGAACGAATGCCTTGCAGGTCGGTCAGCTCACCCAGGCCCAGGCGCTGCAACAGAGCGCCGGCCTCGGCGAAGCCGACTTCGGTGTAGACCGCCATCGCGGGCTCAGAACTGAAAAATCGACCAAGCGCGTTGGCCGGCCGAGTCGGCGCGCTGCGTGGCAGTCTGCGAAGGGTCGCGCCCGCCGGGCCCGACGATGATTTCATAGTCCTGACCGGTCAGCTTGCTGCGCACGGTGATGCGCTGCAATTGGCCACGCACACGTGTTTCGGTAATGCGCACGCGGTCATCTTCGGCGATGCGGGTGCTGGACGAAGGTTCTGCTGCCCGCGCAGCAGACGCCGCCGGGTCGATCTGGCTGGCCACAGCGGCGCTGGCTGTCTGGGCCTGCGCGGGGGCTGCCAGCATGAACAGCGCGCCACAGGCAAACGGAGCAAAGGACTTCATACACCGGATTCTACGCAGCCGCCCCATCGCCATGCCCAGGCGGCCAAGCCTGCAGCCGCACGGCGCCAAAGTTACTGCGACGTGCGCTGCAGTCACGCGACTGAGGGGCGTTCTGTCGCGACTGGCTGACAGCGATTTGGCGCAGAGCAGGCACCTGCCAATCCATTCCGTACGGCGGCATTCGGCACTTTGCGGACGTTCGTTCCTCGTCTGTTGCAGACGTTGGGCGCTGACCCTTCGGGATGTCTCCGTTGTCCCTGGGCTGCGTCAGCCGGGTGGCCCCCTCCGCTCATGTCCCCCGCCGCCGGCCTGCGGCCGACGGCTCCTCCTTTACTTCGCTGCGGGGGCCACCCGACTGCCGCAGCCCGCAAGCTTGGTTGCGCGCGACGGTGTAACGCAAGACACG
>JBBQAW010000293.1:0-5384 GCA_038316815.1 Burkholderiales bacterium
CTTCATGACCGCGGCCACATGCACGGCTTCCATCATTTGTTCAGGGTTCGAGCCGCTTTCCAGGCAGGCCGTGGTGTAGGCGTCGATGCAGTAGGCGCACTTCTCTGAATGCGCCAAGGCCAGGGCGATGAGGGCCTTCTCGCGTTTGCTCAAGGCCCCGTCGCTGCCAGTGACGGCGCCGTAGTACTTGAAAAAGTCGTCCGCCAGCTTCTTGCCATGCTGGCCGATGCTGCCGAAGCGGGCGAGGTCGTCGCTGTCGAAATAGTTGCTCATGTGCGTGTTCCAGTCTGTCGTGGCCACACAACCTTACATTGAACTGTGGAAGTACGTGGATTCGGACGCGCTATTTGCCACAAGGTCTTCATGGGGCCGTGGCACGCTCGTTGCTGTATTGAAGTCCACTCCACCCATGCTCGCGCCCACCCCCGTTCCTTCAGGTGCCTTGCCATTCGGCAAGCGCTTGAGTTGCGGTCTCGTCGTCGTCAACGACCAGGCCCAGCTGCTGCTGTGCCATGTCACTGGCCACGACCACTGGGACTTGCCCAAGGGCGGCATTGCCGACGACGAAAACCCTGTGCAGGCGGCGCTGCGCGAAACCTGCGAAGAAACCGGCTTGTGCCTGGACGCCGCCGACCTGCTGGACCTGGGCTGTCTGCCGTACCGCTCGCGCAAAGACCTGCACCTGTTTGCCGCCCGTGTGCCGTGTCTGGATACCGGCCTGCTTTGGTGCGAAAGCCGCTTCGACGACGCCAGCAGCGGCAATCGGCTGCCCGAGATGGACGGCTACGGCTGGTTCAGCTTCAGTGACGTGCCGGTGCAATGCACGCGCAAGCTCAGCGCCGTGCTGCGCGAACGCATGGACCTGGCTGCCGTGCTGGCCGAACTTCGGCTGCGCCCGCTGGCCATGCCGCGCGTGATGCCGGCGCCGGCGCCGTTGCTCGCGCCTTCCACCTGGTTGCCGCCCGTTCGTCTGTCCGCCTGAAGGCAGTTCAGTTCTGAAGGTGGCTGTCGTCGCCCCACGCGTCGATCTGAAGTTGCCCGTCGGTCCAGCGCAGCCGGTTGATGCCGGTGTTGGGAATGGCGCATTGGCGCAACCCGTCCAGGGCTTCGGCGCGGGCCGTGCGCCACAGCATGTCCAGCACGCCGCCGTGCGTCACCAACACCAGGCGCTGGCCGGCGTGTTCTGCCACCAGGTTCTCTACGGCCTGCAGCACGCGGCTGTGGAACTGGCGCGTGCTTTCGCCGCCGGGCAAGCTGAAGTCGGCGCGTTGCACCAGCCACTGCTGCCACAGGTCGGGGTGCTGGCGCTGGATGCTGGGCACGTCCAGGCCTTCCAGCATGCCAAAGCTTTGTTCGCGCAGGCCCGGCACCAGCATCGGCTGCAGGCCCCAGGCCGCAGCCAGGGGTTCGGCGGTCTGTCTGGCGCGTTGAAGATCACTGCTAAGCAGCAGCGCCGGTGGTTCTGCCGCCAGCCGCCCCGCCAGCCGCTGGGCCTGCGCCAGGCCGGCGGCGTTCAGCGGCACGTCGATCTGGCCTTGAAAGCGGTTCTGGCGGTTCCAGTCGGTTTCGCCATGGCGTATGAAGCGCAGCTCGGTCATGCGGGTTCTGCTAGCAGCGCCAGCAAGCGCGCGGCAGCGCGCGCCGGCTCTTCTTCGTGTACCAGGTGGCCGCCCGGCCAGGTCTGCACATCGGCCTGCGGCATGTAGCGCGCAATGACGGGGCGCAGCAGCTTCTCGGGAATCCAGCGGTCGTTCGCGCCCAGCACGAAGGCCAGGCGGCTGCTGAGCCCTGCGCATTCAGCGTTCAGCCGCGTCAGGTCGGCCGCAGCCATGAAACCGACCGAGCCCTGCACATGGCCGCGGTCGGCAAACAGGCGCTTGTAGGGCGCGCGCTGCGCGGGTGTCAGCGCCGACCCAGTGCTGGAAAGCAGCCGGTCGATCAACCCGCTGCGCGCGGCCACGCGCGCCATCACCCGCGAAACCGCGCCCGAGGTCGCCACCGGGTTGATGAGCGGCGCCACGTAGCGCGTGTAGACCTCGGGCGGCGCCACCAGCGAAGGCGCGAAACCCAACACGCGCGGCGGCGGGTGCGGGCTGGCGGCCTGCAAATCCAGCGCCAGGCGCAGCGCCAGGGGCGCACCGGCGGAATGCCCGGCCAGCAGGGCTGGCGCGGGCAGCTGCAGGGCGGCCAGCAACTCGCGCAGCGCCGCAGCCATGCGCGGCAGGGTCAGCGTGTTCAAGGGCGCGCCCAGGGTGTAGGCATGGCCGGGCAGGTCGGGCACCAGCACGGTGGCGTGCGGAACCAGCAGCGGCATCAGCCCGGCCCAGGAATGTGCCGACCCGCCAGTGCCATGCAGCAGCAGCACGGTCGGGCCCTGGCCGGCCAGCTGCACATGCCAGTCAAGCGCGCCCACGCGCAGCGCGCGGCTGTATTCGCGCAGCGGCCAGTCGGCCGGCACGCGTTCTGGCGCCGTCACGTCTGCGTCACTTCGCGAAGAGTTGGCCGATGTCGCGAAAGGCCTTGAACTCCAGCGCGTTCCCGGCCGGGTCGCGGAAGAACATCGTGGCTTGTTCGCCCACTTGGCCTGCGAATCGGATGGTGGGCTCGATCACGAACGTGAAGCCCTGGGCCTGCAACCGCCCGGCCAGGGCGTGGAAGTCGTCCCAGGCCAGGACAACGCCAAAGTGCGGCACCGGCACGTCGTGGCCGTCGACTTCGTTGTGGTGGTCGCCGGCCTTGGGCGGGGCCAGATGGGCCACGATCTGGTGGCCGAAGAAGTTGAAGTCGATCCATTCAGCGCTGCTGCGCCCTTCCGGGCAGCCCAGTGTCTGGCCGTAGAACTGGCGCGCGCGCGCCAGGTCGTCGACAGGGAAGGCCAGGTGGAAGGGGGCGATGGCGGGCATGGCGTAGCAGGCAGACTGGGATGGACCGATTGTGCGGCCCGGCCCGCGCCCTTGCCGGTCTCAGAGGCTGGGAGTTTTTTGAGCGTGACCGAGCAGCGCGTCAAAAGGCGTCCGGTCCAGGCGCAAAGTACAGCCATAGTTCGGGCTATGGCGCGCGTTTGCAACGACGAGCGGGTGTCTTTTGGCGTGATGCGTGGGCATGATCGACAGACTCTCAGCCTTTCAGTGCTTGTGTTCGTGCTTCGGTTCGGCCTTGCTGGCCGGCGCGGCGCCGGCAGGTGGCCTGGGCTGCACCTTCACGTCCACCTTCACTTCGCCGGCTTTCAGGAACTTCAGCGTCAGCGGGAAGCTGGAACCGGTCTGCAGCGGCGTCTTCAGATCCATGAACATCAGGTGCAGACCGCCGGGCTTCAGGTCCACGGTCTTGCCGGCGGGCACGGGGATGTTGTCGATCTGACGCATGCGCATCACATCGCCTTCCATCGTCATGCTGTGCAGCTCGACACGGCCGGTAATGGGCGCGCTGGCCGAAACCAGCTTGTCGTCGGCCGCGCCGCCCACGATGCGCAGAAAGCCGCCGCCGGCGGCCTGGCCTTGTACGGTGGGGCGCGCCCAGGGGCTGTCGACCTTGACAGTGGTCTGCGCCTGGCTGGCCAGCGCGGCAAAGCTCAGGGCGGTTGTGATCAGGGCTTGTCGAAGCTTCATGGTGCGGGCAGCGCATCTACGGGTCACTCAGTGTAGGGGGCCCCGCGCGACGCAGGCGCCAGGCCGTCGCGCCAGCTGGCGCCATGGTGATAATCCACTGTATGGCCATCCAGACCGACGACTTCGCGTCATCCCCCGCGCCTTCCGCGGCGTCTTCAGCTGCGTCGTCCGCTGCGCTCTCGCGCCGGGTGCTGAGCGCGGCACCGGCATCACCCAACGAAGAAGCCATCGAACGCGCGCTGCGGCCCAAGGGCCTGGCCGACTACGTGGGCCAGGCCAAGGCGCGTGAGCAGCTGGAAATCTTCATCCACGCCGCACGCGGCCGCGCCGAAGCGCTGGACCACGTGCTGCTGTTCGGCCCGCCCGGCCTGGGCAAGACGACGCTCTCGCACATCATCGCCAACGAACTGGGCGTGAACCTGCGTCAGACCAGCGGCCCGGTGCTGGAAAAGCCCAAAGACCTGGCCGCCATCCTAACCAATCTCGAGAAGAACGACGTGCTCTTCATCGACGAGATTCACCGCCTGTCGCCGGTGGTCGAAGAAATCCTCTACCCCGCGCTGGAGGACTACCAGATCGACATCATGATCGGCGAAGGCCCGGCCGCGCGCAGCATCAAGCTCGATCTGCAGCCCTTCACTCTGGTGGGCGCCACCACGCGCGCCGGCATGTTGACCAACCCCCTGCGCGACCGCTTCGGCATCGTCGCGCGGCTGGAGTTCTACACCGCCGAAGAGCTGTGCCGCATCGTCACGCGTTCGGCCGGCCTGCTGAAGGTGCCCACCGACGCCGAAGGCGCGCTGGAGATCGCGCGCCGCAGCCGCGGCACACCGCGCATTGCCAACCGGCTGCTGCGCCGGGTGCGCGACTACGCGCAGGTGAAGGGCAGCGGCACCATCGACCTGACCATTGCCGACCGCGCGTTGAAGATGCTGGACGTCGACCCGGAAGGTCTGGACCTGATGGACCGCAAGCTGCTGGAAGCCGTCATCCACCGCTTCGACGGCGGGCCTGTGGGGCTGGACAACGTGGCCGCGGCCATCGGCGAAGAGAGCGGCACGATCGAAGACGTGATCGAGCCTTATCTCATTCAGCAGGGTTATCTTCAGCGCACCCCGCGCGGCCGCGTGGCTACCGCAGCGGCCTGGAAGCACCTGGGTTTGTCGCCACCGGCGCGGCCGGCGGCCGAAGACCTTTTCGACGGCTGAAGGCCAGCCGCGCGGCGTTCGCACCCGCGGCAATGGTCCAGCACAGCCAGGCGGCCCACAGCACATGGCTGGGCAGGTGCGCACCGCGCAGCACCTGCACCGTGCCGTAGACCGCGCCCAGCAGCCACACCGCGGCAGCGACCTGGCGCGCGCGCTGCGGCTGGTAGGGCCGCCACAGGAAATAGACGCCGATGAAAGCCAGCACGCCGGCAGCGTGGCCAGAAGGAAAGCAGTGCCCCGGGCCGCCATCGGCCACGCCCACCAGCCAATGCGGCACGTAGCGGGCCACACCGCCGAATTCAGCCAGGTCCCAGGGGCAGCTGGTCAGGCTGGCGCGCTTCAGCGCCGGCACGATGACGGCCGCGGCCAGCACCACGGCCAGCCAGAACAGCCGTTCGCGCCGCGGTGGGCTGCGTGGGCCCGGCAGCGCGCCACCGCTGAAAGGCCGCCACGTGTCGGCCACCAGAACGGCCAGCAGGGCCCAGGACAGCACGCGCCCGCCGCCGTGCAGGCCTTGGGCCAGCAGCCAGTGGTCGCGCAGGGCAAAGCCGCGGGCGTCGGCGAAAAG
>JBBQAW010000294.1:0-5365 GCA_038316815.1 Burkholderiales bacterium
GATACTGCCGTCGGTACAGGTGAACATGCGCGCGGGCCGGCTGCCCGAGCCGGAATCCAACGGCACGCGCTACATCAAGATTCCATTGAACGCCGTGTGAGACGTTCTTCGGGCGCGGGCCGCTTTTGCCCGTGCTTGGGCCCTGGGCATCACCCAGACGAAGGCGCCCGTTGGCCGTGTCTGCTAGCCTTCAACGATGTTCATTGGTGATGATCCCAACCAGCCTGCGCGCACGAAGTTTCGTGCGCGGGGTCCTTCGGGCTCGACACCGCTGGCAACCTGGGTGCACGCATGTCTTTGGCTGCTTCTGCTGTTGTTGCCGTTGCGCGGGTTTGCTGCTGCGCAAATGACCGCCCAGGCCGCACCGGCTGAACTGCACGGACAGGCCCACGCGGCCTGCCATGGGGCCCCGGCCGCCGTAGTGGGCGAGGACGGGGACGGGCAAGGGCAAGGGCAAGGGCAAGGGCAAGGGCAAGGGCAAGGGCAAGCTCCAATGGGCAGCACCTGCGCCTGTTGCTTGTTCTGCGTGCCGGGCCTGCCCGGGGCCGCAACAGCCATCGCGGGCCTGCCGCCTGTAGCTGGGCCGATGCCGCTGGCCGAGCCGGTTGCCACGCCTGATGGCGTGCGCGACGCGCTGTTCCGGCCGCCCCGGGGTTGAGAGGCTGAGAGTCTTTCGATCATCCCCACTCATCACGCCAAAAGACCCCCGCTCTTCGTTGCAAATGCGCGCCATGGCCTGAGCTATTGCTGTGCTCTGCGCCTAGATCGGACGCCCTTTGACGCGATGCTCGGTCACACTCGAAGAACTCTCAGCCTCTGAGCCTTCGCCGCGCCTGTCGCGGCTTGCGCTGTCCACATCACCGGTTCCGCCAGGGGCCGGTGGCCACTGCCAACTGGCCTGCCGGCCCCTCTTCGTTCACCGACGCCATGTCACATGCTTCAGT
The DNA here is from genome assembly GCA_038316815.1 of Burkholderiales bacterium. GTDB lineage: Bacteria > Pseudomonadota > Gammaproteobacteria > Burkholderiales > Burkholderiaceae_C > Rubrivivax. The sequence continues at coordinate 945 of JBBQAW010000294.1, forward strand.
GCCGCCGCAGCGGCGCACACCCTGCGCCCACCGGCGCTTTCGACGCCCCAGCGACCCAGCTTCGGCCGCCCGCAGCCCCCGCTGGGCCGCCCGCTCGGGCGCCGCCGTGCTTTGCGCAACTCGCAACGCAGTGACTTTGCTTGCGCTGGCCGTCGCACCCGCCGCGCAGGCGTTGCCCATGGCCAGCCAGGGCAGCGTGATGGCGATGGCCGATATCAACAGCGGCGGCGAGCGCGATTTGGCGGTGAACTACGCCCTCACCGGGCGCGATGCCTTCGGTGTGATGGCCGCGCGCTGGCACGAGCCGGTTCTGCACATGGGTGTGCACCGCCAGCACCACGAGCGTGAAGCCGCCGGGCTGACCTACACCCGGCTGGTGCAGCGCTGGAACATGCGACGGGCGCAGGCCAACCTGTGGTTCGTTGTCAGCGCCGGCAGGGCGCGCGGCCATGGCATGAGCGGCGATCGCAGCTATTGGGCGCCGGCCGTGATGGCCGACTACGAGACCACGCGGCTGTATCTAGGCACCGGCTTCGAGCCCATGCGCGGCAGCGGACTGCGCCGCGACAGCACCTGGTTGCGTGCCGGCTTCTCGTTCTACGAGGTCGACTACGAACAGGTGCAACCCTGGTTCATCTTGGAGGCCAAGCGCACGCGCTACGCGGCCGACGCGCGCAACGTGGTCACGCCAATGTTGCGGCTGATCCACCGCGGCCTGTTCATCGAGCTTGGCCGCAACCGCGAGGGCACGCAGTTCAACATGATGTGGGCCTACTGACGCCGCGGAGAGCTTGCTCCAGACCCACATTGCCGCAGGGCCGCAGGGCCGCAGGGCCGCATTACCGAATCAGCATCCAAGCTACCAACCGATTCTTTTCGTCGCATTCGACTTTCAAGGAAACCCCATGAACCCGATCCGTCTTCCCGCTTCTTCCATCGCCCGCCTGCGCAACGTCTTGGTTGCTGCTGCAGGGGCGGCCCTGCTGGCGCTTCCGGCCGCCAACGCGCTGGCGCAGACCGCGTCCAGTCTGAAGCTGCAGGTCAATGGCATGGTGTGCTCTTTCTGCGCGCAGGGCATCGAGAAGCGGCTGAAGTCGCTGCCCGATACCGGCGCCATCTTCATCGACCTGCGTAACAACATGGTGGCCGTCGAACCGCGCGCTGGCAAGACGCTGGACGCGCAGCGCGTGGCCACCGAGGTGCGCGAGGCCGGCTACGACGTTGTGGGCACCGAGACCGTGCCGCAGACGGTGGCGCAAATTCGCGCCGAACTGCGTGCGGCGAAACAGCGCAGCCAGGACCGCTGAGATGGCCAGCCCCGCCACCCCGGCTGCCGCACCTGATGCCACCCTTGCTGCCGGCCTTGTTGCCAACACCAACGTGCCGGCGAGCGACGGCCGCGCCGAGCAGCGCCGCAGCGCGGCCAGTTCCTGGCTATCTCTCTTCGCCGGCACTTCCACGCTGGTGTGCTGCGCATTGCCGGCGCTGCTGGTGAGCTTGGGCGCAGGCGCCGCGCTCGCCACGCTGGTGTCGGTGTTCCCGCAGATTGTCTGGCTCAGCGAGCAAAAGGCCTGGGTCTTCGGCCTGGGCGCGGCCATGCTGGCGCTGGGCGGCGCGGCGCAGTGGCAGCAACGGCACGCACCTTGCCCACTGGACCCTGCGCTGCGCAAGGCCTGCATGTCAATGCGCCGGCGTTCAGCCTGGCTGTACGCGGCGTCGGTGCTGCTGTTCGCTGTCGGCGGCTGGTTCGCGTTCGTGCAGCCGCTGTTGTCGGCCAGTTAGTCGCGCCGTCGTCTGGGGGCGCTGTCAAGCGCTGCCCCCGGCGGACACCGAGCGCAGACTCATTTCAATGTGAAGCGCGCGGTCGAAGGCTTGCCCGCCAGGGTCACGACGGCCACGGCCTTGGTGCCAGGTCCGACCTTGAAGCTGCTCACGGCTTCCAGCTTGTCGCCAGCGGGCTCGAGTTCGACCTGCTGCCTTTCGGTGCCGGTTAGCAGGGTGATCCTGGCGCTGGCCTTGGACAGGTTTATCGCCTTGCCGTGGTCGCTAAGGTAGAGCCGGATCGTGGTGGGCCGGGCCACCAGTTCGTAGTCGATGTCCTTGACGTCGACGACGACACCGCCATGCAGCGGTTTGTGATCATGCGCGTGGTCATGCTTGGCACCGGCCGCGAAGGCAGAGCCGGCCAGAGCCAGGGTGATGGAGGCAAAGAAGGCTTGGGTCTTCATAGGGTCGTCCTTGGGGGTGAAACAGAGCTCAGGTGGGAGCAGACGGAAACCGCATCAAAGCGCCTCGGCGTTCTTGTCTTTCATCAAGGCTGCGGCAGGCTTGCGTCCGAACAGCCAGAACATCGCGGGGGTGAGGAAGGTGTCGAGCAGGGTCGCGCTGATCAGGCCGCTGAAGATCACCACCGCCACCGGGTGCAGCACCTCGGTGCCGGGCCGTTCGGCCTCGAACAGCAGCGGGGCCAACGCGAAGGCCGTCACCAGGGCCGTCATCAGCACGGGGCTCAGTCGCTCCAGTGAGCCTCTCACGATCATCTTCTGGTCGAAAGACTCGCCCTCGAAGCGCATCAGGTTGATGTAGTGGCTGACCTTCAGGATGCCGTTGCGCACCGAGATGCCGGCCAGCGTGATGAAGCCGACCAAGGCCGCCACCGACAGCGGCTGCCCCGACAACCACAGGCCGATGACCGCGCCCACCAGCGCCAGCGGAATGTTGACCATGATCAGCACTGACAACACCGCCGACTGGTAGCGGCTGTACAGCACCACGAACATCAGCGAAAGCGAGACGATGGACAGCAGGCCGATCAACCGCGAGGCTGCTTCCTGCGCCTGGAACTGGCCGCCCAGCGTGATGAAGCTGCCCTCGGGCAGATTGGTATCGGCCACGACCTGGCGGATGTCGGCCACGATCTCAGACAGCGGGCGGCCAGACGCGTTGGCCGACAGCACGATGCGCCGCTTGCCGTCGTCGCGGCTGATCTGGTTCGGACCGTCGCCGTCTTCGATGCTGGCGATCTTCGACAGCGGGATGCGGCCGTTCGGCGTCTCGATCAGGATCTGGCGCAAGCCTTCGATCGAGCGGGCTTCGTCGGGCAAGCGCACCACCAGCGCGAAGCGCCGGCTGCCTTCGACGATCTGCGTGATCTTCTCGCCCTCGACCAGGCTCTGCAGCGTGGCCAGCACCTGCGGCGCCGGCACACCGTATTGGGCTGCTGCCGCATAGTCGATGCGCACCTTGATCTGCGGCGCCAGCACCTGCTTTTCTATTGCCAGGTCGACGATGCCCGGGATGGTGGCCAGCCTGGCTTGCAAAGCGTCGGCCTGGCTGCGCAGTGCGTCGAGGTCTTCACCGAAGATCCGGACAGCAATCTGCGAACGCACGCCCGAGAGCATGTGGTCGATGCGGTGCGAGATCGGCTGGCCGATTTCCATCGCCGCAGGCAGATTGAGCAGGCGCGAGCGGATGTCGGCCCGAATCTCGTCCATGCTGCGTGTCAGTTCAGCCGTGGGTTTCAGGCCCACATCGAGTTCGCTGACATGCACACCCTCGGCATGCTCGTCGAGTTCGGCGCGGCCACTGCGCCGCCCCACGTGCGTCACTTCTGGCACCTGGCTGATCAGCACCTCGGCCTGGCGCGCCAGTGCCGATGACTCGGTCAAGGTGGCACCCGGGTTCAGGCGCAGACCGACAAGTAGCGTGCCTTCGTTGAACGGTGGCAGGAAAGTGGTCGGAAAGAAAGGCACGGCCACTGCAGCCGCCGCCACGGCCACAGCGGCTGCGGCCAGGGCTGCCTTGGGTCGGTTCAACACGCCTTGCAGGCTGGTGCGGTACCGCGCCTTCAGCCAGGCCAGCACGCGTGTGTCCCCATGGTCGAGGTTCTTCATGCTGGGCAGCAGGTAGAAGCTGAGCACGGGCGTCAAGGTCACCGATACCACCAGCGAAGCGAGCGTGGAGACGATGAAGGCAATGCCCAGCGGTACGAACAATTTGCCCTCGATGCCCGGCAATGCGAACAGCGGGATGAAGACCAGCACGATGATGACCGTGGCGTACAGGATGCCCGAGCGCACTTCCATCGACGCGCGTCTGACGATGTCCAGCGTGGGCAGGCGGCTGGCGGCCGGCAGGGCGTGGTTGGCCTTCAGCCGCCGCATGATGTTTTCCACATCGACCACCGCGTCGTCGACCAGCCCGCCGATGGCAATGGCCAGGCCGCCCAGCGTCATCGTGTTGATCGACAGACCGAAGTACTTGAAGACGAGAGCGGTGACGAAGATCGACACCGGAATGGCCGTCAGCGCGATGACGGTGGGCCGCAGCGTGCCGAGGAAGAAGAACAGGATCACCGCGACGAAGACCGACGCGCCGATCAGCTTGCCTTGCAGCGTGCTGATCGAAGCCTCGATGAAGCT
>JBBQAW010000295.1:0-5338 GCA_038316815.1 Burkholderiales bacterium
GGCGACTGCACGGCCAGCGCGCGCGCCAGCAGCACGCGCTGGCGTTCGCCGCCCGACAGTTCGCTCAAGCGGCGGCGTGCAAAGGCGCTGCATTCGGTCTCGGCCATGGCGGCGTCGACAGCGGCTTCGTCTGCCGGCCCGGGCGCGCCCAGCAGGCCATGGTGCGGCAAGCGGCCCAGGCGCACCACGTCGCGCGCGGCGATATCGCCTTCGGCTTCGCCTTGCTGCGCCAGCCAGGCCATCTGCCGCGCGCGTTCAGCTGCTGGCCATGCCGACAACGGGCGGCCGCGCAAGCGCACCTGCCCGGCCAACGGCTGGCGCAGCCCTGCCAGAAGCGACAGCAGGCTGCTCTTGCCGGCACCGTTGGGGCCGACAACGGCAACCCACTGGCCCGCAGGCAGGGCCACTGACACGCGGTCCAGTACGGGCCGCCCGCCCAGATTCAGGCATAGCCCATCGGCTTGCAGCACGGGCGTGTCAAACATGGTCGGCCCGGGCGCGCCGCCGCAGCAGCACCAGCAAGTACACGCCACCTACCACTGCAGTCAACACGCCCACGGGCAATTCCTGCGGTGCGATCACGCTGCGCGCGGCCACGTCTGCCGCCAGCAGCAGCGCACCACCAGACAAGGCCGACAAGGCCAGCAAGGCCCCGTGCCGCACCGTCACCATGCGACGAACGAGGTGCGGCGCCACCAGGCCGACAAAGGCGATCAGCCCCGCCTGCGCCACCGCGGCACCGGTGCACAGGGCCATCAACAGCACCAGCATCAGGCGCAACTTCGGCAGGTCCAGGCCCAGGCTGGTGGCGCTGGCCTCGCCCAGCACCAGCGCGTCCAGCACACCCGCAAAGCGCACCGCCAGCGGCAGTGCCAGCGCCAGCGTCACGCCCAGCACGGCCACGCTGGTCCAACCCAGGAAACCCGTCGTGCCCAGCAAGAAGGCTTGTCTGCCGCGCATGGCCTCGGGTGACAACAGCATCAGCATGTCCGACACGGCGGCCAGCAACACGCCCACCACCACGCCGGCCAGCAGCAGCACCAGCGGGCGCGCAGCGCCGCCGCCCAACAGCAGCGTCAATGAAACGCCGGCCACGGCACCCGCAAAGGCCGCACCCACCAGGCCCAGCCGCGCCAGCCAGCCGGCGTTGGCCAGGCCCAGGCTGGCGCCTGCCAGACTGCCGATGAAGATGAACAGCACGACGCCCAGGCCCGCACCCGCAGCGCTGCCCAGCAGGTAGGGGTCGGCCAAGGGGTTGCGAAACAGGCCCTGGGCCAGCGCACCCGCCAGCCCCAGCAAGGCGCCTGCGGCCAGCGCGCCCAGTGAACGCGGTGCGCGAATGGCCGCGATCAGCTCGCCTTCCTGCTGCCACGCGAAAGACCACCCTTCGCTGCCCGCAGCCAGACCCAGCACCATCAAGCCGGCGATGACGGCGCACAGCACCAGCGCCAGCCGTGCTGGGGTCCAGCGCGTGTCTGCGGCGCCTGGCTGCAAACCCCCCATGGCCTTGACGGTGCGCATCACGGGCGCCCGGCGCGCGCTGCGCGTGGGGGGAGCGCTGCAACACAGTCGGCAATGATTTCAGCTGCTTCTGCCAGCCGTGGCCCTGGCCGGATCAGCACGTCGTAGCGTGCTTCGTCGAAGCCGCAGCTGTGCCCTGCGGCCAACGCTTTGATGGTGTTCCAGCCCGGGCGCTGCGGCATGGCGCCCAGATTGTTGCGTGAAGCCATGATGAGCGATGGCTGCGCGCGCACCACGTATTCCGGGTTGAGTTTCGGGAACGGCCCCAGTGCGGCCGGCACGGCATGGCCCAGGCCCAGCTGCGTCAACAGTTCGCCGATGAACGAAGATTCACTGGCAGCAAACGGCGTCGACGAGACTTCGAAGTAGACGCGGGCGCCACGCCAGTCGGCAGGAACCCGAATGGCAGCCTGCCGGACGCGCGCGTCCATGCGGGCCAGCAATTCGGCGCCCGCTTCAGGCCGCCCCAGCACCTGCGCGACCAGGCCGACGCTGCGCCGCGTGTCTGCCAGGCTTTGCGAATCCAGCGCCAGCACCTTCAGCCCTAGCGCTTCCAGCCTGTCGAGCAAACGCGCCGACTTGGCAGCCAGTACCAGGCCAGGCTTGAGTGCGAAGATGCGTTCGACCTGCGCGTCTTCCAGGCCGCCCAGTTTGGGCAGGGCCACGACGGACTGCGGCCAGTTGGAGAACCGGTCGGTGCCCACCAGACGCGCGCAGGCGCCCAGTTCGCACACGGTTTCGGTCAGCGACGGCAAGAGCGAGATGATGCGCGCAGGCGGTTGATCGAAGCTCACGCGCACGCCCCGGTCGTCGGTGACGCTGAAGGCACTGCCGGGCGTGGCTGCTGCAGCCCACGCCGCAGGCGTAATGCCCCCGGACAGCGCTGTCAGCACCGTCAGCACCTTCAACACCGTCTGCACTGTCAGCACAGTCTGCACCGTCAGCTTGCCCGCAGCCCGCCGCCAGGCCGTGCGCACCCAGGCGCGCACAGCCGGGGCGGCCAAGGGGCCACCGAGTGGATTCAACGGGGCGCCCATCGCAGCGTCACAAAGCCTTCACGGCCGGGCTGGTTGTAGCCGAACGCCGTCTCGTACGACTTGCCAGCCACGTTGTTCAGCCGCAGGCCAACAGACCAGTCAGGCAGGAAAGCCCAGTTCGCACGCAGGTCCAGCACGCCATAGCCGCCCAGCCTGATGGTGTTGCGGGTGTCGTCGAAGCGGCCCGAATAGGCCTGCATCGACGCGCCGATGCTGTACGCCGCCCACTGCCCGTCGGCGCTGGCCTTCAGTGCTTGTTTGGCGCGGCGTGGCAGCTGCTTGCCAAAGTTGGCGGTGCCGACCGAGTCGTTCTGGGGGTTCACATGGTCGTATGAAGCGGCCAGGGTCAGGGCATCCAGGCGCGCGTTCCAGGCCAAGGTCGCGCCGCTGATCTTCACCTTCGGCACGTTGCCAGACTGCGGCCCGCTGGAGATGAACAGGTCGTAGCGGTGTTCGTAGGCCGTGGCACGCCACTCTTGAACCCCCGTGGCCCACTGCACGAACAACTCGCCGTGCCTGCCTTCTTCGGGCTTCAGGTTCGGGTTGCCGAAGCCGGGAAAGTAAAGCTGGTTGAAGCTGGGTGCGGTGAAGCTGGTGCCGTAGGCGCCTCCAGCGCGCCAGACGTCGGTGAACTCGTAGGCGTAAGCCAGCGCGCCTGTCGTGGCGTTGCCAAATTGCGAGTTGCGGTCTCGGCGCAGGCTGGCCTGCACGTCGTGCGCGTTCACATTCGCAGACCAACCCAGGGCCAAAGCGTCGATGCTGCGTTCGCTGACTGCGAAAGGCGCACCCGGCCGGGTGACATCCTGCTGGATACGTTCGATCACCGCCAATGCCTCGCCCAGCGGCAATGCCACCCGATTTTCCCAGCTCAGCTGGGTCTGCTTCGACTCGACGGCACCCAGGGTGCTGAAGGGGCTGGCCGACGACAGCGTCTCGTACACATCCAAAGAGCGCCCCAATGCCAACTGCGTGCGCCAGCCCTGCAGTACCGCGCCGTTCAGCTGCACCGACTGCACGCTGTTGCGCAAGCCCGCACGAGCGTCGGCAACGGGGCCGTCATCGATCTGGGTCGTGCCCTTCGAATCGAGCCACAGGCCTTCGACACGCCAGCTCGGCGTGAAGGTCCAGCCAGCACGCACGCTGCCCGCGTTCTGGCGGAAGCCGTCGTTGTCGGCATTGAAATTGCCAAACGGCACTGTGGCGTTGGCAGCCGAGAAGCCACGCGACTGCTGGCGCTGAACCTGGGCCGCCAGATCGAAGTTTCCAGTGCCGAAGCTCACTCCTGCCGATGCCAGCCCGTAGTCGTGGCTGCCGCCAGTCAGGCGCGCGTTGCCTCGCAACCCCGGCTGCCCTTTGCGCGTTAAGACCTGCACCACACCGCCCATGGCGTTGCTGCCATACAGCGACGTCATCGGCCCGCGCACGATCTCGATGCGTTCGACGGTGTCGAGGGGCACGTTGTCGAGCGATGGCGTGTTGAGGGTGGCCGAGCCGACGCGCACGCCGTCGATCAACAGCAGCACGTGACGGGCCTCCAGGCCACGCACGAACAAAGACGAACTCTTGCCCAAGCCGCCATTGGCGGTGAACTGCAGCCCGGGCGCCTGCGACAACACTTCGACCAGGGTGCGCCCCTCGCTGCGGTCGAGCGTGGCGCGGTCTAGGACGGTGACCTCGGCCACCACGTCCGACACCTTGACCGGCGTTCGGGTGGCAGTCACCACCACGGTTTGTAGCGCTGCAGCACTGCCTGGCTGCTGCGCAGATACAGGGGCACCGTAGCTAGCGGCCGCCATTGCCAGGCCGACCGACGAAACGCGCAAGACAGCACGATGCCGCATGCAGCGGACTTTCAATTTCTTCGACAAGGAACTCTCCAACCGCACGCCCCGTGCGGACACGACCGAGACAAATGCCGGCGTGCGGAAAGAGAAATCTGCAGGGTCGGGTGAAAAGCCCAGGAAGGCGCAAGCCACTCGGCCTGCATTGCCCTCCGCAACGCCAGCTCCAATGCATCAGGCCGGTATCCGGGCTTGCGAGTGTCAGAGCTCTATGGAGATAGAACCCGAAAGCTTGCGGCGCCTTCCCAGGTGAACTTCACCCAGTGGCTGCGTTGCCGCTTGCTCCTCGCCGACCGTTGCGGGGGCAGCGCCGGAATAGTCTTGGCCACTGTGGCTTCGACGCACCGGCTTCCCGTTTAACTTGTTCTTCGAGCGAAGAACAAGCACCTGAAACAAGCCCAAATGATAGCAGTGCTGGCTTGGCGAAACGCCGTTCGCTCCTTGGTGGTGCTGCACCAAGCCAACCCGTGCAAGGCGCACAGTCGCGCGCCAGACTTCTTGCTGCGTTCAGGAAAAATCGGCAACGACTCAGCGATGACCGCGCCGCAGCTTGTCGGCGCCCGGTGCGCGAGTTGCCGCGTCTAGCCTCCTGGGGCGCCGACGTTTGGGGACTCGGCGAAGGTGTATGGCGGCTAGCGGCCCGTTGCGGACGTTCGTTCGTCTGTCCAGGCGATCTTAAAGAGAAACTGAATGCCACAGATTTGCCGGCGGATGAGCTTCAACGATTGGCCCGCTGCTGACGTTTGTTCGTCTATCCGTTTGATGCTTTTCGCTCGCTTGCTTGCTTGCTTGGTCCCCAAGCAAAGGCGGGCTTGGCTTGGCTGCGGCGCTTATGTTCGGCGGTCGGCGCTGCGCGCCGACTTCCCTGCGATGCTCGGTCCCGCGGCCCCATCGCGGAACTCGCTTCGTTCGCTTCGCTCTCTACGCTCAAACACCCGC
>JBBQAW010000296.1:0-5314 GCA_038316815.1 Burkholderiales bacterium
TTCTCCGCGCTGCTGTGCATACGCTGGCTCATCCGCTACGTGTCGACGCACGACTTCACCTGGTTTGCCTGGTACCGCATCGTCTTTGGCTGCATCGTGCTGCTGACGGCCTACACCGGCTGGGTGAGCTGGTCTGCCTAAGACTGTTGACATCGACCCCCAGGCTTGTCGCTGCGCGCCTGCGCCACCCCCCGAGGGGGCTGTAGCCCGCCTTGGGGCGGCCCGGCGGCGGGCTGTTGACCCCCAGGCTTGTCGCTGCGCGCCTGCGCCACCCCCAGGGGGGCTGGCCCGCCTTGGGGCGGCCCGACGGCGGGCTGTTGACCCCCAAGCTTGTCGCTTCGCGCCCGGCGCGTACTTCAGCGGCGCTTGAAAACCAGGTCCCAGACGCCGTGGCCCAGCTTCAGGCCGCGGGTTTCGAACTTCGTCAGCGGGCGGTAGGCCGGGCGCGGCGCATAGCCGTTGGCGGTGTTGGCCAGTGCGGGTTCGGCTTGCAGCACTTCAAGCATCTGTTCGGCATAGGGCTGCCAGTCGGTGGCGCAGTGCAGGTAGGCGCCGGGTGCCAGCCTGGACACCAGCAGCTGCACGAAGGGCGGCTGGATGAGCCGGCGTTTGTTGTGGCGCGTCTTGTGCCAGGGGTCGGGAAAGAAGATGTGCACCCCGTCCAGGCCAGCCGGGGGCACCATGTGCTGCAGCACTTCGACGGCGTCGTGTTGAATGATTCGCAGGTTGCTCAGGCCCGTTTCGCCGATGCGCTTGAGCAGCGCACCCACGCCAGGCACATGCACTTCGATGCCGATGAAGTCGGTGCCCGGCAAGGCCGTGGCAATCTGCGCTGTTGCGTCGCCCATGCCGAAGCCGATTTCCAGTATCCGTGGCGCGCTGCGGCCGAAGATGGCTGGCCAGTCGATGGACAGGCCGCTTTGGTAAGGCCTCACGAAGCGTGGCCCCAGCTCAGTCAGCGCGCGCTGTTGTCCGCTGCCCATGCGGCCGGCGCGCAAGACAAAGCTGCGCATTGGGCGGCGGTCATCAATCGGGTTGTCGTGCTCAGGTTCCATGGGGCGCGCAGTGTAGTGTCGCCGCAGCGAAAGGCCGATGCGGGTTCGACGGCACAAGTGCGATGAGGGCGCTGTCCAGTATCAGAAACAAGTTGCGCAGACCGTTGCGCACTTCCGAATCCTCGGGAGACCGACAACATGTGCGCCCTGAAGTGTCGCGCTGAGCTTTTCAGCGGCGGCGACACTCTGGCTCCGTTCCTTCGGGTTGGGTTCTGGCTGTGTGGGCGCGTCGATCAATTCCAGCTTGGCCTGCGGTGCTCTGGCGGGTGTGCTGGGCGGCGTCACGATCACCACCACCACCACCACCACCACCACCGTCGCCGACGCCGACGCCCAGTGCTCGCGTGCGCAGGCCGTCTTCACCGACGGTGTCTGCGAATGGACCAAAGCCAGTGTCGGGCAACAGGCCGCGGTCAGCCCACGGTTCTTCGCTGGCGGTGCGGGCGGGCAGCCCCTGCCAGCTGCGCCCTGGTCGGTAAACTGGCGTCTCGGGCCGCATGCGGTCGTCAAGAGAGCCAGCGCTTGAACCAGCATCGTCGAACCCTCCTGCCCCGCCGGGCCGCCTTGCTGGCGCTTGGCGCGGGCGGCTTGTTGTCAGCCTGTGCAGTCCTGCCCGGGCAAGACCGCGTGCGCGTCAGCGTGGTCGGCGTCGAACCGATGCCGGGGCAGGGGCTTGAGATGCGCTTCAAGGTCAAGCTGCGCGTGCTGAACCCGAACGACACGCCCGTGGATTACGACGGTGTATTCATCGACCTGGACGTGCAGGGCCGCAACTTCGCGTCCGGCGTTTCCGACCTCAAGGGCACGGTGCCGCGGTTTTCAGAGCAGGTGCTCGAAGTGCCGCTGACGGTGACGGCCCTGGGCGCGTTGCGGCAGATGCTGGGCCTGGCGACAAGCGGAGCCTGGCCCGAGAAACTGGCGTACGAACTGCGCGGCAAGATGGGTGGCCCGGCCTTTGGGAGCGTGCGTTTCGAGAGCAAGGGCGAACTGAGCCTGTCTTCGGCGGCGCGCTGATTGGCGTGTTGATTGCCGTGATGAGTGGCGTGATAAGTGGCGTACTGCCTAGCCCCCAACAGCCCCGCGCTTGGCGTAACATCCGCCGCCTGCTGCGGGTGTAGTTCAATGGTAGAACGGCAGCTTCCCAAGCTTCATACAGGGGTTCGATTCCCCTCACCCGCTCCAAGATTCCCACCAGGCCCCGCCGTGACAGCACCTCTGCAGATTGCCAGCGTCGGCATTGACGCCTCGGCCCTGCTGGCCGGCAGCGGCCAGGCAGGTTTCGGAGACTTCGTCTGCCAGACCCACGCCAGCCTTGAAGAACTGACCAGCGCCGACGTCGACGCCGCAGTCATCGCTACGCCCGAACTGGCCACCCTGCTGGCCTGGCCCGGTCTCCCGGCCCTGGCGCTGCAAACAGCCGTGCTGGTGCTGGCCAACCGGCCAGACCTTTCCGTCAGTCTGCAGCTGCTGCAGGCCGGCGTGCAGGAAGTTCTGCCTCAGGAAGAAGCCGATTTGGGACGCCTTGGCAGTGCTCTGCGTCAGGCGATCGAACGCAAGCGCCTGGAAGCCGCGACGCGGCGCGCCTACGCCACCGACCTTTCGACCGGCCTGCCGCACCACCCGCAGCTGCTGGAGCACATGACCCACCTGCTGGCCCTGCGTGAACGCGAACCCGCGCCCATGGCCCTGATCGCGCTGCGTATTTCTGGCCTGGCCGCCACCGAGGCCGCGCTGGGCGTCGAATCCGCCAATGTCCTGCGCCGCAAGGCTGCGGTTCGCCTGCGTTCGGCCCTGCGCGCCAGCGACGTGGTGGCCTCGATCGGCAACGACGCCTTTGCGGTGTTGCTGGCCTGGATCGATTCGCCGCAGGACGGCGAACGTGTCGCTGCCAAGCTGGCGCATGTCTTGGCGCGCCCCTTCAGCGTGGCCGGCCGCGAACAGGGTCTGGCGGTCAGTGTGGGTCTGGCTTCTTACCCCGAGCACGGCAGAGACGCCGACAGTCTGATGCGCCGCGCCCAGGCCCAGGCCATGCAGCGCGCCAGCGTGGGCGGCGGGCTGTCAGCATCGGCAGCCGACCGCGGGCCCCAGGCGGCGGCGAACGACGCCTGATTGCAGGGTCTGCGGCGGCGAACGACGCCTGACTGCAGGGTCTGCGGCAGCCAACCAAGCCTGAATTACTTCAGGATGTCGCCGAGGCAAAGGTATTTGATCTCGACGTAATCGTCCATGCCCTGGTGCGCCCCTTCGCGCCCCAGCCCGCTTTGCTTGACGCCACCGAAAGGCACTTCTGCGGTGGAAATCAACCCGGTGTTGACGCCCACCATGCCGTATTCAAGCGCTTCACCGACGCGGAAGACCCGCCCGATGTCGCGGCTGTAGAAATAGCTGGCCAGACCAAATTCAGTGGCATTGGCCGCAGCGATGACCTCGGCTTCAGTCTCGAAACGAAACACCGGCGCCACCGGGCCGAAGGTTTCTTCTTTCGCGCACAGCATGTCGTCGGTGACGTTGGACAGCACGGTGGGCGTGTAGAAGTGGCCACTGAGGCGTTCGCCGCCTGTCACCAGGGTGGCGCCCTTGGCCAGCGCATCGGCCACATGCGCTTCCACCTTGGCCAGCGCCTGCGCGTCGATCAACGGTCCCTGCTGCACACCGGCTTCGAAGCCATTGCCCACCTTGATCGCCCGGGCCTTCTCTGCCAGCTTGGCGACAAAAGCGTCGTAGATGCCAGCCTGCGCATACAGCCGGTTGGCGCAGACGCAGGTCTGCCCGGCGTTGCGGTACTTGCTGGCCAGGGCGCCTTCGACGGCGCTGTCGATATCGGCGTCGTCGAAGACGATGAAGGGCGCGTTGCCGCCCAACTCAAGACTGAGCTTCTTGATGGTGGGCGCGCACTGCCGCGCCAGGATGCGGCCGACTTCGGTGCTGCCGGTGAACGACAGGTGGCGCACCACATCAGAACTGCACAGCACGTTGCCGATGGCAATGCTGTTCTCGGCGTCGGCGCACAGCACGTTCAGCACACCGGCAGGCATGCCCGCGCGCTGGGCCAGTTCGGCCAGCGCCAGGGCTGACAGCGGCGTTTGCTCTGCTGGCTTGATGACCACCGGGCAACCTGCGGCCAGGGCCGGCGCCACCTTGCGCGTGATCATCGCGATCGGAAAATTCCACGGCGTGATGGCTGCGCACACGCCGATGGGTTGCTTGATGACGAGGTAGCGCTTGTTGTTGTCGGTCGTCGGAATGGTTTCGCCGTAAACGCGCTTGGCTTCTTCGGCGAACCATTCGATGAAGCTGGCGCCGTACATCACCTCGCCGCGCGCTTCAGCCAGCGGTTTGCCTTGTTCTGCGGTCAGGATGCGCGCCAGGTCGTCGGCGTGCTGCACGATCAGGTTGAACCACTTCATCAGGATGGCGGCGCGTTCCTTCGCGGTCTTGGCACGCCACAACGGCCAGGCCTTTTCAGCCGCCGACAAAGCCGCCGCGCAGTCCACCGCGCCCAGATTGGCCACCCGCGCCAGTTCCGTGCCGGTGGCGGGGTCGGTGACAGCGAAGCGCGCACTCTCGTCGCGTGCGCTGGTCCAGTCGCCGCCAATCAGGCCTTCGGTTTTCAGCAGGCTGGCGTCTTGCAGTGCGGCCAGTGGGTGGGCGGGTGTGTTCATGCGTTGGGTCTCCTGTTGGCTGGCACTGTAGCGCCCGCAGGGTGCACGCCCTGGCCTCATAGAATTGCGGTCCTGCCTGGAGGCTGGGCCCACCCTTCCCAGAATCACCAGCATCCCAACCAACTTCTGTCAGCCCCCGTGCGATGAACGCTTCCGACATCCGCAGCACCTTCCTGAAATACTTCGAGAGCCAGGGCCACACCATCGTGGCCAGTTCTCCCGTGGTGCCGGGCGACGACCCCACGCTGCTGTTCACCAATGCGGGCATGAACCAGTTCAAGGATGTGTTCCTAGGCTTTGACAAACGTCCTTATACCCGCGCGACTTCATCGCAGAAATGTGTGCGCGCCGGCGGTAAGCACAACGATCTGGAGAACGTCGGCTATACCGCGCGCCATCACACTTTTTTCGAGATGCTGGGCAACTTCAGCTTCGGCGATTATTTCAAACGCGATGCGATCAAATACGCGTGGGAATTATTGACCGACGTTTACAAATTGCCCAAGGATAAATTGTGGGTGACGGTGTATGCCGAGGACGACGAGGCATACGACATCTGGACCAAGGAGATCGGTCTGGGCGCCGAGCGTGTGATCC
>JBBQAW010000297.1:0-5295 GCA_038316815.1 Burkholderiales bacterium
GCAGGGAAGTCGGCGCGCAGCGACGACCGCCGAACATAAGCGCCGCAGCCAAGCCAAGCCCGCCTTTGCATGGGGACCAAGCAGGCAAACGAGAAACATTGAATGGACAGACGAACGAACGAACGACCGCAACGGGCCGAAAGCCGTAGTCCGCAAGCCCAAATGACCGCCCCAACCCGCATCGACACCCTGCCCGATATCGAAGTCGCACTATGGCGTGAACTGGCGCGCGCCCCGCTGGACCGCCACCACGAATGGCGCACCCCTGTGCTGGCCACGGCGGACGAGAACGGCGCCGACGCGCGCACCGTGGTGCTGCGGGAAACCGATGCTGATGCTCGTGAATTGCGGTTGTTCACGGATGCCCGTGCGGCCAAGGTGGCGCAGGTGGCGCGCCAGCCGCAGGGTACGCTGGTGATGTGGTCGAAACGGCTGTCGTGGCAGCTGCGGGTACGGGTGTACCTGCAGGTACAAGACGAGGGTCTGGCCGTGGCCTCGCGCTGGGCGCGGCTAAAGCAGTCGCCGGCGGCGCAGGACTACCTCAGCCCCTTGGCCCCCGGCAGCCCGCTGGATGCGCCAACGCCGGGCCGGGTTGTGCCCGAACGGGGGCACTTTGCTTTGGTGACGGCACGCGTATTGGCCATCGACTGGCTGGAACTGCATGCCAACGGCCACCGGCGCGCCGGATTCGACGCGGCCGGTGGCCGTTGGCTGGTGCCCTGATCGGGCGCCGGTGGGGGCGCGTGGGTGGGATCGCGGGTGTGGCGCTGAAATCGGGCTTGAGTTTTCAGACTCAGATTTCAGCCGCTACCCCAATCCTTTACTGCGCGCGATTGGCCCTGCCGGCGAACACCGGCGCGGCAGGCTGTGCCGGTGCGCGGTCGTTCAGCGCGATCGAACCGCTGTCCTCGCCATACCAGCGCGAACCGTACTGGCTTCGATTGGCGGCAATGGCCTCGGCACGCACTTGTTCACGCGTCCGCGCCGACTTCGTCGATTCGACCGGGTTGTAGTTCATGTCCCAGACCTTCAGCGAACCATCGGCGCGGGCACTGAACAGCTCGGCCTGAACCTGGGCACGCGTCAGGCCGTTGGCTGACGGGCCGGTCGGCGCCAGGTTCATGCTTTCGCTTTGGGCATGGGCCGAAACGGCCGCCATCAGCGACAGGGCCACGATGGCGGGGTAGGCGATAAAAGCAAGCTTCTTCATGGTGTATTTCCTTGTCGCATCCGAGAGGTGTGGGGACCGTCTGTCGGTGGATGCGGAACCGGCGCTGTCCATGGGTTGAACTGTAGATAGTTGCATCCCAAAGAAAAATAGCCGGATCGGGAACGCACCATTGCTTAAATCTGCAATGGTTGGCCGGGGTTGGCCAGGGTTGGCGCTCTCCAGCGCGCTAGCGGTGTTTGAACACCGGCTTGCGCTTGTTGACGAAGGCGTCCATGCCTTCCTTTTGGTCCTCAGTGGCAAACAGCGAATGGAAGACCCGCCGCTCGTAGCCGACGCCGTCGGCCAGGCCGCCCTCGAAAGCGCGGTTGACGCAATCTTTGGCCAGCATGACGCTGGGGCCGCTGAGGGTGCAGATCAGGCTGGCGGCGGCCAGTGCTTCTTCCAGCAGTTTCTCAGCCGGCACGACGCGGCTGACCAGGCCGGCGCGTTCGGCTTCAGCGGCGTCCATCATGCGGCCGGTCAACACCATGTCCATGGCCTTGGCCTTGCCCACCGCGCGTGGCAGGCGCTGGGTGCCGCCAGCACCCGGAATGATGCCCAGCTTGATTTCGGGCTGGCCGAACTTCGCGCTGTCAGCGGCGATGATGAAGTCGCACAGCATCGCCAGTTCGCAGCCGCCGCCCAGGGCAAAGCCCGAAACCGCGGCGATGACGGGTTTGCGCACCTGGCGCAGGGTTTCCCAGTTGCGGGTGATGTAGTCGCCCTTGTAGGCGTCCATGTAGCTGAAGCGGGCCATGGCGCCGATGTCGGCGCCGGCGGCAAAGGCCTTTTCGCTGCCGGTGACGACCATGCAGCCGATGCCATCGTCGCGGTCGAAGGCCAGCAGGGCCGCACCCAGCTGGTCCATCAGTTCGTCGTTCAGCGCATTCAGCTGCTTGGGGCGGTTCAGGGTGACCAGGCCCACCCGGCGTTCGGTGTCGCCGCGCACTTCGGTCAGGATCAGGGCTTCGTTCATGGCGTGTCTCGTGTGGAAAAAGGACGGGCTGGAAAGCCCCGAAAGCGGGGTCAAAACGGGTCTGTTGCCAGCATGCCGGCGGTCCGGTTCACTATAAGCTGCACCTTTCTCCCAGGGTTCGGGAACGCTGTCCCCCACATGCCCAGCATCTATCGCAAGACCACCAAAGGCCAAGCCGAGATTGCGACTCGGGAGAACAAACTTGCGCCCCGGCTGCGCTCTGCGCTGATCATGGTCGACGGCAAGCGCGGCGAAGCTGACTTGCGCCCGCTGCTCATGCCCACGCCCGATGAAACGCTGGCCGCGCTGCTGGCGCAGGGCTATATCGAAATCGCCGGCAGTGCCGTGTCGCCCGCAGCCGCTTTGCCAATGACGCCCCCGGCTCCTGGCGTGACACCACCGGCCATGCAGCCGATGCCCGTGCCACTGTCGGTGCGCCAACGCGAAGCCGTACGCCTGCTGACCGACCAGGTCGGCCCGATGGCCGAGGCCGTGGCCTTACGCATCGAGCGTGCCCGCTCGGTCGACGAACTGCGATCCGCCGTGCTGCTGGCCGCACAAATCATCGCCAATACCCGTGGCCGCCAAGCGGCCGAGGTTTTTGTCGCCCGCTTCGCAGATCTGTAGAGCCCCCAGGCTCGCTGCGCTTGCCACCCCCCAGGGGGGCTCTGGCCGCTAGGCTGGACTGGCGCGGCCAGGCAGGGCTTGCGGAGTGACGCCTCGAAACGGAATTCAACGCCCGCCTTCGGCCTGCTGCGGCAGGCGTTCAAGCACCAGGTCGATGTAGTTGTCACCGTCCTGGCGGATGAAGATGCGCACCGGCAGGTACTGCAGGCTGGGCGCGAACCAGGCTTCGGGCACCAAGTCGCCGCCGCGACGGGCTTCGCTGGCAGCGTCTGGCCGTGGCCGCACATGCACGGCCTGCACGGGGCCAGCGGGGGTGTCCAGGGTTTCGCTCTCGCCGACCTCGTATTGCCAGAGTTGAATGCGCTGCGGCAGCGCCAGCGGCAGCGGTATGGTCTGGCCCGCCTGCAACAAGCCGGGCTGGGTGGTGAACAGCCAGGTCAGCTGCACGAACTGGCTGGCCGTGTCTTGCAATCCGGCCGGGCGTGCTATTGGCTGGCCGCGGGGCAGCCGCACCAGGTCCGGGCCCATTTCGATGCGCAAACGGCGTGCGTCGCGCCACAGCATGCGGGTTTCTTCGTCGAAAAGGGCGGGCTGCAGGCCCTGGTCGGTGACCTCGCCTTCGCTGCTGATGCGCCGGCTCATCAGGGGCGCGAAAGCCGGGCCCACGCTGACGTCCAGGTGCACCTGGTAGCGCGTGCCGCTGCGCAGCCATTCGACGCGGGCCTGCCCCTCCACCGGGCCGCGGAAATGGCCCGTCAGGCGGTAAGTCAGCCGGGTGGACGGCGGCCATTCGAAGCTGGTGGCTGAGGCAGCTGCGCTGGCGGATGAAGCCGCGGCGCTCGCCACGATGGTCGCTGTGCTTGCCTCCGCCGCTGGTGCCGTTGCCGCGGCTGCAGCCGCCACAACGCCCGCTGATGCTGGCGCGTTTGCAGGCACAGCCTGGGCCAGCGCAGGTTCCGGCGTCTGGAACGGCAAGGGCAGCGGGCTGGGGTCGATCCGGGGGTCGGGATCGGCGGGCGCTTGTACAGCCGCGGAGGCTGCCGCTTCGGGCGCCGGTGCTGCGGGTCGCGACCTCGTGCGCGGTCGTGGCACAGGCGGGGTGGCGGGCGGCGCTGCCGGTGCCAATTCGCGCACAAAGGCCAGTTCGATGCGCGGCGGCGCGTCGGCTGCACCCTCGCCCAGCCGGCTGGGCACCACTTGCGCCGCCAGCCAGAAGTGCGCGGCCGTGACAGCAGCCGTCAGCAGCAGCAGCAGCAGCCCAGCGGGCAGCGTGCCGGTGCGCCGGTTCGGGTCAGGTGCCAGCGGCACCGATGAAGCAGCTGACCGCGGCCACGCTGCTCAGACGGAAACGCAGCGTCAGCCAGTGCGCCGCGCCCATGGGCGGGTAGACACGCCGGTCGACGGCATAACAAACCAGCAGCATCAGGCCATGGATGACCAGCCCGGCGCTGGGCGGCATCACCAATGCGATCCAGGCCACGAGCGAAGGCACCACACCCCAGGCCAGCAGCCAGGCCGGCGGCTGCGGCTGACGAAAAGCGAAGCCCCAGTGGATGCCACCCAGGAAGGCAACGATCACGCCCGCATAGGCCGACAGGGCCAGCGTGACATAGGGGTGCGCGTCGGGGCGCACCAGCCAGACCAGCACGGCGCCACCGATGAAGGGCAGCAGCCCCGCCCAGCCCAGGCGCGATGCGGCTGCCGGCAGGGTGTTCAAGGTATCAACTCAGAGGCTGAGAGTTTTTCGAGCGTGACCGAGCAGCGCGTTAAAAGGCGTCCGATCCAGGCGCAAAGCACAGCCATAGCTCGGGCTATGGCGCGCATTTGCAACGACGAGCGGGCGTCTTTTGGCGTGATGAGTGGGCATGATCGACAGACTCTCAGCCCCTTAGCCCTTCTTGGCGGCGGCAGCAAGCAGACGTTCAACCTGTTCCGCTGGCAACGCACCGGGCTTGCGCGAGCCGTCTTCGAAGATCAGCGCGGGCGTGCCGTTGATGCGGTGCTTCTTCGACAGCGCCAGGTTGCGGTCGAGGACCTCGCTGTTGCAGTTGGCCGCGGTCTTGGGCGGCGTGACGTTGTCGATCATCCAGTCGCGCCAGGCCTTCTGCGGGTCTTTCGCGCACCAGATGTCGCGCGACTTGGCGGTGGAATCAGCGCCCAGGATGGGAATCAGGAAGGTGTAGATGGTGACGTCTTTCACCGCCAGCAGGTCGCGTTCGAAACGCTTGCAAAAGCCGCAGTTCGGGTCTGCGAAGACGGCCATCTTGCGGGCACCGCTGCCTTGCTTGGCGACCATCGCGTCCTTCAGCGGCAGGTCCTTGAAGTCGATGGCGCTGAGCTTGTCGATGCGCTCTTCGGTCAGGTCGATGCGCGTCTTGGCGTCGATGAGCGAGCCGTTGACGAAGATGAAGTCGCCGTTGGCGTCGGTGTACAGAATCTGCGTGCCGCCAAAACGCACTTCGAACAGCCCGGCCACCGGCGA
>JBBQAW010000298.1:0-5288 GCA_038316815.1 Burkholderiales bacterium
TCATCGCCGCGATCTGGTTCGTGCCCAGCGCACGCACCTGGGCGGTGGTCAGGGCCACCAGGTCTTCGGTGCTCCAGGCGGCAAACTGGGCTGTGGTCAGGGCGGCCACCTGCTGGGTGCCCAGCGCAGCCACTTGGTCAGACGACAACGCATTGAGCTGGTCGCTGCTGAGGGCGCGCATGGCGCTGCTGCTCAGCGTGCGCAGATCGGCGGTTTCCAGTGCCGACATGTCGGCGGTGTCGATGGCGGCCACCTGGGCGGTGGTCAGCGCGGCGAATTGCGCTGTCGTCATGGCTCGCAGCTGGTCGCTGCCGAGCGCGACGATGGCGTCGGTGCCCAGGGCGCGCACTTGCGCGGTGCCGAGCGTGGCCACGTCTGCGGTCTCCATGGCCGTGATCTGGTCGGTCGTCAGGCTGCCCACCTGCGCGGTGCTCAGCGCACGCACCTGCGCGGTAGTCAGCGCGTTGATGTCGTCCGTGCTCCAGGCGGCCATCTGGTCGGTCGTCAACGCGGCCACTTGCGCCGTGCTCAGCGCGGCCACCTGGTCTGAACCCAGGGCATTGAGCTGGTCGGTGCTCATGGCGCGGATGTTGGCGCTGCCCAGTGCCCGCACGTCGGCGGTTTCCAGCGCAGCGATGTCGTCTGTCTCGATGGCCGCGGCCTGCGCCGTGGACATCGCGGCGAACTGCGCCGTGGTCATCGCACGCAGCTGGTCGCTGCCCAGGGCGACGATGGCGTCGGTGCCCAGGGCGCGCACTTGCGCCGTGCCCAGCACGGCGACGTCGGCCGTTTCCATGGCGGCGATCTGGTCGGTCGTCAGGCTGCCCACCTGGGCAGCGGACAAGGCCCGCACCTGTGCGGTCGTCAGCGCAACGAAGTCGTCGGTGCTCAGGCTGGAGAGCTGGCCCGTGCTCAGCGCAGCCACCTGCGCGGTGCCCAGTGCGGCCACCTGGTCGGTGCCCAGGGCGTTCAATTGCTCCGACGACAGCGCGCGGATGGCAGCCGTGCCCAAGGCACGCAAGTCGGCCGTTTCCAGTTCGGACATGTCGGCGGTGTCGATGGCCGCCACTTGCGCGGTGGACAGCGCAGCGAACTGCGCAGTCGTCATGGCGCGCAGCTGGTCGCTGCCGAAGGCACCGATGTTGTCGCTGGACAGGGCGCGGACCTGTGTCGTACTCAGGGCGGCGACGTCGGCCGTCTCCATCGCGGCGGCCTGGTCGGTGCTGATGGCGGCCATCTGGGCCGTGGTCAGCGCGCGCACCTGCTGCGTCGTCAGGGCGCTGAAGTTATCGGTCGACAGGGCCGAGAACTGGGCGGTCGTCAACGCCGCCACCTGCTGGGTGCCCAGCGCGGCGACCTGGTCGGAGCTTAGGGCGTTGAGCTGGTCGGAGCCCAGGGCGCGCACGGCGGCGGTGCCCAGGGCGCGCAGGTCGGCGGTTTCCAGCGCCACCATGTCGTCGGTGCTGATGGCGGCCACTTGCCCGCTGGTCAGCGCGGCGAACTGCGCCGTATTCATGGCGCGCAACTGGTCGCTGCCCAGCGCGGTGATGGCGTCGCTGGACAACGCGCGCACCGCGGCGCTGCCCAGGGCGGCCAGGTCGGCGGTTTCGATGGCGGCGAGCTGGCTCGTCGTCAGCGCGGCGGCCTGGGCGCTGGTCAGCACAGCGGCCTGCGCCGTGGTGATGGCAGCGAAGTCTTCAGTCGACAGCGACGAGACCTGGTGGGTCGTGAAGGCGCGGAACTGGCCGGTCGTCAACCCGCCGATCTGGTCCGTCGTCAGCGCGTCGATCTGTGTCGTCGACAGCGATGTCAGCTGCGCGGTGCTCAGCGCACGCAAGGCTTGCGTCTGGAAGAACGGCATCTGATCGGTCGTCAGCACCGACAGGCCCAGCGTGGAAATGGCGAAAACCTGCTGCGAGCTCAGCGCCCCGATCTGGTCGCTGGAAAAGGCCAGCCAGTCCTCGGTCGTCAAACCAGCGATGGTGCGCGTGGACAGGCCGACGATTTGCGACGTGGAAAGCGGCGTGATGAGTGAAGGCATGAAGCACCCTTGAGCGTAGTCGGTTGGGCCGCCGCCGGGGTTGGGCTGCGCGTGCAACCATCCCGGGACGTCCGTTCCATTGCTTATCGGTGTGCCCGCGCTGGCCTTTAGACCAGACTGGATTCAAAAGCGAGTCCAGTCCCGCCCTGTGCGCTAATTCGCGCCATCACTTGCCGCCCGGAACCTTGCCGTCCACGCCCTTCAGATAAAACTTCACGCCGCCCAGAAAGGCGTCGTCGGCCACCACGTCCTTGGCCAGCACTTCCTTGCCGTCCTGGCCCACCAGCGGCCCCTTCCAGATGTTGAAGCTGCCGTCCTTCAGCCCGGCGCGAATGGTGTCGACCTTGGCCTTGATGTCGGCAGGCACCTTGTCGCTGATGCCGATGAGGTCGATCGCGCCTTCCTTCACGCCCCACCAGACGCTGGTGCCGCCGGTCCACTGGCCTTCCAGCGCTTCGCGCGTGGCCTTGATGTAGTACGGGCCCCAGTCGATGACGGCGCTGGCCAAGTGGGCTTCTGGGGCATAGGCCGTCATGTCGCTGTTCCAGCCGAAGGCCAGCTTCTTGTTCTTGGCCGCGGTTTGCAGCACGGCCGAGCTGTCGGTGTTCTGGAACAGCACGTCGGCGCCCTGGTTGATCAGGCTTTGCGCGGCTTCGGTTTCCTTCGGCGGGTTGAACCATTCGTTGACCCACACCACTTTGGTGCGAATTTTCGGGTTCACGCTCTGCGCGCCGAGTGTGAAGCTGTTGATATTTCGGATCACTTCCGGGATGGGAATCGAGCCCACCACGCCCAGTGTGTTGCTCTTGGTCGTGGCGCCGGCAATCACGCCGGCCATGTACGCGCCTTCGTAGGTGCGGCTGCTGTAGGTGCGCATGTTGGGCGCCTGCTTGTAGCCGGTGGCGTGTTCGAACTTCACTTCGGGGTTGTCGGCGGCCACCTTCAGCAGCGGTTCCATGTAGCCGAAGCTGGTGCCGAAGACCAGCTTGTTGCCCTGGCCCACCAGGTCGCGGAAGACGCGTTCTGCGTCTGCGGCCACAGGCACTTTCTCGACGAAGCTGATGATGACCTTGTCGCCGAATTCCTTCTCGATGGCCTTGCGGCCGTTGTCGTGCGCGAAGGTCCAGCCGCCGTCGCCGACCGGGCCGATGTAGGCAAAGGCGATCTTCAGCGGCTCGGGCTTGGGCGCGGCGGCAGATGCGGCGGCCGGGGCTGAAGCAGCTGCCACGGGCGCGGCCTCTTCCTTCTTGCCGCAGCCCATCAGGGCGGCGCTGGTGGCCAGGGTCGTCCAGCCTGCCAGTTGCAGCAGGCGGCGTTTTTGTGGGTCGTGTTTCATGGGTTCTCTCTCCGTCGTTGTGGTCAAAGGAAACTTCAGTTGCCGGGCGTGAAGGGCTTGCCCAGCGAAGCCGGCATGTTGGTCTTGATGAAGCCGGCGTTGCGCGAAATCAGCACGAGCACCACGATGGTGGCCAGGTAAGGCAGCATGCTCAGCAGTTGGCTTGGCACGTCGACACCCTGGCCCTGCAAGTGAAACTGCAGCATTGTCACGCCGCCAAACAGGTAGGCGCCAAGCAGGACCCGTGCCGGGCGCCAGGTGGCGAAGGTGGTCAGGGCCAGGGCGATCCAGCCCTTGCCGGAGACCATGCCTTCCACCCAAAGCGGCGTGTAGACGACCGACAGGTAGCTGCCGGCCACGCCGCACAGCGCCCCGCCCGCCATCACGGCGGCCAGCCTGATCTGGCGCACGGGCATGCCCAGCGCGTGGGCCGATTCGGGCGATTCGCCCACCGAACGCAGCACCAGGCCGGCGCGGCTGCGGTACAGGAACCAGGCGATGCCTGCGGTCAGCGCCATCGTGGCGTAGACCATCGGGTGCTGGCGGAACAGCGCCGGGCCGATGAAGGGCAGGTCGGCCAGGAAGGGCACGGCGAACTGTGCCCTTTCGCCCAGCTTGCCCTGCACATAGCCCGTGCCGACGAAGGCCGAGAAGCCTGCGCCGAAGAGGCTGAGCGCCAGCCCGGTGGCGTACTGGTTGGTGCCCAGGTAGATGACGAGCAGGCCGAAGGCAGCAGCCATGGCGGCGCCGGCGGCAGCGCCTGCGACGAACCCGGCCAGGTCGCTGCCGGTATGCAGGGTGGTGGCGAAGCCGGCGATGGCCGCCATCAGCATCATGCCCTCGGCACCCAGGTTGACGATGCCGGCGCGTTCGTTCAGCAGCAGGCCCAGGGCGGCAATCGCCAGCACCGTGCCGGCGCTCAGCGTTGCGGCCAGCAGCAGGGCTAGGGCTTCCATGCGGCCAGGCCTCCTGGTTGCATCTTGCCGGCCCGCACCCACCGCAGCCTGTACCCCACCAGGGTGTCGCAAGCCAGGAGTGAAAACAGCAGCAGCCCCTGGAACACCCCCGTCAGCGACTTCGGCAAGCCGAGCCGCGACTGCGCCAGTTCGCCGCCGATGTAGAACATGCTCATCAGCACACCCGAGAACACGATGCCCACCGGGTGCAGCCGCCCCACGTAGGCCACGATGATGGCTGCGAAGCCGTAGCCCGCCGGCACATACGGTGTCAGCTGCCCCAACGGCCCGGCGGCTTCCAGCCCGCCCGCCAGCCCGGCCATGCCGCCCGAGACCAGCAGCGCCGTCCATAGCGCCGCGCGCGATGAAAACCCGGCATAACGCGCTGCAGCCGGTGCCAGCCCGCCCACCTGCAGCGCGAAACCGCGGTAGCTGCGGAACAGGAAAACCCACAGCACGCCCACCGCGACCAGCGCGATCAGGCTGCCGATGTGCGCCCGCAGCCCTTCCACCAGGCGCGGAACTCTGGTCTCGGGCAGGAAGCTGATGGTCTGCGGGAAGTTGAAGCCCTTCGGGTCTTTCCAGGGGCCGTAGACCAGGTAGCCGAGCAGCAGCGCGGCGACATAGACCAGCATCAGGCTGACCAGAATCTCGTTCGCATTGAAGCGGTCGCGCAGCAGCGCCACGATGCCGGCCCAGACCATGCCGCCCAGCACCCCGGCCAGCAGGATGGGCACCAGAATGCCGCGCCCCAGCGCGCCGAAGAATGCCGATTCCGGCCCGGCCTGCATGGCCACCCAGCCTGCGCACAGCGCGCCGACGATGAACTGCCCTTCGGCACCGATGTTCCAGACATTGGAGCGAAAGCACACCGCCAGACCCAGCGCGATCAGGATCAGCGGCGTGGCCTTGATCGACAGTTCCGAAAGCGCATAGGCGCTTTTCACCGGCTCGA
>JBBQAW010000299.1:0-5209 GCA_038316815.1 Burkholderiales bacterium
AAGGACCTGCGCACCAACGTCGAGATCAGCGCCACGCAAAAGGTGCTGGACGGCGACCTCGACCCCTTCATCGAAGCCAGCCTGAAGCAGGGCCTGTAAGCCTGCACTTTCTGCGCTTCGGGCTCGCTCCGTGCGGGCCCCTTCTTGACGAACCCGGAGACACACCACCATGCGTGAAGGCAGCGCCCCCGTCATCCAGCGGCTGGACTACAGCCCGCCCGCGTACTGGATTCGCCAGGTTGAACTGACGTTCGACCTGGACCCCGTCAAGACCCTGGTCAGCAGCCGTCTGCACTTTGAACGCAACAGCGCCCTGCAAGGCGGCCCGCTGGTGCTGCACGGCGAAGGCCTGAACCTGCTGCGCGTGCAGGCCGACGGCGAGAGCGTTTCCTTCCGCCACGACGCCGCTGCCGGGCTGCTGCACATTGACAACCCGCCTGCGGCCGAGCGCTTCACGCTCGACATCCGCAATACCGTCCACCCCGACAAGAACACCGAACTTTCGGGCCTGTACACCAGCGCCAGCGGTTTGTTCACGCAGTGCGAAGCCGAGGGCTTTCGCCGCATCACCTTCGGGCTGGACCGGCCCGACGTGATGGCTGTGTACACCGTGACCCTGCGCGCCGACAAGAAGCGCTACCCGGTGCTGCTGAGCAACGGCAACCTGGTGGAAGAAGGCGCCGTTGACGCCACACGCCACTACGCCAGGTGGCACGACCCCTTCCCCAAGCCCAGCTACCTGTTCGCCCTGGTGGCGGCCGACCTGGTGTCGCGCCAGCAGCGCATCACCAGCCGCAGCGGCACTGAACACCTGCTGCAGGTGTACGTGAAGCGCGGCGACCTGGAAAAGACCGAGCACGCGATGAATTCGCTGCTGGCCAGTGTGGCGTGGGACGAGGCCCGCTTCAGCCTGCCGCTGGAACTGGAACGCTTCATGATCGTGGCCGTTGAAGACTTCAACATGGGCGCGATGGAGAACAAGGGCCTGAACATCTTCAACACGAAGTACGTTCTGGCCAACGCCGCCACCGCCACCGACGACGACTTCGCCGGCATCGAGAGCGTGGTCGCGCACGAATATTTCCACAACTGGACCGGCAACCGCATCACCTGCCGTGACTGGTTCCAGCTGAGCCTGAAGGAAGGGCTGACGGTCTTCCGCGACCAGGAATTCAGCCAGGACATGGCGCACGAGCCCAGCGCTCGCGCGGTGCGCCGCATCGAGGACGTGCGCAACCTGCGCGCCGTGCAGTTCCCCGAGGACGCCGGCCCGATGGCCCACCCGGTGCGGCCCGACAGCTACGCCGCCATCGACAATTTCTACACCGCCACGGTCTACGAAAAAGGCGCCGAAGTGGTGCGCATGATGAACACGATGGTGGGCCGCGAGGGCTTTCGGGCCGGCATGGCGCTGTACTTCCAGCGCCATGACGGTCAGGCCGTCACCTGCGACGACTTCGCCCAGGCGATGGCTGACGCGAACCCGAAAAGTACGCTGACCGCACGCCTGGATGCCTTCAAACGCTGGTATGCGCAGGCTGGCACGCCGCGCCTGCGGGCACGCGGCAACTTCGACCACCAAGCGCGCAGCTACACCTTGACGCTGACGCAAACCGCCGCACACGCACACGCAGGCGCCCACCCCATGGTCATCCCCGTGCGCGTGGGCCTGGTGGGCCGCCAGGGCGGCGAGGCGGCGGCCGAGCAACTGTTGATCCTGGACAGCGCCGAGCAGAGCTTTGTGTTCGACGATGTGCAGGCCGACGGCGGCATGCCCGTGCCCTCGGTGCTGCGCGGATTCAGCGCCCCGGTGCTGCTGGACGACGGCCTGGACGACGATGAGCTGCTGGTGCTGCTGGCCCACGACAGCGACGCCTTCAACCGCTGGGAAGCCGGCCAGCGCCTGGCGCTGCGTCGCCTGCTGCAGGGTGTGCAAGCGGGTCAGTCCCCGGCCCTGGACGCACCCTATCTGGCAGCGCTCCGCAGCCTGCTGCACGACCCGGCACTCGACGCCGCCTTCAAGGACCTGGCCCTGACTCTGCCCAGCGAAGCCTATGTGGCTGAACAGCTGGACACCGTGGATCCACAATGCATCCACCGCGTGCGCGAGCAAGTGCGTGCCGCACTGGCCGCCGCGCTGGCGGATGACTGGCTGTGGGCCTGGGAGACCCACCAGAACGCGGAAGCCTATATCCCCAACGCAGCCCAGTCCGGCCGCCGCGCGCTGGCCAACCACGCGCTGTCCATGCTGTGCCTGCAGGCTGTCCAGGCGGGTGACAGCACCTGGCCGGGCCGCGCCTATCAGCGCGTGAAGAACGCCAGCAACATGACCGACCGCCTGGGCGCGCTGCAGGCCTTGGTGGGTTCACATGCGGCATTGTCTGAACCCGCGTTGGCCCACTTCCTGGCTGCATTCCCGGGCGAGGCCCTGGTCGTCGACAAATGGTTCAGCGTGCAGGCGCGTGCGCCAGAACCCGTGCCCGGCGTGGCCGATGGCGGCGGGCTCGTCTCACCCGGCCAGGCGTTCAACCGTGCCAAGGCTCTGCTGGCACACCCGGCCTTCAGCCTGCGCAACCCCAACCGCGCTCGCAGCCTGCTCAGCACCTTGTTCACCGCCAACCCGGCCGCCTTTCACCGCGCCGACGCCGCCGGCTATGTGCTGTGGGCCGACAAGCTGCTGGAAGTGGACACCCTGAACCCGCAACTGGCCGCCCGCATGGCACGCGCGATGGACCGCTGGGCCTTGCTGGCCGAGCCCTACCGCAGCGCCGCGCGCATGGCGCTGGAACGTGTGGCCGCCAAGCCCGAGCTGAGCGGCGACGTGCGTGAAGTCATCGGCCGCGCGCTGACCGGGCAGTGAGCATGGCCGCTGGCCACCACAACCACAAGCGCGTCAGCCTGACGCAGTACCTGGTCGAACAGCAGCGCGAGCATGGCCGCATCCCCGGCCAGCTGCGCCTGCTGATCGAGGTGGTGGCGCGCGCCTGCAAACGCATCGCCATCGCTGTCAACAAGGGCGCCCTGGGCGATGTGCTGGGCAGCGCCGGCACCGAGAACGTGCAGGGCGAGGTGCAGAAGAAGCTGGACGTGATCAGTAACGAAGTGCTGATCGAGGCCAACGAATGGGGCGGCCACCTGGCGGCCATGGCCAGCGAAGAGATGGACAGCATCCACGTCGTGCCCAACCGCTACCCGCAGGGCGAGTACATGCTGCTGTTCGACCCGCTGGACGGCAGCAGCAACATCGACGTGAACGTCAGCATCGGCACCATCTTCAGCGTGCTGCGCAAGATGGGCCACGACCGCGGCGTCAGCGAAGAAGACTTCCTGCAGCCCGGCAAGCGCCAGGCTGCGGCCGGCTACTGCGTCTACGGTCCGCAGACGACCCTGGTGCTGACCGTGGGCGACGGCGTGGCCATGTTCACGCTGGACCGCGAGACCGGTTCATGGCAGCTGACCAATGGCGAACTGACGCTGCCAGCCGACACGCAGGAGTTCTCGGTCAACATGAGCAACCTGCGCCACTGGGCACCGCCCATGCGCCGCTACATCAACGAATGCCTGGCCGGTCGGACCGGCCCGCGCGGCAAGGACTTCAACATGCGCTGGGTGGGCAGCATGGTGGCCGACGTGCACCGCATCCTGTCGCGCGGCGGCGTGTTCCTGTACCCCTGGGACGCCCGCGAACCCGACAAGCCGGGCAAACTGCGCTTGATGTACGAAGCCAACCCCATGGCGTTTCTGGTCGAACAGGCTGGCGGCAGCGCCACCAACGGGCACGAGCGCATTCTGGACATCGTGCCCACCAAGCTGCACGAGCGGGTGAGTGTCTTTCTGGGCTCGCGACACGAGGTCGATCGAGTCACCGCTTACCACCGCGACACCGCAGTCTGAAGCCCCAGCCCCAGCCCCAGCCCCAGCCCCAACCTCAGCCCCAACCCCAGCTCCAGCGGCTTCAGGCCCCCGACGTCAATTTCAGGCCCACGATGCCGGCGACGATGAGCCCCAGGCTCGCGATACGCCCCGCGCTGACCGCATCGCCCAGCAGCACCATGCCCAGGATGGCCGTGCCCACGGCACCCACGCCCACCCATACGGCGTAGGCCGTGCCTACAGGCAGCGTCTTCATCGCCAGGCCCAGCAGGCCGATGCTGATGGCCATGGCGGCCAGGGTGCCCACCGTAGGCCACAGGCGCGTGAAGCCATAGGTGTACTTCAGGCCGATGGCCCAGGCGACTTCGAACAAACCCGCCAGCAACAACAGAACCCATGCCATGGTGAAACCCGCCCTCAATGTGTGGAGCGCCCTGTCCGGCCGCCCGCAGACATGAAAAAGCCCCTAAGTCGTTGATTTACTTAGGGGCTTCTTGCTATGTGGCCCCTTGCGGAGCCTTGCCTGGTGGAACCGGGGGGAATCGAACCCCCGTCCGCAAGCCATTGCCGAACGGTTCTACATGCGTAGCTGTCTAATTTGGGTTTAGGGCGTCAGGTCGCGCAGCAGCACGCTACCTGATTCCCGAGTCATTTGGTTTTAGGCCCGCAACGAATGACACGCTGCAGGACGAGCCAATGTGAATGACCTCGCAGTCCTTCGGTTACCCGTCAGACCCAGCCCATCGGCCAACTGTTGCGAGGCTCACCGGTTTTAAGCGGCGAGGGCGTACGTTGTATCGTTCGCAGTTACTTTGTTTCCAGTGGATTAACGAGCGAACTGGTGCTCGGCATGCCCCGCGTCGACTCAGTACCCACGTCGAAGCCAGGTCGGACCCAGGCTTGTAGTTTAGGTCAGATCCAGCCAATGCAAGAGCGCCTCGACATCGGGCAGCACGGCATCGGCGCCCCAGGCCTCGGGCAGCACATCGGTTCCCAGATAGCCCCAGCCCGCAGCCAGGGTGCGCATGCCCGCAGCGCGACCCGCCAGGACGTCGCGATGATCGTCGCCCACGTAGACACAGGTCTCAGGGCGGCAGCCCAAGCGCCGGGCGGCCTCCAGCAGCGGTGCAGGATGTGGCTTGGTGTGCGCCGTGCTGTCGCCCGCGACGAGGACGGCAGTTCGCGCCAGCCCCAAGGCCTGCACCACAGGACCGGCAAAACGCAGGGCCTTGTTGGTGACGATGCCCCACGGCAGCTTGTGTTGATCCAGGACCTCAAGCACACGAAGCGCCGCGTCGAAAGGCCGCGTCTCCTGCAGCATGCGCGTCACGTAGTG
>JBBQAW010000300.1:0-5197 GCA_038316815.1 Burkholderiales bacterium
GTGCAGTGCTCGGCCACAACAGCCGGCACCCACAGCACCGGGTCGGCGCCCAGGCGGGCGCGGTAGTCCATGGCCTGCGCGGCTTCGCGGGCGTAGTCGGTTTCCAGCAGCAGTTGTTCGCGCACGCGCGCCAGCAGGGGCGCCAGGTCCAGCTTGCCCGGCACTAGGCCAGGCGTGCGTAACAGCAGGCCGATGTTCGAGATGTCGCTGTCGATGCTGCGGCGCACGCCGGGGTACTGCACCTTCAGCGCCAGCACTTGCCCGTCGTGCGTTTCGGCGCGGTGCACCTGCCCGATGCTGGCCGCAGCGATGGGGGCAAAGCTCAGGCGCTTGAAGCGCTTGTCCCACTGCGGGCCGTATTCATTGGCCAACACGTCGGCCAGCTGCGTGGCGGGCATGGGCTGGGCCTGGTCGCGCAGCCCGGCCAGCAGTTCTGCAAATTCAGGCGGCAGCACGCCGTGGCCGTCCAGCGACATGAACTGCCCCATCTTCATGGCCGCGCCGCGCAGCGTTGACAGGCGTTCGGCCAGACGGCGGGCATTCGCCGGCGTCAGCAGCAGGTCTTGCAGCGCCGGCCTTTCGCCGCGCGCCAGTTGCTGCAAGCCGCCGGCGGCAGCACTGGCGGCCATTTCACCGACGGCACGCCCCAGGTGGAGAAAGCGGCGTGCACGGCCTTGGGGCACGGCACGGCCGGCAGGTGTTGCGGCCGTTCGGGCTGGCTTGTCTTCAGGGGGCATGCGGGCATTGAATCCGAGTTTGGTGCACGGCAAAAGAAAGCGGTCTTGTCCCACGCAGGGCGCACGCGGCAGGGCCTATGCTGCCAGGCACTCTGGAGGGCCCCTCATGTACATCCGCTTCGGTTACGACATCAGCATCGATTGCCCGCAACCCACGCCGATGATCCTGATGCTGAACGTGCACTACACGCGGGTTTCGGACCTGCAGTCGCCCGACAACATGCGGCTGACGCCCGCTGTACCCAGCAACGGCTACCGCGACGGCTTTGGCAACTGGTGCACACGCATCAAGGCCCCGCCGGGCAGCATTCGCATCAGCAGCGACGCCGTCATCTGGGACAGTGGGCTGGTCGAACCGGTGGTGCCGCAGGCGCGCCAGACGCCTGTGGAACAACTGCCCGAAGAGACCCTGGTCTACCTGCTGGGCAGCCGCTACTGCGAAACCGACCGTCTGGTCGAAGTGGCCTGGCAACTCTTCGGCAACGCCCCCACGGGCTGGAGCCGCGTGCAGACCATCTGCGACTACGTGAATCGCCACATCCAGTTCGGCTACCAGCACGCACGGCGTACAAAGACCGCGCACGAGGCCTGGCAGGAAGGGGCCGGCGTGTGCCGCGACTTTGCGCACCTGGCCATCACCTTCTGCCGCTGCATGAACATTCCGGCGCGTTACTGCACCGGCTACCTGGGTGACATCGGCGTAACGCCGCTGCCCGGCCCGATGGACTTCGCAGGCTGGTTCGAAGCTTTCCTGGACGGCCATTGGTACACCTTCGACGCCCGCAACAACGTGCCCCGTATCGGCCGCATCCTGATGGCGCGCGGCCGCGACGCGGCCGACGTGGCCATCAGCACGACTTTCGGCCCGAACACCTTGACCGGCTTCCGCGTCTGGACCGACGAGGTGCGTTGAAGCACCCGGTAACCTTCTGCGGGCGCGCTCAGGCGCCTTGCAGATCGTCAGCAATCGGCACGCTGGCCAGCACGGCCAGCAACGCTGCGATGGGCAGCGTGGCGGCATAGCTCAACCACTGGAAACCCAGCGCGCCCAGCAGCCCGCCGCCCGCAAAACATGCCAGCAAGGCAGCGTGCAGGCGCAGGTTGTCGCGGTTCGTACGCATGTCGTCCGCCACTGCCGGCGCAGCGGCGCCGCGCCAGAACAGCAGCCGGCCAAGTTCAATGCCCAGGTCGGTGATGACGCCAGTCATGTGCGTGGTGCGCACGACGGCATGCGAAATCTTCGTCACCAGCGCGTTCTGCAAGCCCATGATGAAGCACAGCAGGGTGACCGTGGCCGGCACCAGCAAGGTGGTGTGCTGTGCCAGGCTGGCCCCCATCACGCCAAAAGCCAGCAGCAGCAAGGCTTCCAGGCCCAGGCTGAGTGCGTATTCACTGTGCATGCGGCGCTGGCGCGCCCAGTTCACCAGCAGTGTGGTGGTGACGGCCCCGGCCATGAAGGTGGCCACCAGTCCCACGCCCGCCAGGGCCAGGCCGACACGGCCCAGCGCCAGGTCGTCGGCCACGCCCGAGACGATGCCCGTCATGTGCGATGTGTAGCGCTGAATGGCCAGAAAGCCACCGGCGTTCACTGCCCCGGCCACGAAGGCCAACAGCAGACCCAGCTGGCGGTTGGCGCGCGGCGTGCGTTCGCGGCCGGCAAGTCTGCGCAAGGTCTGGCGGGGCATGGCGCAGCATAGTCTCCCGACTTGGGGCACCAGGTTTTCTGCGCACCCGCATGGCCACCAGCAGGCGCGCCAGCAGGCGCATCAACATGCACAACAGCAGGCGCAGCAGCCTTCAGCCAGCCAGGCGCACCGCCAGCCGCTGCCATAGCGGGCGCTGGCCCCAGGCGCGGCACGCCCGTTCGGCGAACTCGCGGCCCTGCGGTGTCAGCCGGTAGTAGCTGGCATTCTCAAAACCTTGCGGGTTCTTGAACTCGTCAATCAGCCCGTAGCGGACCAGGGGTCCGTATGACCGGTACAGCACGCCGCCATCGAGCACGCAGCCGCCCGAGGCATGGCCAACCTTCACCAGCACATGCCCACGGCGCAGGCGGTTCAACGCGTCGATGAATTCGCCGCGATCGGCAACGATGGGTTGTGTGGACATGGGGGCGAAAGTTGTCTCGGCCGCGATGGTGGAAGTATCGGCAGT
The DNA here is from genome assembly GCA_038316815.1 of Burkholderiales bacterium. GTDB lineage: Bacteria > Pseudomonadota > Gammaproteobacteria > Burkholderiales > Burkholderiaceae_C > Rubrivivax. Next base: position 2,892 of record JBBQAW010000300.1, read on the forward strand.
GCCCGCCGCATCCATGCGGCCGAAATCAAGGGCCATCGGCCTCCAGTTTCGGCCCGCAGCGGCTGCCGTGGGCATACCGCTGCATCACCCGGATGGACAGCAGCCCACGTCCACGGCAATCTGCGGTCCATGCAAACACCGACGCCCCCCACCGGCCCGCTGCTCGGCCTGAAAGTGCTGGAACTGGGCCAGCTCATCGCCGGCCCGTTCGCCGCCAAGACCCTGGCCGACTTCGGCGCCGACGTCGTGAAGGTCGAACCCCCCGACGGTGGCGACCCGCTGCGAAAGTGGCGGCTGCTGAAGGACGGCACTTCCGTCTGGTGGCAGGTGCAGTCGCGCAACAAACGCAGCCTGACGCTGGACCTGAAAGACCCGGAAGCGGTGGCCGTCGTGCGCCGCCTGGCGCTGGAAGCCGATGTGCTGATCGAGAACTTCCGCCCCAGTGCGATGGAAGCTTTCGGCCTCGACCCCGCCGTCCTGCTGGAAGCCAACCCGCGCCTGATCGTGCTGCGCATCAGCGGCTATGGCCAGACCGGCCCGTACCGCGACAAGCCCGGCTTCGGCGTGGTGGCCGAAGCGATGGGCGGCCTGCGCCACCTGACGGCCGAACCAGGTCGCACCCCCGTGCGTGTGGGCGTCAGCATCGGCGATACGCTGGCAGCGCTGCATGGCGTCATCGGCATCCTCATGTGCCTGCACGAACGCCAGCGCAGCGGGCGCGGGCAGGTGGTGGACGTTGCGCTGTACGAGGCCGTCTTCAACTGCATGGAAAGCCTGCTGCCGGAGTACAGCGCCTTTGGTGCCGTACGCGGCCCAGCCGGCAGCGCCCTGCCCGGCATCGCGCCCAGCAATGCCTACCAATGCCTGGACGGCCACGCGCTGGTGGCCGGCAATGGCGACAGCATCTACCGCCGGCTGATGGGCGTCATCGAACGCCCCGACCTGGCCGCCGACCCCACACTGTCCGACAACACCGGCCGCGTGGCGCGCGTGGACGAGATCGACGCTGCCATCGAGGCCTGGACCTGCACCCGCAACGTGGCCGACGTATTGGCCGCGCTGGACCAGGCCAGCGTGCCGGCCGGCCGCATCTACACCGTGGCCGACATCGCAGCCGACCCGCACTACCAGGCGCGCGGCATGCTGCAGTCTGTGCAGATGGCCGACGGCAGCCACCTGACCGTGCCCGGCATCGTGCCGAAGTTGTCGCGCACGCCGGGCGGCCAGCATCGAATCGCGCCGGCACTGGGGCAGGACAATGACGAGATTCAGCGCCAGCTGAACTGGCCCTGAATGACTGAGCCCGCCACAACCGCAGCGCGCCAGACAGGTTGCTCTGTCGCAGAAGTGGCGACACCGACCCATGAAGCCGCCGCCCGCCACGTCTTCCCGAAAGGCAACCAACGTCACGATTGATGCTGGACTGCTGGAACATGCCAAAAGCTTGGGGATCAACATTTCGAAGGCGTCCGAAGAAGGTATTTCTCGGGCTGTTGCCGCCCAGCAAGCAGCCCTTTGGCTGCAGTCGAACCAGGCAGCTCTCTAACGCGCAGCCATGCCGCCGGCACCGGATGAAAGGACTCGAGTGCATCCATGAAGATCTGCTGAAGTGGGGTTGCCCCAACAGGAGACGCCTGTTTTTCCGCACAGTCCAGACCTCAATCGCATCGCTGCAAGCCTTGATACGCCTCGCCATTCGCGAGGCGAGAGCCGACAAGTTCGCATAAGAATGCGCTTTGCATTATTTCGTTAATGCATAAATGATCATTACCGGAAAAACTGGTTGTTCATCGGCAGCCAGCTGGCCGGCGAGCGCGCCGCGGTAGTGATGAGCCTGCTGCAATCGGCCAAGCTCAATGGGCACGAGCCTTGGGCCTACTTGAAGGACGTGCTCACGCGACTGCCCACGCAGCTGAACAGCCGGATCGAGGAGTTGCTGCCGCACCGGTGGCAGCGCACCGACTGAGATCCGCCAGGCGGCGCAGACGCGCTGGGCGAACGACGCGATCCTGCGCTGGCCGATGCAGGCGACCAGGGCGACGCCGCGCAGCCAGCGCGCGAGTCGCGCCATCATTGTCTTGCTGGTCATCGCCACCACGTTCGTCATGCACGCGATGGTCGGGCGTCGGTCCCGTCAGCTCAAGATGCCACGACCAGACGCTTACGCCACGGCTGCCTGGGTGCCTCGTGTCTCGTGCCGCGAGGTTGCGCTCGTGAGGCACGCTGTGCAGGTCCGCGCCTAGCCTTGGTGAGCAAAGTACACGAAGGACAGCCAGCCCCAAAGCGTCAGCCAGGCCAGTATCGCC
>JBBQAW010000301.1:0-5174 GCA_038316815.1 Burkholderiales bacterium
GCAGCGCAAACACGGCGCCGCCGATGACGCTGGACACCAAGGCCGCCGGTATGCCCAGCGCAGCCGCTTGCGTGCCCAGGGCGGCAAAGGCCAGCAAGCCCATCGTCAGCGCGGGCGCCAGGCTGATCAGCATGCCGGCGATGCCGGCCTGCAATTCGCGCCACGCGCTGCCCTGAATCAACGGTGATGCGTGGGCGAGTTGCGTGGGCATTGAAGGGCGGTTTGCAGGCGCTGGGCGTAACCCATGATGTTAGTAGCCGGCACGGCTGCGCCTGCCCCGCAGATGCACGTCTTGACGACGCGCGGCGTCAAGGCAGGGCCGGTGGCCAGGCGCGCCGCCCGCATGCGGCGAACCACGCAGCGGCGCGGCGAGCGCTGCGGCTCGGTATCGAATGCACCGTGCACCAGCGCCCTGGTGTCGTCGCTGATGCATGCTGCCGACGATGTTGAGGAACAGCGCGCTGACCTGGCGCAGGCGGCGGCTGGGTTCGGTGGGCACGGGCGGCGCGACCGTTAGCATCTTGTGCGCCAGCGCCACGACTGACTTCTTATGGGCCTTTCGGATGGCCAATAGATCGAACTTGGCCTTCAGCGCGCATCGCGTCGGGGCCGCCGCACCAGCTGAAGCTGGCGGAAGTCCGCTGGCGGGATGAATGACGCACGCAGCAGGCCTGCTCGCGCCGGCGTGGCCAGCCACTGCGCGTCGGCTATGTCGGTCTTACGACCGAGCACGGCCTTGACCTGCCGGTCATCGACCGCCCAAGCGATGATGCCCACCGCCTCCCGCGCAGAAAACGTGCTCATTCAGTACACACCGGCACTTTCCATGACCACAATTTCGGGCTTGATTGATCCCCAGCGAGCACTCTCCAGCGACCACTGCGCCAGGGCGCGGCGGTCAAGTTTGACGGCGCCGAAGTCGCGCTTCGTGACCTTGACTCGGCCGTCGTCATGCTTGACAACGGCACAGGCGGTGATCTTGGGTTGCTGAACGTCCAGTGCACTAACGCGCTTGTGCATCGCCTGCAGGCAATCCTGGGTACGAGTGGTCGGCAGCGGGTCGACTTGGAGATCGCGGTCCATGCCGTCAATAAATCTATCGGCCTCTACCCGCGCTGGCCCGCACAGCCCAGTGTCTTCCATCCTCTGGGGTGCTGCCCGGTTCATGTCACTTGGCTGCGACTCAGATGCCGAAAGGCTCCTTGGAGGGCCGAGCTCGTGACGGTCGGCAATGAAGCCGATCAGTACAGGCCCAGTACCGAGCCCAGACCGAAACAGAAGTAACCGCCAATGCCCAGGAAAACGGCACTCTCGATCGCGCCCAACGAGGCCGCCGAAGCAGGCGTCCAGGTGGCTGTCTGCAGGTCCTGCATCGACCCCGCACTGGCGTGCCGGCTGCCGATACCGTCCAGCAGTTGACTGACAGCAGGGACGACGGCGCCCTGGGAAGAGCGCAAGGCCGCAGGGGCCGCTGGCAGAAATTGGCTGGCAGGCGAGACCAGAACTGAACGGATGGCTTGCTTGAACATTTTCTTCTTCCCTTCAACACTACAAGTTTGAAAGAGAAGGTACGTCAGTGCTGCAGTCCAGGCTGCAGTTACTGCACGGTAACTCCGCTGGCATGGCGCCAAAAATGGCGCTTTAGCCCGGAAGCTTTGCGTCTCCGCCTTTCAGCGGGTTTGCCCTTCTCGCCGACGCATGAAACGCCGACAACGAAATTTATCCTGGTTTTTAGACAAGGAAGGCCAGGACCGAATTTGTAACGAGACATTTCGTGGACTACGTCGCAGTAACCGAAGGTTTCGAATTCGACCTTCGGCTTTGCGGCGACACGGCGAAAAGCGCAGCGCGCCAGGGAAGTCGATCGGGGCTTCGACACTGCCCGGTCACCGGAAGAGCCAGACGAAAATTCCAGGGAGAGCAACGACGTCAAAGCCCGAAGCGAAGCCGAATGGTTCGGCCCGCAGCACCGTGGCGGAACCGCGGCTCGCGCAGCGAATGTGAATGGCGAGCGATCGTACGAATCGCAACTCGTCATGGAAGTTCCGGCGCAGCTTGACATCGTTGACGCGCCTCGCAAACGAGGCGGCATCCTGACGACAACGCAATTCACTGGCTGTCTTCCGGAGTCGGCATCCACGGCAGTTGGAAGGCGCGTGCTTGCGTCCTTCAGCCGTGATTGAAAGGTGGCGGCCGGCGTATCGCGATGGACTGGGGGCGACGCTTAGCGCGATGCGTTCTTCACGGGTACCGCGGGCCGCGCGTAAGTGCGCGCCTGCAGCACCGGTGCGGGCCGGCCGGTGAGGGCAGCCCAGGCCGACAGCTGCTCTTGGCTGACGTCCCAGTCTTTGCCGAACAGTGCGATGTCGTTCTGCGACATGAACAGCGCCAACTCAGCGGCGGGCGCGTGGCCAGCGTCGGCCAGGGCGACGAAGCGGCCGTAGGCCTCGGGGAAGCGCCCCTGCTGAAACGAGGTCACGGCACTGGCCTGCAGCTTTTCGCGCATGGGCACTGACTGGGCTTGCGCGGCCGGGGGGGAAGCTGGCCCCGACGAATGCGGCGATGGCGGCGGACACAGAGACGAACAAGGCGGTGCGGTGGGTCATGGCGGGCTCTCCTGAAACGGCCTGCGATGGCTGACCGATGAGGGCATGTTCGCGGCGCGAGACGCGCTGAAGACACTGGCGTTCAATAGTGAACGGCGGACCGAACGCCTCCAGGCTGCGTCGAGCTGACGACGACCACGGCCGTCATCATCCCGCGGCAGTTCCTTCGGGGCGCGAACATGGCCTGCAAGGTCTGCAGCGTGGTCGCCAGCGTGGACGGTCGCAGCGCACCCAGGCGCTTGACCAGGCGCGAACGGTCGAGCGCATGAATCTGGTCCAGCACGATCAGGCCGTGTTTGCCCTGAAAGGTGAGCGGGATGCGGAAGTGCGCCGGCCGCGAGCCCGTGGTCATGCGCCAGGCGCTGGGCGTCCTCGGCCCACCCTTCGCGCGGATTGCGCCGAATGGGGCGGATCTCGATCACGCCGTCTCTCACCTGCAGGTCGGCAGAGCCTTCCAGCCCGAGTTGCGCGAGGATCGGTTTCGGAATCAGACGGAATCAGCACGCCTTGCGAGTTGCCCATCTTGCGGATCGCGACCTCCATGCTTTGCCCCGGTCTTTCGATGGAAGCACAACGGTAGCACCGCGAAAAAACCCGCAAAAAACCCACATCAGCACCCAGAGCCACAACGGCTGCCCTGGTACAGCGGGCGCTCGCTCAGTCGGCCAGCGTCTGTCGCACCGCGCGGTCCCAGGCTGCCATGGCCTCGTGGGCGCGTTCGCGCGGCCAAGTGGGTTCGAAGCGTCGCTCGGTGCGCCACAAGGCTGCCAGCTCATCGGTACCGCCGGGGTACAGGCCGGCTGCCAGGCCGGCCAGACAGGCGGCGCCCAGCGCGGTGGTTTCGGTGACTTCCGGGCGCAGCACCGGCAGGCCCAGCAGGTCGGCCTGGAACTGCATCAACAGGTCGTTGACGCTGGCGCCACCGTCCACACGCAGTTCGGTGGGCGCGGCGGCGGAACTCAGGTCGGCGGCCATGGCCTGCAGCAAGGCAGTGCTCTGATAGCCGATGCTCTCCAGCGACGCGCGCGCGATGTGCGCCACCGTGCTGCCGCGGCTCAGGCCCGTGATGCTGCCGCGGGCGTCGGGCCGCCAGTAAGGCGCGCCCAGGCCGGTGAAGGCGGGCACCAGCACCACGCCGCCAGCGTCGGGCACGCTGTCGGCCAGCGCTTGCACTTCGGCGCTGCTGCGGATGGCCCGCAGGCCGTCGCGCAGCCACTGCACCACGGCCCCGCCCATGAACACGCTGCCTTCCAGCGCGTATTCGCGGGCGCTGCCCACTTGTGCCGTGGCCGTAGTCACCAGGCCGTGGGTGGAAACGGGGCAACGCGTGCCGGTGTGCATCAGCATGAAGCAGCCGGTGCCGTAGGTGTTCTTCACCACGCCGGGCGTGAAGCCGGCCTGGCCGAACAGTGCGGCCTGCTGGTCGCCGGCAATGCCGCAGATGGGGATGGGCGCGCCGAACAAAGTGGTCTCACCGAATACATGGCTGCTGGGGTGCACCTGCGGCAGCAGGCTGTCGGGCACGTGCAGGGCGGCCAGCAGTTCGTGGTCCCACGCATGGTGGTGGATGTCGAACAGCATCGTGCGGCTGGCGTTGCTGACGTCGGTGGCGTGCACCTGTCCGCCCGTCAACTGCCACAGCAGCCAGCTGTCCACCGTGCCGAAGGCCAGTTCGCCCTGCGCAGCGGCGATGTGCGCGCCGTTCACGTGGTCAAGCAGCCAGCGGATTTTGGTGGCGCTGAAATAGGGGTCGATGACCAGGCCGGTGCTGCGGCGCACCTTGGCTTGCAACCCATGTTCGCGCAGTTGCGCGCACAGCGCTTCGGTGCGCCGGTCTTGCCAGACGATGGCACGGTGGATGGGCCGGCCGGTCTGGCGGTTCCACAGCACGGTGGTCTCGCGCTGGTTGGTGATGCCGATGGCGGCGATGTCCTGCGCAGCCAGGCCGGCGGCAGCCAGGGCTTCCTGGGCCACCGCGAATTGCGTGGCCCAGATCTCGTCGGCATCGTGTTCCACCCAGCCGGGCTGCGGGAAATACTGCGTGATTTCGCGTTGCGCGCGCGCCATCACGCGGCCGCTGCGGTGGAAGACGATGGCGCGTGAACTGGTGGTGCCCTGGTCCAGGGCCAGCAGGTGTTCCTTGTTCATGATGGGCGACCCTGCGTGTGGGCCGGCGTGTGGCTGGGGTTGCCGACGGTATCAAGGCCGGCGCGTGGCGTCACAGGCGGCGGCGTGGCGGACCCGGTCGTCCGGGCAGCCACTCTGCCCTTCTGCGCGCGCCGACCGCCGCGCCAGCCTCGGCGCTTCGCAGTCCAGCCGCGCGATGGCCGCGCCTCGCGCTGGGCTTGCACAGGCCTGGCGTGCTCGGCACGCGCGTCGCGCCTGAACGTCTGGTTCAGCCGCCACAGGTTCACCGGCACCAGCATCAGGTGCAGCACCAGCACCGGCAGAAGGTGGGCCACCGCGCCGTAGGCGATGAGGGCGGCGTTGGCCGCCAGCGCCACCAGGCGCAGCCGGCGCATGTCGGGGCTGAAGAAGGTCAGCAGCGTCAGCAATGCCGCAGCCCAG
>JBBQAW010000302.1:0-5171 GCA_038316815.1 Burkholderiales bacterium
CCCAGGCGGGCGGCAAAGCCTTGGCCGTTGCCCAGCCACTGCAGCGCCGTGCCTGCGGTCTGGAACCACAGGTCCTCGACGGAAGCCGGGCCGTCGGCGGCTTGCACCAAGAACCGCCAGCGCGTGGCGCCATCCGGGCGCCACTGCAGCAGCCGGGGGCTGCCCCAGCGCGCACCCACCAGACTGAAGCCACCCACAGCGGGAGCGTCGGCGCGCAGAAGCACGCGTTCGATGTACTGCTGTGCATTCAGGCCGTCATGCACAAAGCCCGCCGCCACGAAGCGTTGCAGGCTGGTCGCGTCAGGGCGCTGGGCTGAGAACTGCGCCGTCAGCTCGGCCAGGCTGGCTCCCAACGCGGGCGCCCGCTCGAGAGCGGCATTCAAGCCGGCCAGTGCAGCAGGTTCGACGGCAGGCAAGGCGACACTGCCGTCGGCGCCAGCCGCCACGATGCGCACGGCTTGTGAATCAGGCTGTGCGGCATGACGCAACAGGTAGCCGTCCGCCAGGACATGAAGGTCCAGCCAGGCCAGGGCCCGTGGCAAAGCCGCTGCGCCCTGGGCGCTGACGGGCGCCAGGTCGGCGAGCCTTGCTGGCGCATCGAACAGGGGCGTGCGAAGGCTGGTGTCGCTGCCCACGCCGGCAGCTGCCAGCACGCTGCGCACGCGGGCCTGCACGCGGCGTTCGCTGTCGACCAAGGCATTGCCCGCCAGACGATTGAAGTCGGTGCGAGCTTCCTCACGCAGCACTTCGGGCACACCTGCCAGGGCATCGGCCACGACCAGTTCTGACAGCGGGGTGACAGCAGCGTACTGCCGGCCGACTTCATTGGTGCGCAAGGCGGTGTGCAGACGCAGGGGCAGCCCCGCGTCCTGGCCCGTGACCTGCACGATGAGGGCGCCCGTCAAGGCGCCCAGAGGCAATTCGAACCGGCCCAACGCGTCAGTGCGGCCTCGCTGGCTGACGCCGCTGGCATCCCATGCCAGCACCTGCGCGTCTGCCAGCGCCAGACCGCCCGACGCGGCAACGCCCGTGATGAACCCTGCCCGGCAGCGGGCACAAGGCACGGCAGCGATGTCAGAAGCCCCCGGCGCTGCGATGCTGTCGCTGGGGACACTGTCGCTGTCGCTACCGCCGCAGGCGGCCATCAGCAATGCGCTGAAGCAAGCCACGAACCGCGTGGCAAACATCCAAGTTGGACTCATATTCATAGCGTTGCCTTCAATCCAATCTGCACCAGCCGGCCAGGCTCGGGCGCGTAGTTGCGCAAGAACGAAGTGCTGTTGCGAACTTGTGCATTGCCCAGATTGCGGCCGACCACGAAGAAGCTCCACTGCGTTCCGTCAGAACGTTCCAGGCTGTAGCGCAGGCTGCCACTGAGTTGCAACCAATCGGCCGTGGGGGTTTCCAGCGGGCCGGGCCGGGTTTGTGCGCGGGCCCGCGTCAACCGCCATTCGCTGCGCCAACGGCCGTGCGCGTATTCCAGAGCCGCCCCGTAGCGCTGCGGTGCCAGGCGAGGCACGTCTTCGCCCGCCTCCAAACGCCCGCGCACGGCGTCCGAGAAAACGCTGAAGAAAGTGTTCAAGGCCGGAAGCTCGCGCCGAACTTCAGCCTCATAGCCCCAGAACCTGGCGCCTTGCTGTTCGTACTTGCTCGCCGGCAGGCAGTTGTCCAGTCGCGTGCACAAGGCCTGCGCCTGCTGCTCCTCTGCTTCGTAGAACCAGCCCAGGTTGCGCTGGTAGATGTAGCCCGCGCTGCGTTAGAAGAAAGCGTTGCCGCGCAAGCGCCAGCCAAAGGCATCCTGTTGCAAGCCCAGGTCCCAGCCCTTCAATGTCTCGATGTCGAGTGCGGTGTTGCCAAAGACGAAGCTGCGCGTTGCAATATGTGGCCCGCCGGCGTAGATCTCTTGCACGTCAGGGGCTCGCGCCACACGCCAGTGGGTCAACGTCATTGCGCCGGATTCGTGTGTGCGACGCAGCTGCACGGAACCACTTCGCGGCCAGAAACGACGTGTCGGCAAGTCACGCGACTGATCCAGGATGACAAACGGCGTTTCGGGCTGGTAAGCATGCCGCTCTGCGCGCAGTCCGATCTCGGCAGACCAGGGCCCAGAAGTCCAGCGCTGCAGGCCGAAGAGGCTGGCTACCTCGATCTGGGCACGCGGCACGAAAGCCTCCAGACCCAGCGCTGAAAAATCCCGGTCTTGCACCTGCGCGCCCAGCATGCCGGTCGTCAGGCCAGGCCCGTGCGTGTCCAGTTCCAGCCGCGCTTCGCTCACGCGGTGCTCGAACCGGGTGTTGGCCACACCCGCTTCCAGCTCATCATGCGCATACAGGCTGCGCGTGGCTTCAAGTCGTATTGCTGCCAGCCAATCCAGCCAACCGGTCGGTGCGCGAACAGCTTCTTTGGCGTCAGGCTTGGCCAATCTCCACTCTGACTTCCATTGCAGTCGCTGCGATTTGGCAGCGATGCGCACCACGTCGGCATCGGGGTCGGGCACCAAGCCCCGGGCCACGAGTTCCGGGCCGTGGCTGTGCGCCCCGGGGGGCAGACCGTAGTCCGACTCCAGCGTTTGCCATCCGAGCCCCATGTAGCCCTGACTCCATACCCGGCTAAGGGCCAACGCACCGCCTTCGGTGATGGCATCGCTGTTGCCCACATGGCTGCGGGTGTTGCGGCCGTTGACGAGACCGAACTGGGACCTGATGGCGTCTTCGTCCAGAGCCAAGCCGGGAATGTGCACACGGCGGGTGTCGCGCTGGTGCACATCGCCATAGGCCACCCAGCCACCGAGGCCTGCCGCCGCCCTGATGACTGCCAGGCTGCTGTCTTGACCAAGGCGCAGTTCGAAGTCCAGTTCGGGCTGGTCGACGCCATATTCAGGAATGCGCTCTTCGTCAATGCGCACTGCGCCACCAATGGCGCTGCCGCCATACAGGATGGCAGCGGGGCCGCGAAGCACCGTGATGCGTCGAGCCAATGCCGGTTCGGCCATCACCGCATGGTCGGCGCTGATGGCAGATGCATCGTTGCTGCCCATGCCGCCGAGCAGCACCCGGACCCTTGAGCCGCCCTGTCCACGAATCTGCGGCAGGCCCACGCCTGGACCGAAGCTCGCGTTCGCCACGCCCAATTCGTCCTGCAGCGTGGCGCCCAGCGTGCCCGTACTGCGGTCGGCCAGGCCCGCGCCTGACAGCACTGAACCCGGTTCGTCGGCACCGGCAGCGCGTTGGCGCCGACGTTCACCGCGGATCTCGATGGTTTGTTTGGCGCCAGGCGTTGCAGCTGACGCGGCGGGAGCGGGGGCGGCGGCCGGCGCCTGTGCAACTGCCGCACCGGCCACCAGGCAAACACAAGCAGCGAGGGCGCCGCGCGAGGCCCGTTCGATCAAAGTCTGCGCTGGATGCCGCTGAACCGGGAACGTGCCCAAGACAGGATGCCGCCGCGGGTCTGAAGCGGAGAAAATGGAGTGCATGCAAGTAGGAGAACGGCAGCTAGGGTGCACAGGGGACATGCAAAGCATCTGGGCAGGCACTGCAAAGTCAGCGCAGACCTGTTTGCCTGCAGCACATCTTTGGAACCCTGCGATCGGGGGAGTTTAAATGCAATTGACTTGCATGTAAGATTCGTTCCCTTGGGGCCATCGCTTTGGAAACAAGCTTTGGCGCCCACTCGGACGAGATGACTTGTCCGGGAATGACCCGCCCTGCCCTACAAGGAGTTCCCATGTCAACCCTTTCCAAGCTCGTCGTTTCCCTGGCTTTGGCCGTCTCCCTGGGTCAGGCCCAGGCCCAATTGCACGAAGGCGATGTCGAGATGTCGGTCGTCAGCAGCCAGATCATGCTCAACGGCCACGCTGCCACCCAGTTCGGCACCGGCTTCAAGATATTCGAAGGCGACTTCGGCGACATCAGTGGCGGGCCATTCAGAACCGACGACCCCGGCTATGACAGCGAGCCTGGCACTTTCGTGTCTGGAACATTCATCACCTACAACACGGTGGGCAGTCTGTGGTTCTGGAACGGTGGCAACTGGGGTTTGGCTGGCGCCGAGCGCGTCAGGCTGGACGGCAACCTGGGCGAGGAGAGTTTCTTTTCGGGCACCGGAACCTCTGGCGACCTGACAGGGCTGGTGGGCGTGGCGGGCAACGGCGGCGTTGTGCATGAGCATCTGGACATGTTGGTTTCGCGGGTCGGCGGGGGCATCCCGGCCATCGGCTCCTACATGTTCCAGCTCTACCTGACTGGCACAAATTTGACGGCGTCGGACACCTTCCTGATGGTGCTCAACCGTGGTTTGTCGGAAGACAATTTCGAGATGTCGGTGCAAGCCCTGGCCGGTCCCGAGCCCACCACGTGGCTGCTGTGGAGGGGCGGTCTGGCCTTGATCGGCGCCGCGGCTCGTCGGCGCCATTGAACATTTCCAAGCTCTGAACGTCCTGGACGTTCCGAATGTTTTGACCGGTCTGCATGGCGATGTGCCGTGCTGCGCACTTCTCGACGTGTGGCCGGTCCAGCCAAGCCTTTGATGCCTTCCTTGTCTTTGCCGCGCCTTGCAGCTTCGATTTTCGTCGCTGTCATTTTGATCACTCGTGCGCCGTCGACACGGGCGCAGCACTCTGACGTAGAGATTTACACCGACCGCGGCCCGGTCGCCGGCAGTCGCATGCTGACGCGGTATTTTGGTGACTTGAACATCATCAACCTGCCACTGGACGCCGTCACCGGCTGGCAAATTTTCAGTGGCTTTTTCAGCGACCCAGAAGGCGGCCCTTACCTGACCGACGACCCGGGCTTTCAGGCGTTCAACGGCACGTTTTTGCGCAATGAGGAATTGCACTTTCGCGCGCTGGGCACGTTGCATTACTGGAATCCCGCCACCGGGGTCTGGGGCCCCGCGCCTCAGGGCACCAAGATCGCCTTGTTCGGCGCGATCCCGTTCGAGGTCGTCATCGGCTACACAGTCGACCCTGTGCTGTGGGCCAGCCAGTACAACTTTTACGCCAACGGCACCCAGTTCACCCGTGCAGGCACCACCGGGCCGATCACCGCGGCGATAGACGGCGCCAATTCGAGGGGCGCTTTCCACGCGCATCTGGACTGGAAGATCACTCAGGACGGAGGGATTCCACCCGTCGGAGCCTACTTGGTGGCCATCGAAATCTGGTCGACGGC
>JBBQAW010000303.1:0-5134 GCA_038316815.1 Burkholderiales bacterium
AAAGCGGGCTTCGGCCCGCTTTTTTTTGGTTGATCGGAGCTGTTTGGAAGGTGCGCCTCCGTACCTGCCAAACGGGCACCGATGGTTTCTTACAAGTGCGGGTTCACTCGCGCAACCTGCAAGGCCTGTTGCGCACAGCCAACGCGCGCGCCCTCCCTGGCCGTTCCTGAAGCTTTTTTGGGAGAAAAGCCCCGTCTAGCGTCCGAGAATGCAAAAACTTGGCTGACGCATGGTTTCAGTAGTTCTTGCCGTTCCCTGCGTTTGCTGTTTCCCGTGTTCGACCCCCGCAAGGAGCGATATCCATGTTCAAGAGAACCAAAGTCTGTACGGCTGCGATGGCAGCCCTGGGCAGCCTGCTGATGGCACTGCCCCCTGGCGCATTCGCCCAAACAGCCGAGCGCATTGAAATCACTGGCTCGCGAATCCGTGCCTTGGGTGCAGAGTCGCCGTCCCCAGTGCAGGTGCTGACCGCTGAAGACATCCAGCAGTCGGGCGCTGTCACGCTTCAAGACCTGCTGTTGAAGAACCCGACCATGGGATCGCCCGCCATCAGCCGCACGAATTCGAACTTTTCGACCAGCAGCGCGGGTGTTGCCGTCGTTGACCTGCGAAACCTGGGCACCTCACGCACCCTGGTGCTGGTCAACGGTCGCCGCCATGTCGCGGGCATTCCGGGTGAATCTGCGGTCGACTTGAATACCATTCCGACCGACTTCATCGAGCGCGTTGAAATTCTCACCGGCGGTGCTTCTGCCACTTACGGCTCAGACGCCGTGGCGGGTGTGGTCAACATCATCTTGAAGAAGAACTTCAATGGCTTGGCAGTTGACCTGTCGACTGGCCAATCGAACAAGAGCGACGACAAGCGCTCCGAGTTCAGCCTGACCATGGGTGCCAATGGCGCCGATGGCAAGAGCAACATCATGGCCCACTTCGGCTACACGAAACAGGGCGCGGTGTTCTCGAACAAGCGCGCACCGACCGACGACATTTCCACCGCCTTCCTGACGGGCGACGCGGCGGACATGTTCAACTTCACATCGCCTTTCTTCTCAAGCTTCGCACCCCAGGGCCGCTTTTTCGTTGGCAACACCAGCCGCACCTACGACGCCGCTGGCAACGAAGTGGCCTGGTCCACCAATGGCAGTGCCACATCGCCTGCGCGCGGCTTCAACCGCCAGGAGTCCCGCACCATCGCCATTCCGTTGGAACGCTTCCTGTTCTCGACCAAGGGCGAACTCGCCATGAGCGAGAACCACAGTGCCTTCATGGAAGCCACCTACGCACAGACGCAGACACGCACGCGCCTTGAACCCTTCCCTTTTGACAGCGAAGCCACGCACCCAAGTTCGGGCGGTCAGGTACCTGCAGAATTCCTTGTCAATGGCACCTTGCGCGCCAACCCGTTGATCCCCGCCAGCCTGCTGGCCCGGATGACTGACACCGACGATGACGGCGCGCGCGACTTTTTCTTCACGCGCCGCCTCAGCGAAGTTGGCACGCGCAGAAGCGCCGCTGACCGCGACACCTTCCGTGTCGTGGCCGGTGCCAAGGGCACGATCTTCAGCAATTTCGATTACGACGCCTACCTGGGCTACGGTGCCACCAAGGAATCACAGGTCAACAGCGGCCAGGTCAACGTTCTGACCTTTCGCTCCGCTTTAGAAGCGGTACCGGACATCAACGATGCCGATGGCGATGGCAACACCACAGAAGCCATCTGTCTGGACGCCAACGCGCGTTCGCAAGGCTGCGTGCCCGTTAACGTCTTCGGCTTCAACAGCATCTCTCCAGCAGCGTTGAACTACATCCAGGCGCCTGGTCTTTTGAGTACTTTCACTACGCAGCGTTTGGCTGGTCTGACGGTGCGTGGCGATGTCTTTCAGTTGCCCGCCGGCCCTGTCGGCGTTGCTGCCGGCCTGGAATACCGCGAAGAATTCGCGCGCAGTGAATTCGACCCGCTGCAGCAGGCGGGCCTGAATGCCGGCAACGCCATCCCGCGTACCGAAGGTCAGTTCGACGTCACCGATGGCTTCGTCGAAGCCCGCGTGCCACTGCTCAAGAACGCCCCTTTTGCCAAGTCGCTGGTTCTCAGTGGCGCAGTCCGCGGCGGCAAGTACTCGACGGTTGGTAACACCACCAGCTGGACGGGCGCTCTGGAATGGGCCCCGATCAATGACTTGCGCTTCCGCGCAACCCAGGCCCGTGCCGTTCGCGCCCCGAACATCAACGAGTTGTTCTCACCACCGAGCCAAACCTTCCCGAGCGTGTCCGACCCTTGTTCCGGTGTGACCGCCACCACCCCAGGTGAACTGGGCACGCGCTGCCGCGCCGCCCCTGGCGTGTTGGCGAACATTGCCGCCAACAACGGCGTGTTCACGCTGTCCCAAGCCGATTTGCAGGGCACCAGCGGCTTCGACCGGGGCAACCCGAACTTGACACAGGAAGAAGGCAATTCGACCACTCTGGGCTTGGTCTATACGCCCACCGGCATCCCCGTCCTGAAGAATTTCTCGTTCAGCGTCGACTACTTCAAGATCAAGGTTGATGACGCCATCGTCAGCACCCCGCGTGACTTCATTCTGAGCCAGTGCTACACCGGCGATGCCGGCTTCTGCCAGTTCGTCACCCGACGTACAGCAGCGCAGGGCCCGAGCAGCGCCGGTTCGCTGTCATTCGTCGATTCTGCAGTCACCAACAGCGGTGGTCTGTTCACTGAAGGTGTCGACCTGACCGTGATGTTCTCTGACAAGGTCGGCCCTGGGCGCCTGAATTCGAAGCTGGCTTACACCCATGTGAGCAAAGGCTATGTGATTCCGCTGCGCGGCTCTGACCCGGATGATTTCGCTGGTGAAGTGGGTGCAGCCAAGAACAAGTTCACGCTGGGTCTGGGCTACAGCATGGGGCCGTGGAGTCTCGCGACGACAACGACGTATGTCGGCAAATCGGCGCTCGACGACCAGCTGCTGGCTTCGTTCGAAGTGCCTAAGGGTTCCATTACGGTCCCAGCCAAGACCTATGTCGACTTCCAACTCGGCTACACCTGGCGCAAAGCCACGTTTTACGTCGGCATGGACAACGCCTTCGACACCAAACCCCCTCGCTTCGACACCAATGCCCTGATCACTGGTGGCACCACCGGCTCGGGCACCGCTGCAGACGTGTACGACGCGATCGGCGCGCGGTATTACGCGGGTATACGGCTGCAGTTCTAAGCCTCCATCCTTGCTGGCATCGTGCGTCGTACAGTGCCGGCCCCGCAAAGAACCCGACCTCGCTGCGCGCGAGGCCGGGTTTTTTTCTGATAGAAGCCCGGCAAGCCTGCCCGCACTTGGGCGGCCGGACAGTGAGGGTTCCACATGATCAATCGACGGCACCTGGCCAGTGCACTGGCGTTGGGGGCAATGTCACTGCAAGGCCTGCAAGCCCAGCCATCGGGGCCGCCGCGGGTGTACGGGGTGATGTCCCTGGTAGCTGACTACCTGACCGTCACTGGTTTCGAGTCGACCACCGGCACTCTGGTTCGAGCCAATCCGACCGAGCGCATCGACTTGCAGACCGACGAACTCGAGCGGGTAGTCATCCGTGTCGCCACGCGCGCGGTCACCGACAGCCGAACTGGCAAGGCCGTACCGCTGCTCAGCGACGATGGACGGCTTTACGGTGGCCAGAGCAAGCTGGTCAATGGCGACGAGGTGAATCTGCCCGGCTTCCTGAGCGACACCTTGCGCGCGCAGCAGGCTACGCACCTGCTGCTGGTGACCAAGCACAACGGCGTGGCGAACATGCGTGCGCGTGATGTCGACCTGGGCACCGGCCGGGTCGAAGGGCTGGGTTTCTACCTCGACCGGGTCACACCGCTTCGCCTGACGAGCGGCGGCGAAAACTCCCTTGGCTACCTTGCTCCCCACGTTTACCTGCGCCTGTCGCTGATCGACCTGCAGCGCAACAGAGTCATGTCATTTCGGCTGGTGACGGCCACTCGTGTGCTTATCCCTGCTGGTACGAATGCAGGCGCTAACCCTTGGGACCTCATGGACAGTGCCGCAAAGATGAAGGTTCTGAGCGAGCTCATCGAAGAGGGTACGACACCGGCTTGGCGTGAGATCCTCGCGTCATGAGCCGGCCCATCTTCGCTCTGTCCACCCTCCTGGGTGCCGTGCTTGGCACCCACTTCGCAACTCCGGTTGCGGCCCAATCTGCAGGTGCCGAAGTGGCGGCTGCTGCCGTTTACCGAGAACTTGCGCAGTGTCGTGCCCTGCGCGACGTGCCAGCGCGTGTGGCCTGTTACGACGGTATCGCGATGCCTGCGGCTTTGCCAGCAGCGGCAACACCCGCCACAGTATCCGCGGCCGCGGCCGCGGCCGCGGCAGCTGCCGGATCAGCCCCGGCCAGCCCTGCGCCGGTCGCCGCAAGCTTCGGTTTATCAGTTGTGCCTGCGGCGCCAGCGCGGCAGTCAATCGACAGCCGCATCGTCGGCGCGTTCGAAGGCTGGAGCTCCGGCACCCGCTTACGCCTGGAAAACGGCCAGGTCTGGGAAGTGGTGGACACCACCCGTGCCAGCTACGACATCAAGGCCCCAGCTGTGCGCATCAAGCGCGGCGTACTGGGCAGCTTTTTCATGGAAGTGGCTGGGGTGTCGGCTACGCCGCGCGTGCGACGCGTCGAATAGTCAGGGGCCTGTGACCAGCCAGGCGCCTCACTTCGGCGCCAGCCGAATCGCCCCATCCAGCCGTATCACCTCACCATTCAGCATGTCGTTCTCGATGACGTGCTTTACCAGCTTCGCGTAATCCGCAGGCGTGCCCAGCCGGCTGGGGAATGGCACGCTGGCCGCCAAGGCGTCCTGCACTTCCTGCGGCATTCCGAACAGCATGGGCGTGCCGAAGATGCCCGGGGCGATGGTCATGTTGCGGATGCCGTTGCGTGCCAGGTCGCGGGCGATGGGCAGCGTCATGCCGACGATGCCGCCCTTGCTGGCGCTGTAGGCAGCCTGGCCCATCTGGCCGTCGTAGGCGGCAACGCTGGCGGTGCTGATCATCACGCCGCGTTCGCCGGTGGCCTCAGGCGTGTTCCTGGCCATGGCTTCGGCGGCCAGGCGGATCATGTTGAAGCTGCCGATCAGGTTGACGGT
>JBBQAW010000304.1:0-5118 GCA_038316815.1 Burkholderiales bacterium
CCGATATGCCGCTTCCACTTTGTCACCAACCGCGTGCGCCAGCGCCATCTCGGCCACTTCGCCGGGGAAATGGGTGCACTCGGATACCCAGTCCCTGAAGGTGCTGCGAAAACCGTGGACGGTGGCTTGAACTTTCATCCGGCGCAGCACTGCCGTCAAACTCATGTCCGACAGAGAGCCCTTCAGGCCGGGAAATATGACATCTCCAGCCTCGCGCGGCCCCATGACGCGAAGCAGCGCCAGCGCGGCCTGGCTGAGCGGCACGCGGTGCTCCCTGCCGCCCTTCATGCGCGCGGCGGGCACTGTCCATAGCCCCGACTGCAGGTCAATCTCAGTCCAAGTAACGCCACGCACTTCCCCAGACCGTGCGGCAGTGAGGATGACGAACTCCAAGGCCCGCGCACCGATGCCTGGTTGCTGCCGCAAGCTGTGCATGAAGGCAGGCGCCTCGACCACTGGCACGGCGGCGTGGTGTTCGACCTTGGTGAGCTTGGATGCCTTGGGCAGTGCGGCATCCAAATTTCCGCGCCAGCGAGCCGGGTTCGGGCCCTGGCGCAGGCCGCGCGCGGTGGCGTAGTCCAGCACCAGTTCAATTCGCGATCGCACGCGGGTGGCTGTCTCGGTCTTGCTGGCCCAGATCGGCTCGATGGCCTTGATGACGTGGGCGGCGGTGATGTCACGCACCTGCATCCGGCCCAGCACCGGGTAGGCGTAGGTTTGAAGCGTGGCGGTCCACTGCGCGGCGTGCTTGGCGTTCTTCCAGCTGGCTTCGTGCTGCGCGATGTAGGCCTCGGCGGTCTTGTCGAAGGTTTGCAACAAGCTGCGTTCGGCCGCGGCGGCGCTGACAGCAGCAACGCGCCGGGCGATCGGGTCATCGCCCGTCTGGACTTGCGCCCTGTAGGCTCTTGCTTTCTCGCGGGCTTCGGCCAGCGTCACGCTTGGAAAGCTGCCCAGCCCCATCTCGCGCTGCTTGCCTGCCAGCGACAGTCGCAGCACCCAACTGCGCGCACCCGTCGCGGTCACCTGCAGCGCCAGGCCGTCGACACCGCCGACGCTCCAGCGACCTATCTGCGACAGGCGTCGAACCTCCAACGGCGACAATTCACGGGCTTTGCGTGGCATGGCGGAACCCTCCAGGGCCACCATCCTACCCCTTACCTACCCACTCAAGAAATTGGGATTGAGTGGGACTTCGGGGGACGATGCGGGACAAACCGCAAGACGATTTACCTATGAAAACGGGCCCTCGAGGGGCCCGTTTCTTCTTGATGCTGGCGGAGTGGACGGGACTCGAACCCGCGACCCCCGGCGTGACAGGCCGGTATTCTAACCAACTGAACTACCACTCCATGCCGCTTTCAATTGCCGTCCAGACTGTTGATCTGGCAGCGCTTGCAAGTGCAGCGAACTTGGCGTCCCCTAGGGGATTCGAACCCCTGTAATCACCGTGAAAGGGTGGTGTCCTAGGCCTCTAGACGAAGGGGACTCACTGATCTCGTATCTCTTGAACAACACCCGCACCAGCCTGTGGTGGAGGTAAGCGGGATCGAACCGCTGACCTCTTGCATGCCATGCAAGCGCTCTCCCAGCTGAGCTATACCCCCCTTGGTTTGCTCGGAAAATCGCGGCTTTTAGCGATCTCTTTGCAAGGTTCGGCGCTGTTCAATCGAGCCTAAAAGTATAGCCCAGTTTTTAAACGTGCTGCAAGCGTGTCAGGACGGTGTCGCGTGCGAACAGCGCCAGCACGGCGTCGATGGACGGTGTCTGCGCGCGGCCGCAAACCAGCACCCGCAGGGCCGGTGCCAGCTGCGGCATCTTCAGCCCGTGCGCGGCCAAGGTCTGCTTCATCGCTGCGGCGATGCCTGCCTTGTCCCAGCTGG
Organism: Burkholderiales bacterium; assembly: GCA_038316815.1. Classification (GTDB taxonomy): domain Bacteria; phylum Pseudomonadota; class Gammaproteobacteria; order Burkholderiales; family Burkholderiaceae_C; genus Rubrivivax. Next base: position 1,881 of record JBBQAW010000304.1, read on the forward strand.
CGCTGCACAGGGCATCGCGCAGGCTGCGCAGCGCCGGAAGCACGGCTTCGGTCACATGGGTTTCTACTTCGGCTTGCGCGGCGGTGACGGGTACGAAGAACATGGACAGCCAGTCTGCCAGTTCGACGACGGTGCTGCAACGGTCCTTGAACAAGCCCACTGCCTGAACCAACTGCGGCAGGTCGGCGCCCACCACGCCACGCGTTACCAGCTGCGCTTGCACCAGCAAGGCCAGGCGGGTGTCTTCAGCCTGCTTGATGTAGTGCGCGTTGACCCACGCCAGCTTCGCGGGGTCCCATTGCGCAGGGCTCTTCGCGAGATGGCTGCCGTCGAACCAATGCACCATCTGCGCCAGCGAAAACAGCTCGTCGTCACCATGGCTCCAGCCCAGACGGGCCAGGTAGTTGAGCATGGCCTCGGGCAGGTAACCGGCCTCTTCGTAAGCCGTGACACTGACCGCACCGCGGCGTTTGGACAGCTTCTGTCCGTCGTCGCCCAGGATGATGGGGCAGTGCCCGAACTGCGGCAGCGGGGCGCCCAGGGCCCTGAAGATATTGATTTGCCAGGGCGTGTTGTTGATGTGTTCGTCGCCTCTGAAAACATGGGTGATGCCCATGTCCCAGTCGTCCACCACGACAGCGAAGTTGTAGGTCGGCACACCCAGGCTGCCAGCAGGCGCATCGGGCGCGGGTGGGCGCAGGATGATGAGGTCGTCGATCTCGTGGTTGCTGATGCTGATGGGGCCCTTGACCAGGTCGTTCCAGCTGACGATGCCGTCTTCGGGGTTGCAAAAGCGCACCACGGGCTGAACGCCGGCTGGCGGCGGTGGCGGCGTCTTGCCTGGCATGGGGCGCCAGCGGCGGTCGTAGTGGGTTTTTTCGCCGCGCGCGCGCTGGGCTTCGCGCATCGCGTCCAGCTCTTCAGGGGTGCAGTAGCAGCGGTAGGCGGTGCCGGCCGCAATCATCGCTTCGGCCACCTGGTGGTAGCGCGCCAGGCGCTGCATCTGGAAGATGGGGCCTTCGTCGTAGTGCAGGCCCAGCCACTGCATGCTGTCCAGAATCTGCCGCACCGCAGCTTGCGTCGAACGCGCCACATCGGTGTCTTCGATGCGCAGCACGAACTGGCCGCCATGGTGGCGGGCATAGGCCCAGGAATAAAGTGCCGTACGGGCGGTGCCCAGGTGCAGAAAGCCCGTCGGTGACGGGGCGATGCGGGTGCGAACGGTGGGTTTCATCGGGTGGGTGTCGGCCCGTCAGGCCAGGGGCAGCGCGTCCAGGCCGCGGGCCAGGTCGGCTTTCAGGTCGTCCAGATGTTCCAGGCCCACGGCCACGCGAATCAGGCCCTGGGTGATGCCGGCGGCCTGGCGCTGTGGCTCGGTCAAGCGGCCGTGCGAGGTGCTGGACGGGTGGGTGATGGTGGTCTTGGTGTCGCCCAGGTTGGCCGTGATGCTGCAGACACGCGTGGCGTCGATGACGCTGAACGCAGCCTGGCGTTCGGCCCCCGCTGTAGCGCGCACGACGAAGCTGAGCACCGCCCCGCCCTGCCCGTCCTGCTGGGCCATGGCCAGCGCATGCTGCGGGTGCGACGGCAAAGACGGATGGAAAACGCGTGACACCGCAGGGTGCGCTTCCAGCCAGTGCGCCAGCGCCAGCGCACTGGCGCTTTGCGCCTGCAGCCGGATCGACAAGGTCTCCAACCCCTTCAACACCACCCAGGCATTGAAGGGCGACAGGCTCATGCCGGCGCTGCGCATCACGGGCATGAGCTTGCTGTCGATGATGTCAGCCGGGCCGCAAACCGCACCGGCGATGACACGGCCCTGCCCGTCCAGGTACTTGGTGCCGCTGTGCACGACAAAGTCGGCACCCAGCTTGGCGGGCTGCTGCAGCGCCGGGCTGCAGAAGCAGTTGTCGACAGCCAGCCAGGCGCCGGCAGCGTGCGCGATGTCGGCCAGGGCGCGCACGTCGCAAACTTCGGTCAGCGGGTTGCTGGGGGTCTCGGCAAACAACATGCGGGTGTTGGGGCGCATCGCGGCTTGCCAGGCCGCCAGGTCGGTCTGCGGCACGAAGCTGCATTCGACACCGAAACGCGCGAAGTCCTGGAACAGCCGCATGGTGCTGCCGAAGACGCTTTGCGAACAGACGATGTGGTCACCGCTCTTGAGCAGCCCCATCACCAGCAGCAGACTGGCCGCCATGCCGCTGCTGGTGCCGATGCAGCCCGTCGTGCCTTCCAGCGCCGCCAGGCGCCGTTCCATCATCATGACGGTGGGGTTGCCGAAGCGGCTGTAGACGAAGGCTTCTTCCTCGTTCGCGAAGCGGCGGGCGGCGGTGGCGGCGTCGGGGTGCACGAAAGAACTGGTCAGGAACAGCGCTTCGGAATTCTCGCCCCAGGGCGTGGCCGGCAAGCCTTCACGCACGGCCAGGGTGTCGCGGTGCAGGCCCTCGGGCAGGTTGGTCTTGGGGATCATGCGGCGCCGCTCTCTGCGCTTTGCAGGGCCAGCCGGCCGCGGTTGTTCTCTTCGTCTTCATCGAACTGCAGCCGGCGCTGCGCTTCCATGTTGGCGACGTGGGCAGCCGTCACGTCACCCGTGATGTACTGGCCGTCGAAGCAACTGGCTTCGAAGCTGTCGATGGCGGGGTTCAGTGCCGCCACCACGCGCTTCATGGCGTCTACGTCCTGGTAGATCAGCGCATCGGCGCCAATGAACTGGCGGATTTCCTCGATGCTGCGGCCATGGGCGACCAGTTCTTCCTTGGTCGGCATGTCGATGCCGTAAACGTTGGGGAAGCGCACCGGCGGTGCCGCGCTGGCCATGTAGACCTTGCGCGCGCCGGCCTCGCGCGCCATCTGCACGATCTCTTTGCTGGTGGTGCCGCGCACGATGCTGTCGTCGACCAGCAGCACGTTGCGGTCTTTGAATTCCACGCCGATGGCATTGAGCTTTTGGCGCACGCTTTTCTTGCGCACGGCATGCCCAGGCATGATGAAAGTGCGGCCAACATAGCGGTTCTTCACAAAGCCCTCGCGGTAGGGCTTGCCGATGCGGTGGGCCAGCTGCATGGCGCTGGGCCGGCTGCGTTCGGGGATAGGGATGACGACGTCGATGTCGGTCGGCGGCATGGCGTTGATCACGCGCTGGGCCAGCGCTTCGCCCAGGTTCAGCCGCGCCTGGTAGACGCTGATGCCGTCCATCACAGAGTCGGGCCGCGCCAGGTAGACGAACTCGAACATGCAC
>JBBQAW010000305.1:0-5117 GCA_038316815.1 Burkholderiales bacterium
GCGGCCTGCGTTCGCTGGAAGTCGTCATCGCGGCCTACCGCAGTGCGCGCGATGGCGTGCGCGTCGGCTTGCCGCTCTTGTTCTGAGCATGAGCACCGAAATCACGATCACCGACATCCATGCCAGCGCCATCGTCGATGCCGGCGCGCAGCTGGGCGAAGGCACACGCGTGTGGCACTTCGCCCATGTCTGCGCGGGTGCGCGCATCGGCGCGGGCTGCTCGCTGGGACAGGGCGTGTATGTGGGCAACGACGTGCTGATCGGCCGGAATGTGAAGATCCAGAACAACGTTTCGGTCTATGACGCCGTGACGCTGGAAGACGATGTTTTCTGCGGCCCCAGCATGGTCTTCACCAACGTCCACAACCCACGCTCGGCCGTGCCGCGCAAGGCTGAATATCGGCGCACGCTGGTGCGGCGCGGGGCGACGTTGGGCGCCAATTGCACGGTGGTCTGCGGCACGACCATCGGCGAATACGCCTTCGTCGGCGCGGGTGCTGTCGTCAGCCGCGACGTGCCGGCTTTCGCGCTGGTGGTGGGCGTGCCGGCACGGTGCATCGGCTGGGTCAGCCGCCATGGCGAACGCTTGGCCCTGCCGGCTCAAGGCCAGGGCACGGCAATCTGCCCTGCCACTGGCGAACGTTATGCCCTGAAGGGTGACGCGCTCACCCTTGAAAGTTAAAAGCTGAAAGCCATGCAGTTCACCGACCTGAAAGCCCAGTACGCGGCCCTGAAACCCAGCATCGACGCACGCATTCAGCGCGTGCTGGACCACGGCCAATACATCATGGGCCCCGAAGTGGCCGAACTCGAAGCCGCGCTGGCCGCCTTCACCGGATCCAGGCACTGCATCACCGTGGCGAGCGGCACCGAAGCCCTTCTCATCGCGCTGATGGCGCTGGACCTGCAGCCCGGCGACGAGGTCATCACCACGCCCTTCACCTTTGCGGCCACAGCCGAGACCATCGTTTTGGCCGGCGCCAAGCCGGTGTTCGTGGACATCGAAGCCGACACCTGCAACATCGACGTGGCGGGCATCGAAGCCAAGATCACGCCGCGCACGCGCGCCATCATGCCCGTCAGCCTGTACGGCCAGGTGGCCGACATGGCCGAGATCAACGCCATCGCCGCGCGCCATGGCCTGGCCGTGATTGAGGACGCAGCGCAGAGTTTCGGCGCGCTGTACCAGGGCCGCAGGTCTTGCGCGCTCAGCACCTTCGGCGCCACCAGCTTCTTCCCCAGCAAGCCGCTGGGCTGTTATGGCGACGGCGGCGCGCTGTTCACCGACGACGACCGCCTGGCGCAAGCCGCGCGCGAGATTCGCGTGCACGGCCAGAGCGCACGCTACACGCACACCCGGCTGGGCGTGGGCGGGCGCATGGACACCTTGCAATGCGCCATCGTGCTGGCCAAGCTGGAACGCTTCGACTGGGAATTGCAGCGCCGCGCTGCACTGGCCGCGCGTTACCGCAGCTTGCTGGCCGGTGTGCCGGGTGTCGGCTTGGTGACCGTGCGGCCCGACCGCGACTGCGTCTACGCCCAGTTCACCGTGCGCGTAGATCACCGCGCCGACGTGCAGGCCGCATTGCAGGCCGCCGGTGTGCCCACTGCCGTGCACTACCCGCGCCCCTTGCACCACCAGCCGGCCTATGCCGCGCATTGCTGCCCCGAATGCTGCGCCAACAGCGCCCGTGCTGCAGCCCAGGTGCTGAGCCTGCCGATGAGTGCTGATCTGAGCGATGCCGACCAGGACGCCGTGGTCGCTGCGCTGGCTGCCAGCCTGGCCTGAGCGTCGCTGAATCCCCCAGCCCGCAGCCCGCAGCCCGCACCCCGCAGCTCGCAGCCCCTAGCCCGTAGCCCGTTGTCCGTTCACCCGACAGGGATGCCCCCCAACAAGTTGTTGCGCCCGACGCTGACGCTGCTGACCGGTGGCGCGCTGGCCCAAGCCTTGCCCCTGCTGCTGGGCCCCTGGTTGACGCGGCTCTACAGCCCGGTGGAGTTCGGCGTCTACCACCTGTTTGCCGCAGTGGCGGCCAACGTGGCTGTCGTGGCTTGTGCGCGCTACGAATTCGCGCTGCCGCTGGCCGCAGACGAAGCCGAGGCCCGGGTGCTGCGCCGCCTGTGCCTGCTCTTGCTGCTGGCCACCACGCTGCTGTGCACGTTGCTGGCGGCGGGCTGGGCCCTGGCGCTGCAAGCCGTGTGGCCAGCTTGGCTGCCGCTGGCGGTGTTGCTGCTGGGGGCTCTGTCGGTGGCCACGTTGACGGCCACGCGCGCGCGCCGGTTCAAGGCTTTGGCTGCAGCCCGCGTGCTGCAGCATGGCGGCGGCGCGGCAGCGCAGGCGGCCGCTGGCGTGCTGCAGACGGGCGTGCAGGGGCTGATTGCCGCGCCGTTAGTGGCGGTGGCTGCGGCGGCGCTTCTCTTGCGCTGGCCCGTGGCGGGCCCAGCGGCGTCCATCGGCCCGCCCGACCTGCGCGCCGCTGCCAGGCGCTACCGCGAATTTCCTCTGCTCAATTCGCCGCATGCCTTTCTGGGCGCGCTGCAAGACACCGCCAGCGTGGCCCTGGTCGCGGCCCAGCTGGGCGCGGCAGCAGCCGGGGCCTGGGGCCTGGCGCTGCGCTATCTGAAAGCCCCGGCCACGCTGGTGGGCAGCGCGGTGTCGCAAGCGCTGTACCCGGCGCTGGCCCAGAACCAGGGCCGCATCACGCGCGAAAGCCGGGCCATGGTGCGCCGCGCGATGCTGACGCTGGCAGCCATCGCCACGCCGCTGGTGCTGCTGCTCTGGGCTTTCGCGCCGGCGCTTTTCGTCTGGGCCTTCGGCGAACCGTGGCGTGAAGCCGGCAATCTGGCGCAGGCACTGGCGCTCTACATCGGCCTGCATTTCGTGGCCTCGCCGCTGGGCGTCGTCACCATGGCCTGGCGTGCCCAGGCCTGGGCGCTGCGCCTGGCTGTGCTGGGCCAGGTGGCATTTGTGGCGGCCTTGGCCTGGGGCCTGCAATCGGGAAGCCTGGCCACGGCGGGCTGGATGGTCTCTGGCGTCACGGCGCTGTATTTCGGCTGGTATTTCTGGCGCCTGGCGCGCTGGCCGCTGGACGAGGAAGGCCCTTCCTGATGCGCGCCTGGTTCAACCGCCTGCGCCGCCAGCTGGCGCGCGACTTCTGGCAACGCACGGTCTTCGGCGAGCGTTCACAAGGCCGCTGGCTGCCGCACACCCGCATCACACCTTCAACCCGCATCGAGCATGAAGACAAGCTGGTGCTGGCCGACCATGTCTACATCGGCCCCTTCAACTTCATCGAGGCCTCGGCCGGCGTCGTCATCGGTGAAGGTGTGCAGATCACGCAGTACGTCTCTATCGTCAGCCACAGTTCGCACCGCGCGCAGCGGCTGCTGGGGCGGCAGTTCGTGCACTGGCCTGGCACGCGGCCAGGCTGGGTGGCGGGCCCGGTCGAGATCGGCGCTTATTGCTTCATCGGCCCGCACAGCGTCATCGAGCCGGGCACGCGCCTGGGGCAGGGCTGCATCGTGCGCGCCGGCAGTGTCGTGCGGGGCGAATTCGCGCCCTTTTCCGTCATTGCCGGCAACCCGGCGCAGGCCGTGGGCGACACGCGTCAGGGGGATGCGCGCTGGCTCGAAGAATTCCCTGAACTGCGCCCGCACTACGAGGCCTGGGCCGGGAAGATGGCGCCATGAAGCCGGCGCCATGAAGCTGGTGCTGCTGGGCGACGGCGAAAGCCCGCATCTGCTGAAGTGGGCGCGTGGCCTGCAACCGCGCGTGCAGCTGTATGCCGTTTCCTCGCGCGGCTTCGCGCCAGGGCTGGCCGCACTGCTGCCCGAAGCGCGCCGGCTGGCCCTGGGCACGCAGCCCCAAACCGCCGGTGGCAACTTCTGGGTGCTGCAAAGCGTGCCGCGCCTGCGGCGCTGGCTGCAGGCGGTGCAGCCCGACTGGGTGCATGCGCATTACCTCACTTCGCACGGCACCCTGGCCTGGGCGGCACGGGCGCTGGGCGGCCTGAACTACCGCATCGCCGGCTCGGCCTGGGGTTCAGACATCCTTGTCACGCCTGAGCAGGGCAAGCACTATCAATGGCTGACCGGCGTGGTGCTGCGCGCCTGCGCTGTCACGACCAGCGATTCACAGCACATGGCGCAGCGCATGCGTCAGCTGGGCGCGGCCGACCCCATGTGCTTTCCCTTCGGGCTGGAACAGCTGCCGCCACCGCCCGCCGCCAAGCCCGGCCATGTCGTGTTTGCCAACCGCGGCCTGGAGCCCATCTACCACCCCGAGCGTGTGCTGGACGCCTTTGCCAGCCTGCGCAGGCTGTGGCCCGATGCCAGGCTGGTGCTGGCCAATGACGGGACGCTGCGGCAGGCCCTGGAAGAACGCGCCGCGGCCATGGGCCTGGGGCCAGCCGTGCAATTCACGGGGCGCCTGGACGCCGCCACCCAGGCTGGGCATTACGCGCAGGCACGCTGGTACCTGAGCTTGCCGCACAGCGATTCGGTCTCGGTCTCGGTGCTGGAAGCGATGGCCCATGGCTGCGTGCCCATCCTGTCAGACCTGCCCGCCAACCGCGAACTGGTGCGCGACCGCGACAACGGGCTCATCCTGGCGCCCGGTGCCTTGCCCGAAGCCCTTGCGTTGCAGGCGCTGGACGCCCGCGCCGGCGCCGTGGCGCTGGCCAATCACGCCTGGGTAGAGCGCGAGGCCATGTTCGCGCCCGCGCTCGACCGTTTCTTGGCCCGGCTGCAAAGCGTTGGCGGACAAGGCCAAAGCCAAGGTCCAGCCCCGGCCCCGGGCCCGGGGCGGGCGCCATGAACATCGCCTACCTGAATCACTACGCCGGCAGCCCGGCCCTGGGCATGGAATACCGGCCGTATTACCTGGCGTGCGAATGGGTGCGCGCCGGCCACCGCGTGCAGATGCTGGCGGCCGACTTCTCGCATGTACGTGCGCGCCAACCCCAGGCCGGCGACGAGACCCTCGACGGCATTGCCTACCGCTGGTACCCCACGCCACGCTACCAGGGCAACGGCCTGGGCCGGGTGCAGAACATCGCGACTTTCCTGCGCGCCGTCTGGGCCGACACGCCGCGCCTGCTGCGCACGTTCAAGCCCGA
>JBBQAW010000306.1:0-5113 GCA_038316815.1 Burkholderiales bacterium
GATCTGCACGTTGGGGCTGGTGGCGAAGTTGCGCACCTGGCCCAGCTTGGCCGAGTCGTACTGGAAGAACTCGTAGCCCTTGGCGCCGGGGTACAGGCCCTCCAGGTGGTCACGCGTGATCTCCAGCGTCTTGTTCACGCCTTCTTTGATGGCCACCGACGGCACCACGATGACGAACTTGGTGAAGCCATAGCGCCTGTTCAGCTCAAACACCGTGCGCAAGTAGACGTAGGTCTTGCCCGTGCCGGTTTCCATTTCCACCGTGAAGTCGCCCGACAGCTGGGTTGACGGCGGTACGCCGTTGCGCAGCTGGATGGCCTTGAGGTTGTCGGTCACCTCGTCGTCCAGCAAGGTCAGGCGGTTGCCCACGCCGCCCTGCGGCGTCTCGGCCATGCCCTCCAGCGTGCCCTGCAAGGGGCTGGTGTCGGCATCGCTGACCCTGCCGGCGGCGCGCAAGGTGACGGTGAATTCCGAGCGGCACACCTCTTGGCCCCGGAACAAGTCGCACACGGCCTCGATGGCGTTGGCCTGGTAGGGCAGGTCGGCTTCGAAGTGCAGTTTCATTGTGGTTCGTCCTAAAGCTCGTCTGGTTGCCAGTCGTCGGTCAGCGCATCCAAGAGCCTGAGCTTCAGCGTCTCGTCATCCAGCGCGTCGCTTAGCGTGGCCGCGATCAAGTCTCGCAGCAGGTCTTTGCCGATCTTCCCGGCGGCAACGTGATAACTGATGTTCTCTATGTCATGCAAGAAATCGCGCACGCAGTACAGGTAGCCGTTCAACAGCAGCATCTGCGCGCACAGCGTGATGGCGATGCGTTAATTGCCGTCTTGAAAGCAGTGGAACTTGCACGCGCAAAAGAACAGGTGGGTTAGCTTCTCCTCGAGGCTTGGCAATAGTCGTCATTCTGGATGTGTTCCAGCACACCTTCCAGCGGCCCCAGGTCCAGGTGGCCCATGGCACCGCCTCCACTGACCTCGACCGTCTTTCGATGAACCTCGATCGCCTGCCCAAGGCTCAGATAAACCGTCGCCATCAGCTGCGGTCCTTGAGGCGCTTCATCACGTCCTTGGCTTCCTCAAGCCGCTCAGCCAGTTCCTTGCTTTTCTCCCCCAGAAAGCGCTCGTAGTCCTCTCGCTGCACCGGCGCCACGTACTCCTTCAGCTGCAGATGCAGCGCGTCCCGGAACGCCAGGCCGCGGCTGGCCATCTTCATGCGCGCCTTCTCGACCAGCGGCCGCCAGTGGGCCTGTGTTTCGAAGGTCTTGAACAGCGTATCCACCTCCAGTGGCCGGAGCTTGCGGCCCTTCGCCGCGACGGCGTTGGTCAGTACGTCAGCAAAGCCACACTCGTACGCCGCCACGACGTCCAGCACCTCGGCGTACAAGGTCTCGCGGAGCTTGTCTGTGCGTCCCAGTCGCAGCAGCTTGCGGTACTCCTTGGCCTTCTCCCGGAAGATGCTGAGGTAGATCTTGTCGGTGTAGACGGCGTACTTGAAAGGGCCCATCTCCACACCGTCACGTAAGGCGTCGGTGAATTGCTTTCGGTAGCTCTCCTCGGCAAATGCGGCCTGCAGGTAGTCTTCGTCGCGCTGGTTGATGTACTTGGTGGCGCCGCCGGTGCGGCAGTTGATCGTGTCGATCACCACGTCCAGGATCACTTGCCGCAACAGCTTGGCGCGCTCGCTTTCCGACACCAGCATGGCCAGGTTCAGGAAGGCCCTGAAGTCGAAAACGCCCAGCTGAGGTGTGCGGCTGATGTTCCCGAAGTCGGTTTCGGGAACATCCAGGTCCTTGATGGCCGCCTTGAGGGTGCGCAGCCGCTCGCCTTTGAGCACTTCGTAGCCGTTGCGGGCCAGTTCAACCGCGTTGTGCTCCAAGTAGTTTTCGACCGTGCGCAGCGTGACCTCGAAGAACGCTGCCACCTGTTCCTTCAGAACTACCGTCTTGCCCTCGAACGGGATGCCCTGAACCCCGGCGGCACGCTCGATCTCCGCCAGCGCATACGGGTTGTTCAGGATGTTTTGCCGGTCGACAGCCGACGTGGTCAAGTCTTTGGTGGTCATGCAGCGGCTCCGTTCACAGGCTCCGCACCCGGGCGATGCCGTGCTGTTCCAGGATGGCGGCCAGGTTGCTCTTGGCCACGTCATCGGCAAATGCACTGTCGCGGAACACGCAGGTGGTGTCGCCTGCCGGCGCCTGCTGCTGGTGCCAGGCCACGATGCCCAGGGCCAGCGGCTCGGCATCGGCCGCGGTTATGCTGGTGTCCAGGCAGGCCATCAGTACGCCGCCGCCGACGCTGTGAACCGTCTTGCCGGCGATCGTCTGGTGTTCGATCGGCACGCAGAGGTCCAGGCCCAGTTTCAGCAGCAGCTCGTAGAGCACGTCGGTTTCTGTGCGGCCGGCATCAACATGCTCTAAATGGTCAAGGAGCGATTGCGCAACATCATCATGGTTTGGTCTCCACGCGTTGATGTTGGAAGTGTCGAGCTTGAAAACCCTAAAGCCCGTGTCTCCTTGAAAGAGCGGCGAGTCGGTTTTCAAGCGAAGAGCAACACGGCGTAGCCTCTCTTTAGTCAACTCAGCGATGTTTCGGGGTTTGCCTAGGCTGTCGCAATAGTCAGATGCGGCCTTCTGCTCCTTATTGGTTGGGCCCACCAACTCCGGAAGCTGAACAAGGATGTAACGCCGCCGCCCTTGGTCGGCTGCGTTCTTTAGTAGAACGGCGTGCCCGGTTGTTCCAGAGCCTGCGAAAAAGTCGAGAATTAAATCATCTGGATTCGGAGCGCCCAGCTCAATAATTCTAGTCAGCAGCGAAGTCGGTTTTGGAAAACTAAATGGAGATTCGTTCACCTCCATCAGTAATTTTATTTCTCGGCTTGCGGTATCGTTACTCCCAACCTCCTTGTGTGTCCACAATGTCTTGGCTTTCACGCCTTCGCCAAGCTCAGAAAGAAACCTCTTTAAATTTGGTTGCGAGTCGCCGTTCTTCCCAAACCAAACGCGATTCTCGGAAATCAGCTTCGCGAGATCTGCCTCAGAGTATCGCCAATGTGCGTTGGGTGGCGGGGAAAACTTGATTCCAGTCTTTCCAGCTACAACGAAACGGCCGTTCTTTCTCTCCCCATCCGCGTACATTGGTATCGCCTTCCAAGGACCTCGGGAATCGTTGTCCGGGTTGGTATATCGCGCGTCCATCTCCTCGGTTCGAGGCAGCGCCCCCATCGCGCCCGTTGCGTCAGAAGAGTTCATCGCAACAAGAACGTAGTCGTGACTCGCCGACATCAAGCTTGCATCATTCTTCGTCGTATACATCTTCTCCCATACAACTTGGGCAACGAAGTTCTCTCCACCGAAAATCTCATCGAGCAATGCCCGCATGTGAGACGCCTCATTGTCATCACATGAGACAAACACCACGCCGTTTGGGCTCAGAAGAGATTTCGCGAGCTTGAGTCGTGGATACATCATGTTCAGCCAGTCCGTATGAAAGCGTCCGCTGCTTTCTGAATTGCTGCTAATTTTCACGCCGCTTTCAATTTGCCCCGTCAATTCGAGATAGTTTTTGATGCTGTCTTGAAAGTTGTCGGGGTAAACGAAATCCTTGCCCGTGTTGTATGGCGGGTCGATGTAAATCAATTTGACCTTGTTGGCGTAGCTCTTCTGCAGCAGCTTCAACACCTCGAGGTTGTCGCCCTCGATCATGAGGTTTTGCGTGGTGTCCCAATCCACGCTCTCGTCCGGGCACGGCCGCAGCGTGCCGGTGCTGGGCGTCAGCGCGAGTTGCCGCGCGCGGCGCTTGCCGTGCCAGTTCAAGCCGTACTTCTCGTCGGCGTCCGTCACCACGGCGCCTACCAAGCCCTTGAGTACGTCGACGTTGATGGCGGCACCGTCCTTGCCTTCGGTAAAGACCTCGGGAAACAGGGCCCTGAGCTTGGCGATGTTCTCGGCCGTGATGTCGGCGGACTGCGCCTCTGGCGAGGTGGCGTCGATCTTCTGCATGCGTGTCCCTGAGGAAGTTTTTGTGTTCGTGGCGGTCGAGAAAAAGCGCCGGATCAGTTGTCGGCCTGGCTGCCCATCTGGTGGTCGAAGGCCTGGCGGATCAAACCCATGACATAGGGTAGTTGCTCGGCCGTCGACAGTCCCACCTCGACATCGCCGTTGCCCCATCGGCCGACATTCGACACGTCGACGCACAGGCCCTTCGGGTCGTCGATTTCGTAGAAGCCCAGGTTCAGCGACAGGCGCAGGCGCTTGGCTTGCGGCACCACGTCGACGAAGTTGGTTTCGGCCTTGTAGGCGACGTACAGCTTCAGGAATTCTTCGGTGACGCAGGGGTCGATGCCGATGATGCGTTGGCGAAGGTCCTGAAACAGCGCGGCCATGGCGCCCCCGGTGAGGTTCGGGTGGTCGCTGATGCTGTATTGCGTGCCTTGCTTGCCGGGCCGGTACGCCGCCAGCACGTCGGCGGGCAGGGCCGGGGCTTGCCACACCTTGGTGGCTTCGGTGGCCAGGCGGTCGGCACGGGCCTGAATGGCGACTTCGTTCCACACCGGCACCTGCGCCATGCCGCGGTTCAGCTTCAGCGGGCTGTGGGCCAGGCCAATGGGGTTGCCGGCCTTGTCGGTGACGGTGTCGCGCTTGAAGGCAAAAGGGTGGTCGCTGTACTCGCTGTTGTAGCCCGTGAGGGTGAGGTTGCCCAGCGTGTGCAGGACCTTCGCCTGCACCTCTTGCCAGCCCGGGCCCAGGTCCGCCTGCCAGGCGGCCGACAGGGCCTCGTTCTGAGGCAGGATGTGCTCGATGGTGTATTCCTCGGTCAGCACGCGCTCTTTGCGCCCGTGGTTTTCCAGCCGCCGGAGCCAGAAGGTGCGGCTGCGAAAGTTGTACAGATCGCGGTTCTTGATCTCGCGCTCGAACTCGTCGTCGGCGGGGAAGCGCCGGTACGACGGCAGCAGCAGCAGGGCGGCCTGCAAGCTTTCAAGGTACCGATCCTTCTTCAGCGTTCGGCTCAGCCCGGCGAAGGTCTTGTTCATCGAGTTCGTCGGAATCGCGCAGATGGCGCGGCGGAAGACGTAGCTCTCGACCAGGCGGACGATGCTGTGCAGTTCGTTGGCGCTCAGG
>JBBQAW010000307.1:0-5107 GCA_038316815.1 Burkholderiales bacterium
CTTTCTTGTTGACTCTGACGTTCGCCAGGAGCCCCGCATGAGCCTGAAAGATCGCATCACCGACGACATGAAGGCCGCCATGCGCGCCAAAGACGCCGAGCGGCTGTCGACCATTCGCATGCTGCTGGCGGCCTGCAAGCAACGCGAGGTCGACGAACGCATCGTGCTCGAAGATGCGCAGGTCGTGGGTATCGTCGACAAGATGATCAAGCAGCGCAAGGATTCGGTGGCTGCATTCGTGACCGGCGGACGTGAAGACCTGGCGGCCAAGGAACGCGCCGAAATCACCATGCTGCAGGCTTACCTGCCGCAACGCCTGACCGCAAACGAAGTGGGCGATGCTGTCGCAGGCATCGTTATCGCGGTAGGCACCGAACTGGGACACGCGCCCGGCCCAGGCGACATGGGGCGCGTCATGGCAGTGGCCAAGGCGCAGCTGGCAGGCCAGGCCGACATGGGCCTGTTGTCAGCTGCAGTCAAGGCGGCGCTGGCAAAGTAGCACGATATGAGCAACACCCTGCCCCTGCGCGCTGTCGCACCCGATGTCTGTGTGGCTCCCCAGCTTCGCCCCGAAGCCATGGCCGAAGCCTTTGCTGCGGGTTTCCGCAGCGTCGTCAACAACCGGCCCGACCACGAGTTCGAAGCCGATCAGCCCACCAACGCCGACATGGAAACTGCCGCGCACGCGGCCGGGCTCGAATACCGCTTCCTGCCGGTGGACGGAGGCTACCAGTCGCCTGAAGAGATTGCCGCTTTTGCCCAATTGCTGGCAAAACTGCCACGCCCGATCCTGGCGTTCTGCCGTTCAGGCGCCCGGTCGGCGCGCCTGTTCGACGCGGCTTCGCAGCTGTAGGCGGCCATGGGCGCACTTCTGAAGTTGGCCGGTCTGATCGATCGCGCCAACGAATGGGTGGGCAAGATGGTGGGCTGGCTGGTGCTGGCTGCGGTGCTCATCAGCGCCGGCAACGCCATCATGCGCAAGGCTTTCGACATCAGCTCGAACGCTTATCTGGAAATACAGTGGTACCTGTTCGCCGCCGTGTTCATGCTCGGCTCGGGTTATGTCTTCCTGCGCAACGCCCACGTGCGCATCGACTTCATTGCGACCAAGCTCTCGCGCCGCACCAACGCCATCATCGACGCGATGGGCATCGTTCTGTTCATCATCCCGCTGTGCCTGATCCTGATCTACCTGTCCTGGCCTGTGTTCGAGCGCGCCTGGGTCTCGGGCGAAATGAGCCAGAACGCCGGTGGCCTGATCCGCTGGCCCGTGCTGCTGCTCATTCCCGCAGGATTTGCAATTCTGCTTCTGCAATGCTTGTCTGAACTGATCAAGCGCATCGCCTTTCTGCGTGGCCAACGCGCGCACCCGTTCACCGAGTTTGAGGACGAGCTCGAGGAACAGAAATTCACTGAAGCGCTGGCGGAAGAAGCTGCGCGGCGCGAACAGGCCCTGCTGGCCAAAAAGGGCGGCAAGACACCGTGACCGCCTTCATCGCCCAGAACTTCGTCCCGTTGATGTTCGCGGGCCTGTTCCTGTTCCTGCTGACGGGTATTCCGGTCGCCTTCGGTCTGGCCGCCACCGGTCTGTTCTTCGGTTTCGTCGGCATGGAAGCCGGTCTTTTCCCGACCAACCTCTTCGGCGCACTGCCGCTGCGGGTGCTGGGGATCATGCAGAACGACACCCTGTTGGCGATTCCCTTCTTCACGCTGATGGGCATCGTCCTGGAACGTTCCGGGATGGCCGAAGACCTTCTGGAAACCGTCGGTCAGGTTTTCGGTCCACTGCGCGGCGGGCTGGCGGTGGCCGTGGTTCTTGTCGGTGCCCTGCTGGCCGCCACGACGGGGGTGGTGGCCGCGGCCGTCATCAGCATGGGCCTGATCTCGCTGCCCATCATGCTGCGCTATGGCTACAACCGCACCATCGCCACCGGCACCATCACCGCCAGCGGCACATTGGCGCAGGCATTGCCGCCGTCCCTGGTGCTCATCGTGCTGGCCGACCAGCTTGGCCGCTCGGTCGGCGACATGTACGCCGGAGCGCTCGTCCCCGGTCTGATGTTGGTCAGCCTGTACCTGCTGTTCATTCTGGCCGTGGCATTGATCAAGCCGAAATGGGTGCCAGCACTCCCACTGGAGGCCCGCATCTACCGCGAACGCACGGGCGCTTCGGGGCATCGCTCGCTCTTGCTGCTGCTGCTGTTTTGCGCTGCGGTGGGCTTTGGCTGGTGGCAGGTGCACAGCGGCATCGTCGGGGGCTGGGTCGATCGCGAGACGCCCGCGCCTACGGACGAGAAACTGATTCTGTCGATGACGATTTCCTCGTTGCTGGCGCTGTCGCTGGCCCTGGCCAACCGACTGTTGGGCTTCGGCCTGCTGTCGAAACTGGCCGAACAGGTGACGTTCGTCTTGATCCCGCCCCTGGTGCTGATCTTCCTGGTGCTTGGCACCATCTTTCTGGGCATCGCCACACCCACAGAAGGCGGTGCGATGGGCGCGATGGGTGCGCTCATCATGGCCGGCGGCCGGCGCAAGCTGAACATAAAGTTGCTGAAGCAGGCCCTGGACAGCACGGCCAAGCTGTCGGTGTTCGTGATGTTCATTCTCATCGGCAGCACGGTGTTCAGCTTCACCTTCAATGCTGGCGACGGCCACATCTGGGTCGAACACCTGTTCGACAAACTGCCCGGCGGGCAGCTGGGCTTCTTGCTGGTGGTGAATCTCCTGGTCTTCATCCTGGGCATGTTCATCGACTTCTTCGAGATCGCCTTCATCGTGGTGCCCATCCTGGCGCCCGTGGCCGACAAGCTGGGCATCGACCTGATCTGGTTCGGCGTCATCCTGGCCATGAACCTGCAGACCAGTTTCCTGACCCCGCCCTTCGGCTTCGCGCTTTTCTACCTGCGCAGCGTGGCGGCCAAGCAGGACTACGACGACCGCATCACCGGCATGCGCATACCAGCGGTGACCACGACCCAGATCTACAAAGGTTCGATCGCCTTCATCGTGCTGCAAGTCATCATGGTGACCGCCATCGTCTTCAATCCGGGATTGGTTACGGGCAGCATCGACAAGGGCCCAATGATCGACGCCGACAAGGCACTGGAAAGCATGGGTCTGCCGCAGGAAGACCCGTTCGCGCTGCCGCCCGAAAGTAACGATGCCGCGGCCAGCGGGGCCGACGGGGCGGCTTCGGCCGCGGTCGGAGCGAGCGACGACCCGATGAAGGCGCTGCAGGAGGCGATGAAGCAAGATGCCATACCTGCCACACCCGCCACACCTGGCGGCAAGTAGCCCGTACTCTGAAGCAGCAATAAAAGCCCCGCGACGCGGGGCTTTTTTCTTTGCGAGGCGGTGCGCGCTGCCTACAGCCGCTGCTGCTGCATGAAGCTGTCGAAGCGCGCTTCGGTGAAGCGGAACCACAGGTTGGCTTCGCGGCGAAAGCTGGCGTAGTCGTCGTAGATATTCTTGAATGCCGGATTGCTGGCGCTGACTTCGCTGTACAGCGCCATCGACTCCTTGAAGGCTGCTGCCAGCACCGGGTTCGGGAACGGCACCAGGCGTGCGCCACCGGCCACCAGGGACTTCAACGCAGCCGGGTTGCGAGCGTCGTACTTGGCCTGCATCTCGGTATGCGCGTAAGCAGCCGCGCACTCGATGATGGCCTTGTATTCGGCCGACAAGCCCGCATAGGCCTTGGTGTTGACGAACAGGTCCAGCTGCGGACCGCCTTCCCACCAACCCGGGAAGTGATAGATCGGCGCGACCTTGTTCAGGCCCAGTTTCTGGTCGTCGTACGGGCCCACCCATTCGGCCGCGTCGATGGTGCCTTTTTCCAGCGCCTGGTAGATCTCGCCACCAGGGATGTTCTGCGACACCGCACCCAGCCGGCCCGTGACCTTGCCGGCGAAGCCGCCAACGCGGAATTTCAGGCCCTTCATGTCTTCGACGGTCTTGATTTCCTTGCGGTACCAGCCGCCCATCTGCGCGCCCGTGTTGCCCATCGGGAAGCTGATGATGTTGTAGCCGGAATAGAACTCGCGCATCAGCTTCAGGCCGTTGCCGTCGTACATCCAGGCCGTCATCTGGCGGCTGTTCAGGCCGAAGGGGATGGCGCAGCCCAAGGCGAAGGCGTCGTTCTTGCCGAAGTAGTAGTAAGGCGCGGTGTGGCCCATTTCGACCGTGCCGGCCTGCACGGCGTCCACCAGGCCAGGCATCGGCACCAGTTCACCGGCGGCGTGGGTGGTGATCTGAAACTTGCCACCGCTGAGTTCGCCGACCTTTTTGGCGAAGGTGTCGGCTGCGCCGAAGATGGTGTCGAGCGTCTTCGGGAAACCCGAAGTCAGGCGCCAGCGCATATTGGCCTGAGCGTGTACGACAGCAGGCGCCACGCCAGTGGCAAGAATGCCGGCCAAGCCTGCACTGTGGACGAATGAACGACGTTCCATGTTTTTTCTCCTAGAAATCCCGCATCGGGAATGCACCTGATTTTAGGAGGGGAATGCCCGATCCCGGGCGGGTTTTTACCCTTCACTGCACCGGCATCAGCTGCCAGCCAGCTTCATGCGCGAAACCAGCACCGAACCGGTGCTTTTGCTGCCCGAGGCATAGACGTCGGCACCCACGGCCACGATGTCCTTGAACATCTGCTTCAGGTTGCCGGCGATGGTCACCTCATGCACCGGGTGCACGATCTTCCCGCCCTCGACCCAGAAGCCGGCCGCACCGCGTGAATAGTCGCCAGTGACGTAATTCACGCCCTGGCCCATCAGTTCGGTCACGAACAGGCCGCGGCCCAGCTTGCGCAGCATGGCGGGCAGGTCGTCGCCGGGTTGGGTCAGGCGGCTGGTCAGGGCCAGGTTCTGCGAACCACCGGCATGCCCCGTGGTTTTCATGCCCAGCTTGCGGGCCGAATAGCTGCTGAGGAAGTAGCTTTGAACCACGCCCCGCTTGACGATGCTGCGTGCGCAGGTGAGCACGCCTTCGTCGTCGAAAGGTGCGCTGCCCTTGGCTTTCAGGATGTGCGGGTCTTCCGAGATGTCGATGTGCTTGGCCAGCACCGTCTTGCCCAGGCTGCCTTCCAGGAAGCTGGCCTTGCGGTAGAGCG
>JBBQAW010000308.1:0-5101 GCA_038316815.1 Burkholderiales bacterium
GGCGCGGGCAGCAGGGCGAAGAGTTCGTCGTCGCTCAACGCGTCGTTTTTTAGCAGCGCCACCGCCGCCGCCGCCACTTCACGCAGGTTGTGGCTGGGAATCTCGGTCGCCAGGCCTACCGCAATGCCGCTGGCGCCGTTCAGCAGCACGAAGGGCAAGCGCGCGGGCAGTTGTTTCGGTTCTTCGGTACTGCCGTCGTAATTGGGCTGGAAGTCGACCGTGCCTTCGTCAATCTCGTCCAGCATCAGCCGCGCGATCGGCGACAGCCGCGCCTCGGTGTAGCGCATGGCCGCAGCGCCATCACCGTCGCGGCTGCCGAAGTTGCCCTGGCCGTCGATCAGCGGGTAGCGCTGCGAGAAATCTTGCGCCATGCGCACCAGCGCGTCATAGGCAGCGGTGTCGCCATGCGGGTGGTAGCGGCCCAGCACATCGCCCACCACGCGGGCGCTCTTGACGGGGCGCGGCCCGCCGGCCGTCGTGAAAGCCAGCCCCATGCGGTGCATGGCATACAGGATGCGCCGCTGCACCGGCTTGTTGCCGTCGCAGACATCGGGCAAGGCCCGGCCCTTGACGACG
This sequence comes from Burkholderiales bacterium, assembly GCA_038316815.1. Lineage (GTDB taxonomy): Bacteria > Pseudomonadota > Gammaproteobacteria > Burkholderiales > Burkholderiaceae_C > Rubrivivax. The sequence continues at coordinate 577 of JBBQAW010000308.1, forward strand.
GACAGGGCGTATTCGAGATAGGCGCGCTCGGCGTAGTCGGCCAGAGGCAGGGCGTCGGAAGCGTCAGGGCCAGAAGGCGGGGGAGCAGGGGGAAAGGAGAAAAGATCAGTCATTCAGGCATTGTCGCAACCCGCCGGTCCCGTCAGCCCGCGCCTGATTGCATCAACGCCGCCCGATGATTCCTTGAAGAAAGAATCCGGACGCGGCCCACGCCCCAGGAAGTCCTTGACCATGTCCTGCGGAAGCGCCTCGCCCCCGCGCCAGAGGATCAAGTCGCAGTAGTAGCGCAGGGTCCTGGCATCCATCAGCTTGCCCTCGAAGCCGGTAGCAAGACCATAGGACACCGAGCACGAGGGCCAGGTCGGGCGGCCTGCTAGGCGAGGCGGTGGACCATTCGGATAAGGTGTCGGGTGCGGGTTGTGGGGCAGCTATCGGCCCTTTGCGGACGGTCGTTCGTTCGTCTGTCCGTTCAATGTTTTTCGCTTGCTGGCTTGGTCCCCATGCAAAGGCGGGCTTGGCTTGGCTGCGGCGCTTATGTTCGGCGGTCGGCGCGTTGCGCCGACTTCCCTGCGATGCTCGTTCCCGCGGCCCCGCCGCAGAACTCGCTTCGTTCGCTTCGCTCTCTGCGCTCAAACACCCGCGATGAGTCAGTTCACAACTCGCGCTGCGCGCGAGGCCGCGGGCCCTGCGCTTCTCGGCGCCTCTCGTGCGCGCCGCATCCAAGCCAAGCCCACCTTTGCAGCACACATGATTGCACGCCACCGTCGCACGCCAAGATGGTTGCGGGCTGCGGCAGTCGGGTGGCCCCCGCAGCGAAGTAAAGGAGGAGCCGTCGGCCGCAGGCCGGCGGCGGGGGACATGAGCGGAGGGGGCCACCCGGCTGACGTAGCCAAGGGACAACGGAGACATCCCGAAGGGTCAGCGCCGAACGTCTGCAACAGACGAGGAACGAAGGTCCGCAAAGGGCCGACAACAGTCACCTAACAGGAACGAATCGAATGACCAGAGAACAAGCCCAAGCACTGGACGCAGCCGACCTGCTGGCACCCTTGCGCGAACAGTTCGTGCTGCCCAAAGGGTTGATCTATCTGGACGGCAATTCATTGGGCGTGCTGCCCAAGACAACGGCTGCGCGGGTGCAGCAGGTGGTGACGCAGGAATGGGGTGAAGGCCTGATCAGAAGCTGGAACAACGCTGGCTGGATCGACATGCCCTTGCGCCTGGGCAACAAGATCGCAAGCCTGGTGGGCGTGGGCGAAGGCGAACTGGTGGTGGCTGATTCAACCAGTGTCAACCTGTTCAAGGTGCTCAGTGCAGCGCTTTCCATGGTCAAGGCCGATGCCCCCGGGCGCAAGATCATCCTCAGCGAACGCAGCAACTTTCCAACCGACCTTTACATCGCACAAGCGCTGGCAAAAGAACAGGGTTTTGAGCTCAAGCTGGCTGAGACCGACGAACTGCACGGCCTGTTGAACGAACAAACCGCCGTGCTGATGCTCACGCATGTGAACTACCGCAGCGGCCATATGCACGACATGGCGGCGTTGACGAAGGCCGCGCACGATGCAGGCGCATTGGCCATCTGGGACCTGGCCCACAGCGCCGGTGCGGTGCCCGTACAACTGGCGCAAGACGGCGCCGACTTTGCCATCGGCTGCGGCTACAAATACCTGAACGGCGGCCCCGGTGCGCCGGCGTTCGTGTGGGCCCACCCGCGCCACGCCAGCCGCTTCTGGCAGCCGCTGGCAGGCTGGATGGGACACGCCGCGCCGTTCGCATTCACGCCCGGCTACCAACCAGCCGAAGGCATTGCGCGCTACTTGTGCGGTACGCCGCCAGTGCTGTCGATGGCAGCGCTGGAATGCGGTGTGGACACCGTGCTGGCCGCTGCCAGCCTGGGTGGCATGAACGCGTTGCGACGCAAGTCGCTGGCGCTGACACGGCTGTTCGCTGAACGAGTGGCTGCCACCTGCCCACAGCTGCAGCTAATTTCGCCGCAGGACGACGCACAGCGCGGCAGCCAGGTCTGTTTTGCGCACGACGAGATCGGCTACCCGGTGATGCAGGCCCTGATCGCCCGCGGCGTGATTGGCGACTTCCGCGCGGGCGAGAAATCGCACAACTTGGGCGCGACGGATAAATCGCACCGCACCCGTGCGATGGACATCCTGCGCTTCGGATTCACGCCGCTGTACCTGCGCTTCGTCGACGCCTGGGACGCTGCCGAACACCTGCACGCCGTGCTGGCCAGCGGCGAATGGCAGCGGCCCGAATTCAACCGCCGCCAGGCCGTGACCTGAAGGACTCCACCATGAGCGGATGCCCTGTTCACGGCGAAGGCCCAAGCAACCCCGACGGCGCGCAACTCGACTTCAGCGCCAGCATGAGCTATGGCGACTACCTGCAGCTGGACGCCATTCTGAACGCGCAAAAGCCGCTGAGCCCGGCGCACGACGAGATGCTGTTCATCGTGCAGCATCAAACCAGCGAACTGTGGATGAAGCTGCTGCTGCATGAACTGCGCGCCGCGATGGACGCGGTCGCTAGCGACAAGCTGCAGGTGGCGTTCAAGATGCTGGCCCGCGTTTCGAAAATCATGGAACAACTGGTCCACGCCTGGGATGTGCTGGCCACCATGACACCGCCCGAATACAGCGCCGTTCGCGCCTATCTGGCCAACAGCAGCGGCTTTCAAAGCTGGCAGTACCGATGCATCGAATTCAGTCTGGGCAACAAGAACGCGCTGATGCTCAAGCCCCATGCGCACCGCCCCGACTTGCTGGCGCATGTGCAAGGGTCGTACCAGTTGCCGTCGCTGTACGACGAAGCACTGCGCTTGCTGGCCCGCCGCGGTCTGCACGTGCCGGCCAGCCATACGCAACGCGACTGGACCCAGCCTTATGTGGCCAACGATGCCGTTGAAGCCGCCTGGCTGCAGGTCTACCGGGCACCAGAAACCTACTGGGACCTTTACCAGCTGGGCGAAGAATTGACCGACCTGGAAGACGCCTTCCGGCTGTGGCGCTTTCGGCATGTGACGACCGTGGAACGCGTCATTGGCTTCAAACGCGGCACGGGCGGCACAGGCGGCGTCAGTTACCTGCGCAAGATGCTGGACGTGGTTCTGTTTCCCGAGATATGGCGCCTGCGCACCGAGCTTTGAACAAGCCCCGTAAGCGATGTCAGAGCAATGCGTTCAGCGCGCGCTCGAAGCTGGCCACCGTGCGGTCCACGTTCTTCAGCTTGTCCAGCCCGAACAGGCCGATGCGGAAGGCGCGGTAATCGGCCGGTTCGTCGCAGGCCAGGGGCACGCCGGCAGCGATTTGCAGGCCCTGCGCAGCGAAAGCCTGGGTGTTGGCCCAGTCGGCGTGGTCGGTGTAGCTGACCACTACGCCCGGCGCCTGGAAGCCCGGTGCGGCCACGCTGGCGATGCCCTTGCCAGCCAGCAGCGCGCGTATGCGTGCGCCCAGCTCTTGCTGGGCCGCGCGGGCGTTGGCGAAACCGAAGGTCTCGGTTTCCTGCATCACGTCGCGCAATTGGGCCAGGCCGTCGGTGGGCAAGGTGGCGTGGTAGGCCGTGCTGCCTTTCTCGTGGCTTTCCATGATGGCCAGCCACTTGCGCAGGTCAAGCGAAAAGCTGCTGCTGTTGGTGGTTTCGAGGACGCCGCGCGCGTGTTCGCTCAACATCACCAGGCCGGCGCAGGGTGTGCTGCTCCAGCCCTTTTGCGGTGCGGTGACGATGACGTCCACACCCGTGGCCGCCATGTCGACCCAGATGGCGCCGCTCGCCACGCAGTCCAGCACGAACAGACCGCCGTGTTCATGCACGGCCGCGGCCACGGCAGACAAATAACTGTCGGGCAGCATCATGCCGGCCGAGGTTTCCACATGCGGGGCGAACACCACATCGGGCTTGCCGGAACGAATGGCGGCCACCACTTCTTCGATGGGGGCCGGCGCAAACGGTGACTTCGACACTTGCGCCAGGCGGCGCGCCTTCAACACCGTGATCTCGCTGGCGATGCCGGCCATCTCGAAGATCTGGCTCCAGCGGTAGCTGAACCAGCCATTGCGCACCACCAGCACCTTCTTGCCACCGGCAAACTGCCGCGCCACCGCTTCCATGCCAAACGTGCCGCTACCGGGCACCACGATGGCCGAGCGCGCGGCATAGACATGCTTCAGCGTGCGCGAGACGTCTTGCATCACGCCGTGGAAACGCTTGGCCATGTGGTTCAGCGCGCGGTCGGTGTAGACGACAGAATATTCGAGCAGACCGTCGGGGTCGACGTGGGGCAGCAGTCCGGGCATGAAAGCCTCCGGTTGGGGTCTTGAAAGGGCTTCAAAGCATGCGCCTGAAACCATGCGCTTGAAACCAGCACCAGACAGCTTAGCAGGCCTGCGCTGTCGTGGGTGAACCTGTCATGGGCGAAGGGTCCACCCTGTCACGCTGCGGCGCCATGGCCAGCCAGGCAGGGCCAAGCAAGGCTCACCCAACAAGGCCACAAGTCGGCTCCTAGAATCCG
>JBBQAW010000309.1:0-5100 GCA_038316815.1 Burkholderiales bacterium
AACTGCCATGAATGAGTGCGCAGTCGCTTGCCCCAGAAGACCTGGTTGCGCGCGTTGAGCAGGACGATGCCGACGTTGGGCCTGAAGCCTTCCCGGTCGAGCATAATCGGACCTCGAATTTGTGACTAAATTCATTATTGCATCGGCGCGGTGTGGCCGGCGAATTCTCGCTAACCCGAAGCCGCTCTCCTCGGCTGGGAATACGTCGAGTGAACGCCGAAAACACGCCGAAAACACGCCGAAAGTACGCCGAAAACACGCCAAAAGCACGGGGTAGACGGTGTACACGGTGCCCCACCCCTGGCGCCGAGCGCGCAAGACTGCCGACATGAGAGCTTCCCAGACCTTTATTTCCACACTCAAAGAAGCGCCTTCCGACGCCGAAATCGTCAGCCATCGCCTGATGCTGCGCGCCGGGCTGATCAAGCGCCTGAGTGCGGGTATCTACAGCTACATGCCGCTGGGCCTGCGCGTCATTCGCAAGGTCGAAGCCATCATCCGGGAAGAAATGAACCGCGCCGGCGCCATCGAGTTGCTGATGCCTGTGGTGCAACCCGCCGAACTGTGGCGAGAGACCGGCCGCTTTGAGGCGTATGGTGATGAATTGCTGCGCGTGAAAGACCGCCATGACCGCGACTTCGTGATTCAGCCCACCAGCGAAGAGGTCATTACCGACATCGCGCGCCAGGAACTGCGCAGCTACAAGCAGTTGCCGCGAAATTTTTATCACATCCAGACCAAGTTTCGCGACGAACGCCGGCCGCGCTTCGGCGTCATGCGCGGCCGTGAATTCACAATGAAGGACGCTTATTCCTTCGACCGCGACAAGGCTTCGGCGCTGAAGAGTTACGACACCATGTACAAGGCCTACACGGCCATCTTCGACCGCATGGGCCTGCAGTACCGGGCGGTGGCCGCCGACACCGGCGCCATTGGCGGCGACGCGTCGCATGAATTTCAGGTCATCGCCGATACAGGCGAAGACGCCATCGCCTACTGCCCGACCAGCCTGTATGCGGCCAACGTCGAACTGGCCGAGGCGGTGTCGCTGCTGCCCGAACGTGCCGTGCCCGGCATGGCCCTTGTTAAGACGCCCACCCCGGGCAAAAGCACCTGTGCAGACGTCGCCACCTTCCTGGGCCTGCCGCTGGCGCAGACCGTGAAGTCGCTGGTGCTGGCGACTGAAGAATTGAACGAAGCCGGCGAAGTGGTGAAGACCACCGTCTGGTTGCTGCTGGTGCGTGGCGACCACAGCCTGAACGAGATCAAGGCGGGCAAGCTGCCGGGCCTGAAGGGCGGCTTCCGTTTCGCCACCGTGGCCGAGATAGAAGATCACTTCGGCTGCAGGCCGGGCTACTTGGGCCTCATCAATTTGAAGAAGCCTGTCAAGGTGGTGGCCGACCGTACCGTGGCCGACATGGCCGACTTCGTTTGCGGTGCCAACGAGGCCGACTTCCACTACACGGGTGTGAATTGGGGCCGCGACCTGCCCGAACCCGATCTGGTGGCCGACATCCGCAACGTCGTGGCCGGCAACCCCAGCCCCGACGGAAAGGGCGTGCTGGCCCTGCAGCGCGGCATCGAGGTGGGCCATGTGTTCTACCTCGGCACCAAGAAGTACAGCGAACCGATGGGTGCGCAGTTTCTGGACGAAAACGGCAAGCCTCAGCCTTTCGAGATGGGCTGCTACGGCATCGGCGTCACGCGTTTGCTGGGCGCTGCCATCGAACAGAACTTCGATGAACGCGGCATCGTCTGGCCCTTGGCGATGGCGCCTTTTGCGGTTGTCATCTGCCCGATCGGCATGGACCGCAGCGCCGACGTGAAGGCCGCCGCAGAAGCCCTGCACGACGAACTGGCCGCTGCCGGTGTCGACGTGCTGCTGGACGACCGCGGCGAGCGGCCGGGCGCGATGTTCGCTGACTGGGAACTGATCGGCATTCCGCAGCGCGTGGTCATCAGCGACCGCGGGATGAAGGCCGGCACGGTCGAGGTGCAGGGCCGGCGCGATGCAGAAGCCGCCGTGGTGCCACTGGCCGAAGTGGCGGCGCTGTTGAAAGGCCGCTTGACGGCATGAAGCTATCGCGCCGGGTGCTGCTGGCCGCTGCCCCGGGCCTGCTGTGCCAGAGCCGGGTGTTTGCCGGGGCGCAGGTTGAAGAACCGCTGGCCAATGCCGTGCGCTCGGCACTGTCGGCTTCGGTAGCCGACGCCGCCCCGCCCAAGCCCAGCTTCGACACCATGGACCAGCGCCTGGCCTACTTGCGTTGGCTTGGCCAGGCCAGCGACCGCCTGAAACGCCGCAAGACCGACCACCATACGCGGATCGAATTCCTGGAAGCCGTCTGGTACGAGAGCCGCCGTGCCGGTCTGGAAACGGCACTGGTGCTGGGGCTCATCCAGGTTGAGAGCGGCTTTCGCAAATACGCCATCAGCAGCGCCGGCGCGCGTGGCTACATGCAGGTGATGCCCTTCTGGGCGCGGCTGATTGGCGACGGCGACGACCGCCGGCTGTTCCATCTGCAGACCAACCTGCGTTTTGGCTGCGTCATCCTGCGCCACTATCTTGACCGTGAACGCGGCGACCTGTTCATGGCGCTGGGGCGCTACAACGGCAGCCGCGGCAAGGCTCAGTACCCGGACCTGGTTTACGGCGCGAGACGCCAGTGGGACATCGCGCTGGCCTGAAGCTCGGGGCGACAGCCCGCCACACAGCCCGGCTCTACAGCCCGTTCCAGATCTTCGGCGTGGCGCCCTGCAGACCCAGCAGGGACAAGACCCTCTCCGCGCTTTCAGCCACCAGTTCGTCAATGCTGCTGGGCCGGTGATAGAAGGCCGGCAAAGGCGGAAAGATGATGCCGCCCATCTCGGTGACGGCGGTCATGTTGCGCAGGTGGGCCAGGTTGAAGGGCGTCTCGCGCACCATCAGCACCAGGCGGCGGCGCTCTTTCAGCGTTACGTCGGCGGCGCGCGTCAGCAGGTTGTCGGCGAAGCCATGTGCAACGGCTGCCAGTGTCTTCATCGAGCAGGGTGCCACCACCATGGCTGCGGTGTCGAAGCTGCCGCTAGCCACACAAGCGCCCACGTCGCCAGGGGCGTAGGCATGGTCGGCCAGGGCCTCGACAGCCCGGCGGTCCAGCCCGGTTTCATGGTGGACGTTCAACACGCCTGCAGGTGTGACCACGAGGTGGGTCTCGACCCCCAGTTCGCGCGCGCGCTGCAACAGTTTCACGGCATACAGCGCACCCGTGGCACCCGTGATGCCGACAACCAGACGCGGTTTCAAGCCAGCGTGCCCGGCATCAGATCTTGCAAAACTCAGGCCTTGACCAGCAATTGCTTCAGTTCTCCGGACTCGTACATTTCCGTCATGATGTCCGAGCCGCCGACGAATTCGCCGTCGACGTACAACTGCGGGATCGTGGGCCACTGGGCGTAGTCCTTGATGCCCTGGCGCACGTCTTCGTCTTCCAGCACGTTGAAGGTCTTGATCTCGTTCGCGCCAGAGGCCTTCAGAAGCTGGATGGCGCGGCCTGAAAAGCCGCACATCGGGAACTGAGACGTGCCCTTCATGAAAAGCATGACGCGGTTGTGTTTGACGAGTTCGTCGATGCGTTGCTGAACGTCTGCGGCCTGGCTCATGGGGCGTTTCCTGTAGGGCAGTTGACTGGGCCAGCGATTGTGCGCCAAGCCGGCGCGCAGGCCAGTCGGGCCAGCGCCAAGCCCATCAGAACGTATAGCGCATTCCGAACTGCAGCAACGGCGACAGACGCAGTTCACGGCCTTGGCTGTCGCTGCCTTGCACGCCCAGTGGCGCCCGTCCGCCAGGAATGCCGATGCCCGTGGCTTCGGCCACCCAGCCCAGGTCAGCACTCAGGCTGAAGCCGCTGTCACCCAGCGGGCTGCTGAAGCCCAGGCCCAGGTAGGGCGATGTTTGCCAACCGTCGGCCTGGGCCGCCAGTGGGCGCGCGCCGCCCTGGCTGTGCGCCAGGCCCAAACGCGACCCCGGCCCCAGGCCGCTGGCGCTCAGAGTGAGCGCGCCGCCATGGGCTCCGAAGACCACGCCGCTGGTGGCGCGAAAGCTGCCGAATGAGGGCTGCGCGAAGACATAGTCGCCCAGCAACGCGCCACCACGCAGGCCCTGGCTTGGTTCGGCCAGCCCCGCCATCGCCAGCGGCGAAACCGCTGCCGTCTGAATCGTGACGCGGGCGCTGAGGCTGGGCCACAAGGTGTTGTTGGCGGGGGGCAGCAGGCCGCCAGAGGCTTGCGCTGCGACGCTGCAAAGGCAAGCGCCGGCAGCAGCCAGCAAGATAAGGGGCAACGGAGCGGACATCTTGAACTCCTGGAGCGAAGGACCCTGCGGTCCGATACCTCATCATGCGCCCACCCGCTGCCAATGTGTCAGCCTCTGGGGCATTTCTGCACGCTTCAGCCCTTAAATCAATGGACGCCTGCCGCCGGTGCAGCGCGCTAGGCCGGCCAGGTCGTGACGGGTCTGCAACGCCTCGAAACCCCCTGCCGCCAGCAGGGCATGCACGGCCTGACCCTGGTTGTGCCCGTGCTCCAGCAGCAACCATGCACCAGCGGCCAGGTGGGCGCCAGCGCCGGCAACGATGGCACGCAGATCGTCCAGGCCGTCAGCACCGGCGGTCAGCGCGCTGCGCGGTTCGTGGGCCAGTGCCGGCAGATGCGGGTCGCCTTCGGCCACGTAGGGCGGGTTGGATACCGCCAGGCCGAAGCGCCGCCCGGCCAGCGGTGCCCACCACGGACCCAGGGCGGTGCCGATGCCGATGCCCAGGCGCCTGGCATTGGCCGCGGCCACAGTCAGTGCAGCCGCGCTGGCGTCGGTGGCGGTGATGCGCAGGCCCTGCCGGCGTGCAGCCAGTGCCAGGGCGATGGCGCCGCTGCCGGTGCCCAGGTCGGCAACTTCGGCCGTCGATTCTTCTGGCATCAAAGACAAGGCCCAGTCGACGAGCAATTCGGTTTCCGGGCGCGGAATCAGCACGTCCGGGCTGACTTGCAGCACCAGGCCGCAGAACTCGCGTTCGCCGGTCAGATAGGCCAGCGGCACCCCAGCGGCGCGGCGGGCCAGCTGGTCCAGCA
>JBBQAW010000310.1:0-5092 GCA_038316815.1 Burkholderiales bacterium
GCGAGCCCGAGGACCGCCGCTACAAAGCCATGCGCGCTCGCAACGAGCCTTACTTCCGCTGGAAAAGCCTGGGGCTGGTGTTTGGCTTGCAGGCCGCGCTGGCTTGGGTCGTTTCCTTGTCCGCGCTTGGCGCCGTCATCAATCCGCAGCCGTGGAACTGGATCGACACCCTCGGCGTTTTCTTGGTTGTTTTCGGCGTCTCGTTTGAAGCTGTGGCCGACCTGCAATTGGCCCGTTTCAAAGCCGACCCTGCCCACCAAGGGCAGGTCATGGACCGTGGTCTGTGGCGTACCTCCCGCCACCCCAACTACTTCGGTGAATTCTGCGTGTGGTGGGGCATCTACCTGATCGCCTTGTCTACGGAAGCCTGGTGGGCGATTGCCTCGCCCGTGCTGATGACGGTTCTGCTGCTGAAGGTCTCGGGCGTGGCGCTGCTGGAACACGACATCACTGAGCGGCGTCCGGGCTACCGCCAATACGTCGCGCGCACCAACGCCTTCTTCCCTGGCCGGGTGAGGCAAACCCAAGATTGATGCCTGCGCCCGGGACCGCCTCTCAAGCGAGCGACACAGCAGGCTGCGCTGCGCCCCATCGACGGCCAGTGTGCTTGGCGCGGCACGTCATGCATTCCACAGGACCACGCAAACAGGAGTCCACGATGTCGATCATCAGCACGTACCTCAACGCACGCCCCGGAACCAGCGCCTGGATGGCGCCTCGGTCGCGTGAGAAACACGAGCTTGCTGAAAAAGTCGGCCTTGGCTGCGAGTGTGGTTACCACCGGGCCGATTGCCTGGCGGACTACTCGGCATACGGCGGCGTTGCCAACGGGAACGAGGTGGCCGAGCGTCTGCGGGTCACTGTCAGGCAGCCCCTGTCTGTGCTTGCGCGCTGGATCGTGGATCGGCATGTGATCACCTTCACGTGCCGTGCAAGGCCGATGCTGCCCCTCTTTCAGTTCGACTTCGACCAGGGGTGTGTGCGCGACGGCGCAGCAGCGGCGTTATCTGAACTGACAGCAGTGATGAGCGACGACGAAGTCGCGCGCTGGTTCTCTCTACCGAACACCTGGTTGAACGGCGCCGTTCCAGCTCAGAAGCTGCTGATTGACGTTCCGGGTGTGGTGGCCGCAGCACGAGCAGACCGCTTCGTGGCCAAGGGCTGAGGGCCACAGACCGGCCGCTGCCGACCTGCATCGACGGCCATCTTCTATCAACCGATCGACGCTGGTTCAAACCAACTTGCGCACCTACCTCTCCGCCTATGGTGCCACCGCGGTGGTGACGCTGGCGCTGGATGTCGTCTGGCTCGGACTCGTCGCCAAGTCCTTCTAGCGCGACGGCGTCGGGCATTTGATGGCAGATCCACCCAATTTGGTGGCGGGCGGTGCTTTCTACCTGCTGTATCCGGTCGGCGTGTTGCTGTTTGCCATTGCACCTACAGCATGGTCAGAGGGCCTTCTAGCGGCGGCAGACGTATCCTGCTCGCGCGCGGTGTAGGCTGGCGTGCTGCTCGGCTTCTTTGCCTACGCCACCCACCACCTCAGCGGCCTGGCCAGTGCGCCTGGCCCTGGTTGATATCGCCTGGGGCGTGGCGCTCCCCGCCGCCGCAGCCGCGGCAGGACGCTGGGCGCTGGGGCGCATGGCATGAGGCGCGCCAAGGCTCTAGCCTGAGCTGGCCGAGGCGCCAATCACATCAGGTTTGGCACTGCCACTACCGGCGCCATGACAGGCCCAGGCTTCGGTGCAACTCGGTGTTTCAGCGCACAGACCCCGACGCCCAAAGCGCGAAGCATTCGGCCTTCGATCGCCCACGCTTGCAGCGGCCACTTGCCGCGCTGTGCATCTAAATACTTCGCGCGTTGCCGTTGGACAGGCATCTCTGCGGCGGATGAGGGTGATGTGCAGGACAGCGTTGCCTGAGATGCGACTGTCTTTCTGGTCTGCCAGAACGCTTGTTCAGAACAAATTCAAAAGGGGACTTCGGTGTTCGACATCAAAGACGACAAGACCAACACCCAATCCTTCCGGATGGTCGGCCAATGCCCGTTCGGCGGCGACCGCGTCGGCGGCGTGTCGGGCACGCCGCCAGCCCTGTCGGACTGGTATCCCGATCGACTCAAGGTGGAACAGCTCCACCACAACGGGCCGCAGGCCAACCCGTTGTGCAACGACTTCGACTATGCCGAGGCGTTCAACAAGATCGACTTCGCAGCGCTGAAGAGCGATCTCAAAGCCTTCATGACCTCGTCCGTCGCGTGGTGGCCGTCCGACTATGGCCACTACGGCCCGCAAATGATTCGCATGGCATGGCACGCTGCCGGCACCTATCGCATTGCCGATGGCCGCGGCGGTGCGGGCGAAGCATTGCAGCGGTTCGCACCGATCAGCAGCTGGTGGGACAACGGCAATACCGACAAGTCGCGCCGCTTGCTCTGGCCGATCAAGCAGAAATACGGAAACGCGCTGTCATGGGCCGACCTGATGGTTTTGACCGGCAATTGCGCGCTTGAGAGCATGGGGTTCCCAACCTACGGTTTCGGTGGTGGTCGACGTGATGCCTGGGAGGCCGACATCAGCACCTACTGGGGCCCTGAGGTTTGGGACCCGAAGCAGGTGTCGTCCCCTGACAGCATGGTTACGCGTGACAAGCGCTGGCGCGGGCAAAACGGCGATGCCGACTATGACCTCGAAAACCCCCTGTCCGCATCGCACCAGTCGCTGATCTACGTGAACCCGGAGGGGCCGTATGCAAACGGCGACCCGATGGGATCGGCGCGCGACATTCGCATCACCTTCACCCGCATGGCGATGAATGACGAGGAAACGGTTGCACTGATCGCAGGCGGCCATGCCTTCGGCAAGAGCCACGGGATGGTCTCTGCCAAAGAGGTCGGACCGCCGCCAGAGATCGCTCCGATGGAGGCGATGGGTCTCGGCTGGCAAAACCTGGAAGGCAGCGGTTTTGCCGAATACACGATGACCAATGGCATCGAGGGCAGCTGGACACCCAACCCGACCCAATGGGACAACAGCTATCTGGAAAACCTGTTCAAGTTCGAGTGGCAGCAGACGAGGAGCCCGGCCGGCGCGCTGCAATGGACCCCCGTCGATGCCAATGCGCCCAAGACACCGGACGCGCACCTTGCCGGGCAAATGAATCCACTGATGATGATGACCAGCGATATCGCGCTTAAGGTCGACCCGGCGTATCGGGCCGTCTGCGAGAAATTCCTGAATGATTTCGACGCTTTCACGCAGGCGTTTTCCAAGGCCTGGTACAAGCTCACGCACCGCGACATGGGCCCGCGCGAACGCTACCTTGGCCCGGAAAAGCGCAATGACAACGACCTGCTGTGGCAGGACCCGATTCCGCTCCGCGACCACGACGCGATCAGCGAGGAAGACATCGCTGGGCTCAAGCAGTCAATCATGGCTTCGGGCATGTCGGTATCTGATCTGGTCTTCACCGCCTTTTCGGCGGCCGCCACCTACCGCAACAGCGACAAGCGCGGCGGCGCCAACGGGGGCCGCCTCGCGCTCGCGCCGCAGAAGGATTGGGCCGTCAATCGGCGCACCGTCCCGGTGATCGTGGCTTTACGCGGGGTCATGGACGGCTTCAATAGCCAGCAGCTCGGTAACACCCGGGTCACGCTGGCCGACCTCATCGTGCTGGGCGGAACTGCTGCGATCGACAAGGCGGCGGCCGAGGCGGGTGTGCAGGTTTCGTCACCGTTCACTGCGGGTCGGCGCGACACGACGCAGGCGCTGACCGATATCGAGATGTTCAACTGGTTGAGGCCGGTGGCCGACGGATTCCGCAATTACGTCGACGACCAGTTCGAACAAATTGCCCTGGATGTTGCCCCTGAGGAAATGTTCCTCGACAAGGCGCAATTGATGGCACTCACCGTGCCCGAATGGGTCGCGCTGGTCGGCGGCTTGAGGGTATTGGGCGCGAACCACGATGGCTCGGCTGACGGCGTCTTTACCGATCGGGTCGGCGTGCTCTCCAACGATTTCTTCACTGTGCTGACGAGCATGGACTATGAATGGAAGAAGTTGGACGAAAAAGGCATGACTTTTTCGCTCAGCGACCGTGCCAATGGCCAACCGCGGTTCAGGGCGACGCGAAGCGACCTGATCTTCGGTGCCAACAGCCAACTTCGCGCCGTGTCCGAGGTGTACGCCGCCAGCGATGGCCATGCCCGGTTCGTGAACGACTTCGTCAAGGTCTGGAGCAAGGTCATGATGCTCGACCGCTTCGACGTTCGGGTCCAGGACGCATGACAACGGCAAGATGGAGCTGGCGCCAAGATCACCACCGGCCACGCCAACCGTCATCTGCATTCACGGCCGATGACGATGCGGAACACCAACGGCGAGCTGCTGCCGATGGGCACTGTGGCCAATTCCGCGCTTGGCTCGATATCGCCAGCTCCAGCCCCTGGGCCAAGGTCACAGGGACGTTGTCCGCGACAGACAGCTCACCGGACGCCCGATTGGCCGCTGCGCGCTGGAGCTTGCTGAGATCGAACGGTCGACCAAGGCGTCCCGACGGCTGCGCCAATTCCATGGCGTCGTCCAGTACGCGACCGACCACGATCAGGGCCGGTTCAAAGCGGTAAACAAGGAAGTGGCTCGGCCGGGGGACGACCTCCGCACCTGGTCTGATGTGATCCCGCCTCAGACGCAAGTGCCAAGACCGAACACCCGAGCCGAGTTCAGTCCGCGCGAAACTGCCCGGTCTGTCGGGCTGGGTTGCCACGTCGCGAAGCGTGCGGTGTCCACCAGCGTCTCGGCCTTGCTCACCGACGAGTTGCCGATCGCGACGTTGACCGCATCGGCCGACGTGCGCTTCTCGGCAAACTCGAAGCTCACTCGTGTACGCGTCGACGCCTCGAAGAACAGGTTCGCGATCGTTTCGCCACGCACATATGCCGGGTCGCCGTCCGGAACTGAAGCCGCGCCCGTCAGCCAGCGCGACGTTCTGCTCGCGCCGCAAGGACGGTGGCGGGATCGTCGCTGATCACACCGGTGACGCCCAGGTCCCAAAGCCGGTTGGCGTCCGCGGCGGTGTTCACCGTCCAGAT
>JBBQAW010000311.1:0-5064 GCA_038316815.1 Burkholderiales bacterium
CGCTGAATCTGTGCCTGCAGGTCAACATCAGTGGCGAAGCCAGCAAGAGCGGCGTCTTGCCGCAAGACACCCTGGCGCTGGCCCTGGCCGTGGCGGCATTGCCGAACGAACGCGTGCGCCTGCGCGGGCTGATGTCCATTCCCGAACCCGCCAGCGACCCCACGGCCCAGCGCGCGCCGCACCAGGCCTTGCGCGAACTGCTGCAGACACTGAACGCCCATGATCTGGCGCTGGACACCCTGTCGATGGGCATGAGCGCCGACCTCGAAGCCGCCATTGCCGAAGGCGCCACCGTGGTGCGCGTGGGTTCGGCCATCTTCGGCAGCCGCGGCTAAAGCCATCTTCGCCCGAACCACAAGCTGGTTCGGGCGGCTGCAGGCGCCCCTGATGCCCGACTGCAACCGCCCCGCCGCCGACGTGTTTCCGGTGCGGGTGTCGGATTCGACGCACGCGTTCACGGCCGACGAGGTCTTCCATCTTCCTGCTGCTGCAGATGCACGGCCCGCCCAGGTGGCCCTGCCGGCCGCGGCAGGTGAAGCGGCAGTCGGTTCCTGGCGGTGCATCCAAGCGCTGGACCAGCAACCAGTCAGGCCTTGGGCGTGCTGATGGCAACGGCGCCGCTGATGGCCATGCTGCTGGCCACGCTGCACTACTTCTTCCGCCAACAGGAAGTGGCTGAAACCGTGCGCCGCGCCAATGCCGAAGCTGTCGGTCGCGAAGCCGAACTGGCCTTGCGCCATGGGCGCGAACTCAAGGCCAGCGAACGCCGTTTCCACAGCGCCTTCACGCACGCCTGCATCGGCATGGCCCTGCTCGGCTTCGACGGCGCCGTGCTGCAAGTCAGCCGCGGGTGGCCTACCAGCCGCTGTACGACCTGAACACCGGCAGCATCCGCGGCTTCGAAGCCCTGGCTTCGGCGCCCGAACCCAGCCCGCCCCGACGCTGCACTGAAGCCCGCCGCTTGCCGAACCCCCAGTGTTCCCAGAATGTTTGCGCACCCGGGGGCCGGGGCGGCGGGCACCTTTAGAGCTTCGTAAAAGCTGTAAAAGCGGGTGACGAACGATCGAACCTGTCGCCGACATGGAACCACCCCACCCAGGGCCAGCAGAGGCCGGCCAGCTTCCTGGCGGTGACTGAAGACAGCGGCCTGACCTGCCCTGTGGCGCTGACCGAAGGCATTCTGATGTCGCAGGTTGGCGGGGCATCTGAAACGCTCGCGGCCCTGAAACGCCTGGGCGTGTGTCTGGGCGTGTGCCTGGGCGTATGCCTGGCGGCGGACGACTTCAGAACCGGCTATTCGTCAATCAGCCACCCGTCCAGGCTCCCCGTCGGGAGCCTGAAGATCGATGCCAGCTTCGTCGGCCAACTGCGCCAGGGCAGACGAAGCGGCGGTCGTGCGGGCCATCGTTCAGCTGGTCGCGGCGCTGGGCAGGTCGGTGGTGGCCGAAGGCAGCGAATCGGCCGATCAGCTGAGCCAGCTGCGCGACATCGCGACAGGGGCTGTGCATTCGGCCAAGGCATCCACCTGGGCACACCGCTGAACCTGGCCCAGGCCACCGAATGGATGCGCCGCGGCCCTTCGGCGGCGGTGCACTGAACTGGCGTGGCCCGCGTTGTCCCCACAATTTCTGGCGCGCCACCGCCACGCGCGCAGCTACACGGGCAGCAAGGCGGTGCTCTTCACTTCCTCCATCACCGCGTAGGTGCGCGTCTCGCGCACGCCCGGCAAGGTCCAGATCACGCTGCCGATGAATTCGCGGTAGGCGGCCATGTCGGCAACCCGTGTTTTCAAAAGGTAGTCGAAGCCGCCGGCCACCAGGTGCGCTTCCAGAATCTCCGGGCGCACCTGCACCGCGGCCTTGAAGGTGTCCATCACGTCGTGAACGGTACGGTCGAGCAATATTTCGACGAACACCAGCAGCCCCGCGCCCAGCTTGGCAGGGTTCAGCCGGGCTTCGTAGCCCAGGATGTAGCCCTCGCGCGTGAGCCGCTTCACGCGCTCGAGCACGGCGGTGGGCGACAGGTGCACTTCCTCTGCCAGCTTGAGGTTGCTGATGCGGCCATCGGCCTGCAGCACGCGCAGGATGCGCAGGTCGATCTTGTCGACCCTGTGCTGGCCGCGGGGGCTGGTGTCTTCTGTGTCCATGCCGGATGATTCTCCGTGACCGGGCCGTTTTTCCGAATCCGCTGCGGTTGCACGGAGCCTAAGCTGCCGATCTGTGCGAAAACAAATCGCTGACTCTCTCACGAAAGCACCTCATGCCTGGTTTCACCGCCCCTGCCCCCAGCGCCCGTCTGCCCTTTCCGTACCGCCCCGAATCCGAGGCAGTGGCCGCTTCCCTGGCGGCGCTTCAGGGCCGGCTGGACTGGCCCGGCGTAGTCAGCGCTGCCAGCCCCTGGGTGAACGCTGTGCGGGCGCAGCCAGCGCCGTTCTGGGCCATGGAATCGCTGTTGCGCGAATACCCCATCAGCAGTGCCGAAGGCCTGGCCCTGATGCGGCTGGCCGAAGCGCTGCTGCGCGTGCCCGACGCCGAAACCGCCATCGCGCTGACGGCCGACCAGCTGGGCCGGGCTGATTTCGACGAAGCCAGCGAAGGCAGCCCGCACAAGATGCTGGCGAACCTGTCGGCCAGCGCCATTGCCTTGAGTAAAAGATTTCTGCCCGACAGCGCCAACCCACCCGGCCTGTTGCAGCGCCTAGGCTCACGCACGGTAGTGGCGGCCACGGTGCGCGCCATCCAGCTGCTGGGCCGGCAGTTCGTGCTGGGCCGCAGTATCGAAGAAGCGATGGTTGAGGCGGCCAGCCAGAAGAAGAGCCTGGCACAACTGCGCTTCAGTTACGACATGCTGGGCGAAGGCGCGCGCACTGAACGCGATGCCGAGCGATACCTGGCCAGCTACAGCCATGCCATCGCGGCCATCGCTGCCGGCCAGAGCCGGTTCTTGCACGGGTCTCCCGGGCAAGAACGCGCCCCCTCGGGGGGCAGCGAACGCAGTGAGCGTGGGGGCCCGCAGTCCGGGGACGGCATCTCGATCAAGCTCAGTGCGCTCTTCAGCCGCTATGAAGACACCCAGCGTGATCGCGTATTCGCCACGCTGCTGCCGCGCGTGGCCGGCCTGGTGGACCTGGCCGCGGCAGCGAACACCAACCTGACCATCGACGCCGAGGAAACCGACCGGCTGGAACTGTCGCTGGACGTCTTTGAGGCCCTGGCCGCCGACATCGCAGCGCGCCACCCGCAATGGCAGGGCTTCGGCCTGGCGGTGCAGAGCTACCAGACGCGGGCGTTGGCCGTCATCGACGAAGTGGAGGCCATCGCCAAGCGCCATGGCTTGAAGTTCATGGTGCGACTGGTCAAGGGCGCCTATTGGGACGGCGAGATCAAGCGTGCCCAGGAAGCCGGCTTGCCGGCCTACCCGGTGTTCACGCACAAGCACCACACCGACATCAGTTATCTCGCCTGCGCCGCGCGGCTGTTCGACCACCAGGCCGTCATCTACCCGCAGTTCGCCACCCACAACGCCGGCACCGTGGCGGCCATCGTGCAGCTGGCGCACAAGGCGAACGCGCCTTTCGAAATGCAGCGCCTGCACGGCATGGGCGAAGGTGTTTACCGAGAAGTATTGAAGGACGGCCGCATCCCCTGCCGCATTTACGCACCTGTCGGCGAACACCGCGACCTGCTGGCCTATCTGGTGCGCCGGCTGCTGGAAAACGGCGCCAACTCGTCCTTCGTGCACCAACTGGCGGACGAACACGTCAGCGCTGAACAGCTGCTGGCATCGCCGCTGCAGCTGCGGCCTGATACAGCCCTGCCACTGCCCCCGCAGCTGTACGGCCCGCAGCGCCTCAACGCCACTGGCGTTGACCTGGCCGTGCTGGCCATGCGCGCCCAGCTGGACGCCGCGCTGGCGCAAGTGCGCGTTGAAGCTGTGCAGATGGCCAGCGCGGCCGATGCCAGCGCGGCGATGGCGCGGCTGCACGCCGGCTTCGACGCCTGGTCGGCACGCCCGCTGACCGAGCGAACCGCGCTACTGCGCAAGGCGGCCGACGCGCTGGACGCGCGCCTGCCCGAGTTCTGTGCCCTGCTCGTGAAAGAAGCGCACAAGACCCTGGGCGACTGCATTGCCGAAGTGCGCGAAGCGGTCGACTTCTGCCGCTATTACGCCGACCAGGCGGAAGCCCGGCTGATGGACCAGCATCTGCCCGGCCCCACCGGCGAAAGCAACGTGCTGCGTCTGCACGGCCGCGGCGTCTTCGTCTGCATCAGCCCGTGGAATTTCCCGCTTGCCATCTTCGCCGGGCAAGTGGTGGCCGCGCTGGTGGCCGGCAACACCGTGGCTGCCAAGCCGGCAGAACAAACGCCCGTCGTGGCGCGCCGCTTCGTCGCGCTGCTGCACGAGATGGGCGTGCCGCAAGACGCCGTGGCCTGGCTGCACGGCCTGGGCGAAACCGTCGGCGCGGCCCTGGTGGCCGACGCGCGCACCGCAGGCGTGTGCTTCACCGGCAGCACGGCCGTGGCGCGCACCATCAACCGCACGCTGGCGATGAAAGACGGCCCGATCGTTCCCTTGATTGCGGAGACCGGCGGCCTGAACGCGATGGTGGTGGACAGCACGGCCCTGCCGGAACAGGTGGTCGACGCCGTCGTGCAAAGCGCCTTCCGCAGCGCCGGCCAGCGCTGCAGCGCGCTGCGCCTGCTGTGCGTGCACGAGGGCATTGCCGAAGGCGTGATCGAGATGCTGCGCGGGGCGCTGACTGAATTGAACGTCGGCGACCCGGCAGACCTGGCCACCGACGTTGGCCCGGTCATCGACACCGAAGCTTTCACCGGCATCCAGGCCCACATCACGCGCCTGCGTGGCACGGCCAAGCTGCTGGGCGAGACGACGGTGCGGTCCGGATTCCCGCACCTGGTAGCACCCATCGCCTTCGAACTGCCAGCCATCGCAGACCTGAAAGAAGAAATCTTCGGCCCCGTGCTGCACGTGGTGCGCTGGGGGCAAGGCCAGAAGGGCAAAGGCGCCGCAGCCAGCGTGGAAGACGTGGTGCGCCAGATCAAT
>JBBQAW010000312.1:0-4999 GCA_038316815.1 Burkholderiales bacterium
AACGCGGCCTTCACGGCCGGAAACATCCAGCGCAATTCGCGAACCTACATCAATTACTCGCCGGTGCCTGAACCCGCCACAACCGCACTGCTGGCTGCGGGCCTGGCCGCACTGGGTTGGCGCTTCAGGCGCTCCAGCACGCCCGGATGACCCCGGCCGAAGGCACGACGCCAGCCCACCTGGCCGCCAACGTCATGCACTTCGGGCGCGTGCTGCGCAACGCCGGCATGCCCGTGCCCACCGACCGCATCCAGCTGGCCTTGCAAGCGCTGCAGGTGGCAGGGCTGGAGAGCAGGCAAGACTTCCATGACACGCTGGCCGCCTGCCTGGTGGACCGCGTGGAACACCGCGAACTCTTCGAGCAGGCTTTCAACATCTACTGGCGCGACCCCGACATCGCCGGCCGCATGATGGCGATGCTGTTGCCGCGCGTGCAGGCCAAGACAGAAGCCGGCGCGCCGCCCGAAAACCGCCGCCTGGGCGAAGCGCTGTTCCCGCATCTGCCGGGTGCACCGAACCCGCCGCCGCCGCCAGAAAAGATCGAGGTCGATGCCACGCTGACCTGGAGCGAACGCGAACTGCTGCAGAAGGCCGACTTCGAAACCATGACGACCGACGAATGGCGCGCCGCACAAGCCTTGCTGCGCCAGATGGGCGCGCTCTTCGCGCCCTTGGCCACGCGCCGCAGCGAAGCCGCGCCCGGCCCCGGCGGCGGCGCGCGCATCGACGGCCGCGCCACCTTGCGCGCCATGGCGCGCAAGGGCGGCGACCTGCCCCTGCTGCGCTGGCGGCGTCAGGCCCAGAAGCCCGCGCCCCTGGTGGTGCTGGCCGACATCTCGGGCAGCATGAGCCGCTATTCACGCATGCTGCTGCACTTCACACATGCCGTGGGACATGCCGACGTGCGCGTGGAAAGCTTCGTCTTCGGCACGCGGCTGACGCGCACCACACGCGCACTGCGCCAGCGCGACCCCGACATCGCCGTCGCCCGCGTGGTGCGCGAAGTGCAAGACTGGAGCGGCGGCACGCGCATCACGCAATGCCTGCACGACTTCAACCAGCACTGGGCGCGCCGCGTGGCCGGCGGGCGCTGCACCGTGCTTTTGATCAGCGACGGCCTGGAACACGGCGGCGCTGAAGACCCGCGCTGCGACAAGCTGCGCTTCGAGATGGAACGTCTGCACAAGAGCTGCCGGCAACTGATTTGGTTGAATCCACTCTTGCGCTTCGACGCCTTTCAGCCGCGCGCAGCGGGCATTCGCGCCATGCTGCCCAACGTCGACCGCTTCCTGCCCGCGCACAACCTGGAAAGCCTGCAGCAACTGGCGCAAGTGCTGGCCACTGGCAAGGCGCTGCCACGGGTGATGGCTGTCAGCGCTGTCTGACAGCCAGTCACGGCGGAGGCCGATGCCCGAACACGGGTGGGCGCCAGATCATGAGCATGTCTAACAACTCATGACAGCAGGAGCCCCATCATGAATAACATCCGTCCCCTGATTCTTGCCCTTGCCAGCGCCACGCTGCTCGTCACCGCCACCGGCTGTGCCGTCGTCCGTGACCAACAGCCCGTAGGCTCCTACATCGACGACGCGACGCTGACCACGCGTGTGAAAGCCAAGCTCGCGGAAAGCCCTGTCGTCAGCGCAGCAGCCATCAGCGTCGAAACGCTGAAGGGCACAGTGCAGTTGTCGGGCTTTGCGAAGAACTCTGAGGAACGCAACACGGCCGAAACTCTGGCCCGCAGCACCTCGGGCGTGAAGACCGTGCGCAACGACATCATCATCCGCAACTGACCTGCTTGCTTCGCGTGCTGCGCGTCATACGTGCAGCACGCGCATCAAGCGCTTCAAGTACACGACGCGCACTACTTGTTTTACGCACTGGACTGCGGCAAACGCACGTCGATGCGCGTGCCCTGGCCAGGCGGGCTGGTGATAACCATCGTGCCGCCTACCGACTCAACGCGGAAGCGCATGCCTGCCATGCCGTGCGCACCGATTGCCGCTTTCGCGGTTGATCCCGCATAGAGGCCGCGGCCGTCGTCGGAAACGCTCAAATAAACCTGTGCACCTTCGTGCATCAGCTTCAACTGCAGGCTGCTGGCCAGGGCGTGTTTGGCGGCATTCGTGAACGACTCTTGCACTACCCGATAGACAACCAGTTGCACTTCAGCCGGTAAACGCACATCGTCCACAGCAACATGCACAGCCAGGCCTGAGCGTTCTTCGAACTCACGCGCCAGAATTTCCAGCGCGGCCTTCAGGCCCAGGTTGCTCAGCGCCGATGGCCGAAGGTCTTCGATGATGCGGCGCTTGAGGGAGATGCCCTGGTCAATGCTGCCGTTCAACTGCTTCAGCCTTTCCAGCAGTTCGGGTGACTGCCCCGCGCCCAGGACGCGCTTCAGGCGCGCCAGGTCGAATTTTGCAGCCGTCAGCAAGGCGCCCAGTTCGTCGTGCAGTTCGCGCGCCAGGTGCGCCCGTTCGTCTTCGCGTGCAGTTTGCAGGTGCCGGGCCAGTTCGGTCAGTTCAGCTGTGCGCTGGCGCACTTCGGTTTCGAGCCGGTCACGCTCGGCAACCAGTTCGCGCGCGTGCCGGCGCTGCGCGCGGTACAGCGCCGCGCTGTTGCGAAAAAAGAAAATCAGCGCCAGAAGGCTCAAGCCCGTCAGCACACGCACACCCAAGCGGCCTTCGCCCAGGGTCTTGTCGATGGCCTGGCTGGCGGCACTGACGCGCCGGTCTTCGGCTGCCAGCAACGTTTCGGCGGCATGGCGGGCGGCTTCCATCTTCTCGCGGCCGATATCGGTCAGCATCAGGTTGCGCCAGGCTTCGTGCTGGCCGCCGTCGAAGAGCAAGATCGTCTCGTTCACTTCCGACAGCTTTTCCAGCGTCCGCTGCCGCAGGTCGCTGACCGAGCTGGCCCAAACCGGGTCTCCGGGTTGGCGGCTGTCGAGCAGGTCCAAGGCCCGGCCGATGTCGGCCTGTGCGTCCTTGAAGGGCTGCAGATAGTCAGCGCGGCCCGTCAGCAAGTAGCCCCGCTGCGCTGTTTCAGAGTCCAGCAGGCGGCGTATCAGGGTCTGGATGGCGCTTCGGGTTTCCGCACGTTCAACCAGGCTGGCCTGCGAAACGGCAGCGCGCTTAAAAGACGTCTCGGCCACGACCAGCACCAGCGCGGCAATGGCGCAGGCCAGCGCAATCGACAGCGTCAGCCGGTCAAGCCAGCGCGCCGGCGGCAGTGGCAGTGCCATCGGCAAGTTGCCCGCAGTAGTCGATCAGTCCATCCAGCTCATGGCTCTTGTCGAATACCCGGTGGGCGCCCAGTTCGCTGCAGCGGCGACGCATGTCAGCGGTGGCGTAGTTCGTCAACACGACGCGGTGCACCGGCAGCCCGCTATCGGCCAGCGCACGCAGCACGCCCAGACCCGAGCCCTGGCGCAGGAAGATGTCGATGATGACCAAGTCGCAACGCCTGGGCCCTGGCAGCAGCCAGTTCAGCGCTTCGGCCTCGTTGGCTGCAAAACCCACGACCTGTATTGCGGCCATTTCTTCAAGCGCCGAAATCAGCTTGTCGCGGATGACCGCGTTGTCTTCTACGATGAAGGTCTTGACGATGGTCATGGCCGGTGAAGTATGCCCGCTGCGGGCGGACCCAGCTCCGCCGCCCGAAGTGCAGATCAGCGCTTGGATACCTCGTTCGTGGCGCTGCCGCCATCGGTGAACCAGCGCTCGTCGGCGCGCGCTTCCCAGGCCGTGATCTGGCGGTCGGCCTCGTCCTTCATCACGCCGTAGCGCTGCTGAATCTTGCCCGAAAGTTGTTCACGCTTGCCGTCGACGACCTCCAAATCGTCGTCGGTCAGCTTGCCCCACTGTTCAGTGACCTGGCCCTTGATCTGCTTCCATTGGCCTTCGATGCGGTCCCAGTTCATGTGCGTTCTCCTGATGGTTGGGTGAGCCCATTCAATGTAGGCAGGCTGCACACCCCCCAGCGTCAGCCCGGGGCGGTCATGCGCGTAGGACGCGGCCGACAGCTCCACACTGCTAAGCTCCAGCGCATGATCAGAATCGGAATCGTCGACGACCACGCCATCGTGCGCACAGGACTGCGCCAGATGTTGTCCGAACATGTGGACCTGCGCGTCACTGGCGAAGCCCTGAACGGACGCGAAGCGCTTGAACTTGCGCGCGGCGGCGAAGTGGACGTGCTGCTGCTGGATATTTCCATGCCCGACCAGAGCGGCGTTGATGCGCTGGCCGCCATCAAGGCACGGTTTCCGGACCTGGCCGTGCTGATACTCAGCGGCTTTCCGGAAGCCCACTACGCCACCACCCTGCTGCGCCTGGGCGCCAGTGGCTACCTGAACAAGGAATGCGACCCGCAGGAAATTGCCAACGCCATTCGCACCGTGGCGCGCGGGCGCAGGTACATCAGCCCGGCCGTGGCTGAACTGCTGGCCGACAACGCCGCAGGCGTCGGCGACCAGCCGCTGCATGAAGGCTTGTCTGAACGTGAATTGCAGGTCTTCCTGCGCCTGGCCAAGGGCGAGACCATCGGCAACATGGCCGAGGCCATGTTTCTGAGCGTGAAGACCGTCAGCACCTACCGCAGCCGCGTGCTGGAAAAGCTGAAGCTGGCCAGCAACAGCGACCTGACCTACTACGCGCTGAAGAACGGGCTGATTCAGTAGCGCCGCCGTCTGTGGGTTCACTCTGTCAGCGCGTTCCTACGGTTCGCAGCGGTGCTGGCTGGCAGGCAGCAGCAAAGGCAAAACCTACATTGAAAGCACGCCGCAAACAGTGCGGCGCCGCACAACCGGAGGTTCCATGCTGCACTACGCCGTCGTTTTTCTCGTAATCGCCCTGATCGCTGCCGTCTTCGGTTTTGGTGGCATCGCCGCCAGCGCCGTGGGCATAGCGAAGGTTTTGTTCGTGGTCTTCCTGATCATGGCTGCAGTGACCTTTGTCATCGGCCTGACCAGGAAGGGATAGCCCCCTGCTGCAGCCTC
>JBBQAW010000313.1:0-4979 GCA_038316815.1 Burkholderiales bacterium
TGAATGGTTTGTGATTGACGCCACCGACAAGGTGCTCGGACGTGTTGCCAGCGAAGTGGCACTCCGTTTGCGCGGCAAGCACAAAGCCATTTACACGCCTCACGTCGACACCGGCGATTTCATCGTCATCGTCAACGCCGAAAAGATTCGCGTCACCGGCTCCAAGGCCACAGACAAGATCTACTACCGACACTCTGGCTACCCGGGCGGCATTTACGCCACCGCGTTCAAGGACATGCAGGCCAAGCACCCCGGCCGTGCTATCGAGAAGGCCGTCAAGGGCATGCTGCCCAAAGGCCCGCTCGGTTACGCGATGGTCAAGAAGCTGAAGGTTTATGCGGGGCCCACGCACCCGCATACCGCACAGCAGCCCAAGCCGCTTGAGATCTGAGGACGCAGCGATGATCGGTCAATACAACTACGGCACCGGCCGCCGCAAATCCAGCGTCGCCCGGGTCTTCATCAAAAAAGGCAGCGGCCTGATCGTCATCAACGGCAAGGCCGTCGGTGACTATTTCGGTCGTCAGACCTCGATCATGATCGTCAAGCAGCCTTTGCTCTTGACGGGCAACGAGGCGGCTTTCGACATCAAGATCAACGTGCACGGCGGCGGCGAAAGCGGCCAGGCCGGCGCGGTGCGCCACGGCATCACGCGCGCGCTGATCGACTACGACGCGGCTTTGAAGCCCGACCTCAGCCACGCTGGTTTCGTCACGCGTGATGCGCGCGAAGTCGAGCGCAAGAAGGTTGGTCTGCACGGTGCTCGTCGTCGCAAGCAGTTCAGCAAGCGGTAACTGAACCACCCCCGAGACGGCCGCGGGCCGTCTCCCCCTCAAGGGGGCGACCCTGGCGGCCCGGCGGAGCCGGTTCCGCGGGGTCTGCTTGAATAGTTACCGGTACGCCGCCGCGGTAGCGGTGTGGGCTTGTCCTTCGGGTTAAGCTTCGTCCCTGTTTTGTCTCGCTAGGAGATGCTCTACATGAACGCCATCGCAGAACAAATTGCACCCGGTCTGAACGACATGCCGCCACCGCTGGTCTTTACCGACAGCGCGGCTGACAAGGTCAAGCAGCTCGTGGACGAAGAAGGTAACCCCGAACTCAAGCTGCGCGTTTTCGTGCAAGGCGGGGGGTGCTCGGGTTTTCAGTACGGTTTCACCTTCGACGAGATGGTGAACGAGGACGACACGCAGATGGCCAAGAACGGCGTCACTTTGCTGATCGACGCGATGAGCCTGCAGTACCTGGGCGGCGCAGAGATCGACTACAAGGAAGACCTGCAGGGTGCGCAGTTCGTGATCAAGAATCCGAACGCCTCCACAACCTGTGGCTGCGGGTCGTCGTTTTCGGCCTGAGCTGCTGATCGTCGAACAACCCCACGTCGAGTAGCTGATCCGGCCCCAAGCGGCCGGAACGACTCGATCTGGCCTTAAGCAGCCGGATCAGTTGAGCTGGGCTCAGGCGGCACCATTAATTGACGGGGCCTCAAGCGGCCGGAAAGATTTGACCCGTCCTCAAGCGGCCGGATAGACCGCACCCAGCACACGCAGCCCGCTGGCGCCCGTGACGGCCGGCAGGTTGGCAGGGCGTCTGTTGATGCAGGCGCGCGCCAGCCAGGCGAAGGCCAGCGCTTCGACGCGGCTCGGCGCCAAGCCTGCCACCTGGGTGCTCGTCACTGTGACTGATGGCCCCAGCAAAGACTGCAGACGAGCCATCAGGTGACGGTTTTCGGCTCCGCCGCCGCACACCAGGAGGCTGGTCACGCCAGGTAGTGCTGCGCGAATCGCCCGCACGGCAGTGGTGGCCGTCAGTTCAGCCAAGGTGGCAGCAACGTCTTCACCCCGCCAGTTGCCACCGGCCAGCCAGCGCTGCACCCAGCCTTCATCAAACAGGTCGCGCCCCGTGCTCTTCGGCGCTGGAAGGGTGTAAAAGGGTTCGGCCAGGGCACGGGCCAGCAGTTCCTGAACCATCTGGCCCTGGGCGGCCCAGGCGCCGCCAGCGTCATAAGGCAGGCCACGCGCCTGCTGGCACCACTGGTCCAGCAACACATTGCCCGGGCCGCAATCGAACCCTGTGACCTGCCCTCTGGCCGGCAGCAAACTGAGGTTGGCGATGCCGCCCAGGTTCAGTACTGCCACGTCCACCCCGGTTTGGGCCAGACAGGCGGCATGAAAGGCCGGTACCAGCGGTGCGCCCTGGCCGCCTGCAGCGAGGTCGCGGCTACGGAAGTCGCAAACGACATCGATGCCGCTCAGTTCGGCCAGCAGCGCGCCGTTCAGCAGTTGCAGCGTGTACCCGGTGCCATCATGGGCCTGCGGCTGATGGCGCACTGTCTGCCCGTGGGCCCCCAGCACGCGCACGTCCGGCGCTTGCAACCCGGCCTGGGCCAGCACAGCGCTCACGGCGTAAGCGTATTCGCGAGACAAGGCGTTGGCCGCCAGCGCGGCACGGTGCAGCTCGTCGGGGCCGTTGCGATTCAGTGCTAGCAGTTCCTGCCGCAGCCGGGCCGGAAAGGGCCGGTGACAGAACGCCAGGTCGCAGTTACGCTCATCAGAGAGCACGGCGTCGACACCATCCAAAGAAGTGCCAGACATCAGCCCTATGGCAAGGCTGGGGGCCAGAGAGTGGCTCCGGCCTATTCGGTGCGTGCGACCGGGCCCGTGGCCACCGTGGCCGCCAATTCGAGCTTGGTACGAACGGTGCGCACGGTTTCGGCGAAACGTTGTCTGGAAACGGCGTCCAGTGCCAAGGTCTCAGCCGACCTGGCGACCAGCAGGGGGTCGCGATGCTCGCCATTGACGCGAAACTCGAAGTGCAGGTGGGGTCCGGTGGCCCAGCCCGTGCTGCCCACGGCACCCAAGTTCTGTCCCTGTTTGATGCGTTGCCCCTTGCGCACGTCGATGCGGCTCATGTGGGCGTACAAGGTCTCGCGATTCTGGGCGTGGCGAATTTCCACCACGTTGCCATAGCCGTTCTGCCAGCCGGCGAAATCGACCACGCCGTCGCCAACGGCGCGCACGGGCGTTCCAGTCGGCGCGCTGTAGTCCACGCCCAGGTGCTTTCTCCAGCTTTGCTGGATCGGGTGGAAGCGGTTGGCAAAGCCGGAAGTGATGCGCGAGAACTCCACCGGGCTGGCCAGGAAGCTGCGGCGGCGGCTCTCGCCGTCCAGGCCGAAGTAACCGCCGCGGCCGTCAGACGGCGTGAACCAGACAGCGTGGTGGGCCCTGCCGGCGGCGACAAATTCAGCCGCCAGCACGCGGCCGGCGCTTTCTCCCCAGGGTACGGCTTCGCCGTCGGCCGCGAGCGATTCGTAGACGACGTTGAAGGTGTCACCCTTGCGCAGTTCGCGATGGAAGTCGATGTCAGTGGCGAAGATTTCGGCCAACTGCGCTGAGACACCGTCGGGCAAGTTGGCCTCGTCCGTGGCGGCAAACAGCGTGGACTTGACCGTGCCGCGGGCCATCACCGGTAATGTGGTGTACGGCACAACGCGGACTTCAGCTTCCCAGATGCCGGCTGCTTGCTTCAGTTCCAGACGTTGGAAATGTGTACGCGTGTCGTCGGCGTTGGCGGACGGAAAACGCGCCACCAGTCTGATAAGGCTGCCGTCTTCGCGCAGTTCCGCTTGCACCAGCTTGCCGGCGCGACCGGAAAGCAAAACGCGGGCGATCGGGTCACGGCGCAGGTGCTGTGCGGCCTGGCGGTCGCTGACACCCAGGCGGGCCAGCAAGCTGTCGACGGTGTCTCTACTGCGCGTGGTGTCACTGCGGCTCAGCACCAGGCCGTGGTTGCTCAAAGCTTCCATCTGCGCGGCAATGCCCAGCGGTTCCACGCTCTCGGTGACAACGCGGCGCGGCAGGGCGCTGGCGTCGGGAGCCAGCGGCGCGATGGCCACCGCGGTGACAGCAAAGCCGCCCAGCAGCCCCAGCGTCGACAGCGCAATGGCCCGCCGATGCTGCTGACTGAAGCTGGCCAGCCGGGGCAGGATCTTTTGAAAGGAAATCTCGAAGCTCACAAGCAGGCGGGTGGGGCGGAACAGCGGGTTGAAGATGGGCCTTGGCGGGACGGCTATGGCATCGAGGCAGGTGCTTGAAAGGGCGTCTGATGGTCGTCTTGTGGTCGCGTCTTGTGGTCGTGACATATGGTCATCTGACCAAGCGTTTGTAAGGGCCCGCCTAGAATCCGGCACTGCTGACCGCGAACAAAACGCAATGGCAAACCCCGCGTTCCAGGGGTCCGAGTATAGCCAAGGCCCCCGCCGTGACGACCGGGAAAACACGCTGATACCTTTACAAAACCATGATCCAGCCTTTCCCGATCCCTGCTGCCGCCGCGACTTCGGTGCCTGAGACCACCCGCGTTGCCAAGCTCAGCGAAGAGGTTCGCAATGCGCTGGCCGTATCGCTGCGCGGCTGCGAGGAACTGTTGCCCCAGGCCGAATGGCTCAGGAAGCTGCAGCGATCCGAGGCGACGGGCCAGCCCCTGCGCATCAAGCTGGGCCTGGACCCGACGGCGCCAGACATCCACATCGGCCACACCGTCGTGCTGAACAAGATGCGCCAGCTGCAGGACCTGGGGCACACGGTCATCTTTCTGATCGGCGACTTCACGTCGATGATCGGCGACCCCTCGGGCCGCAACGCCACGCGCCCGCCGCTGACGCGTGAACAAATCACCGCCAACGCCCAGACCTACTATGCCCAGGCCAGCCTGGTGCTGGACCCGGCACGCACCGAGATTCGTTACAACAGCGAATGGAGCGACCCGCTAGGCGCGCGCGGCATGATCGAACTGGCGGCCAAGTACACCGTGGCGCGCATCCTGGAACGCGAAGACTTCACCCGGCGCCTCAAGGCCGGTGCGCCCATCAGCGTGCACGAACTGCTTTACCCGCTGATGCAGGGCTATGACTCGGTGGCGCTGAAGAGCGACCTGGAACTGGGCGGCACCGACCAGAAGTTCAACCTGCTCGTGGGCCGCGC
>JBBQAW010000314.1:0-4906 GCA_038316815.1 Burkholderiales bacterium
TGCTGCTGGGCACCGTGGCCGGGTCGATGATCGCCATCGCCGGGACCGTGTTCTCGATGACGCTGGTGGCGCTGTCGAGTTCTCATTCAACCAATTGGTCGAGGTCGCGGTGCGGGCGCTGTCCCCGGGCATCAACGACCCCTTCACCGCCATTGCCTGCGTGGACCGGCTCGGGTCGGGCCTGTGCCGCCTGGCCCAGCGCGACATGCCGTCGGCGCTGCGATTCGACCCAGAAGGGCGGCTGCGGCTGGTGGCGCGGGGTTCGTCGTTTGCCGGCATCGTGGACACGGCCTTCAACCAGATCAGGCAGTGCTCGCGTTCGAACCCGGCCGTGGCGATTCGCATGCTGGGTGCCATTGCCCACGTCGCCCGCCATGTGCAAAACGCGCCGGACGCGGCCTGCCTGCAGCGCCACGCCGACATGATTCTCAGAGGCGCGAGCCAGGACGTGCAGGAAGCTGAAGATCTGGTCGCCGTCGAGGCGGCCTTCATGGCGGCAACCCAGGCATTGCGCGATGTGGAAGGCTGAACCCAGGATTGCCTGTTGTCTGACAGACGAGGCCACGCGAACTGGGCAGACTGAATCAACGCCCAGGATCACTTTGCTGGCTGCCGTTCCGGAAAGTGCCAGGCAGGCAGCTTTTGGCATGCCGATGTTGCTGCATGCCGATGTCGCTGCATGCCGTCGGGTCAAAGACACCAACGAAGGAAGCGACATGAAATCCGTTCACACCCCCGACACACTCACCCAGGCCAGCATTTCAGAATTGGCGGCGTTCAAAGGGCAGCCCTGCTTGTCGATCTACCAGCCCACCCATCGACGCCACCCGGACAACCAGCAGGACCCGATTCGCTTTCGTCATCTGGTGAAGGCATTGGAAACTTCGCTGCGTCAACAACACGCCACCGCTGATGTCAAGGCCCTGATCGAGCCCTTCGAGGCCTTGGCTCAGGACCACGACTTCTGGAACCACACGCAAGACGGACTGGCCGTGCTGGGCGCGCCGGGCTTGTTTCGC
The DNA here is from genome assembly GCA_038316815.1 of Burkholderiales bacterium. GTDB lineage: Bacteria > Pseudomonadota > Gammaproteobacteria > Burkholderiales > Burkholderiaceae_C > Rubrivivax. The sequence continues at coordinate 1,020 of JBBQAW010000314.1, forward strand.
GTCTTCCTGCTGCAGCGCCCGGTGGCCGAGTTGGCCGTGGTGGCCGACAGCTTTCACACCAAGCCCTTGCGCCAATGGCTTCAGTCCACCGGGCGTTATCAGGTGCTGGCCTTGAGCCTGAACAAGGTGCAGCTGTTTGAAGGCGACCGCAACGCGCTCGATGCCGTGGGGCTGGCGGCCAGCGTGCCGCAGACGATGGCCGCAGCGCTGGGCGATGAGCTGACCGAACCGCACACCACTGTGTCTTCATACGGTGGCCTTGGCCGCGGCCACACGGCCATGCGCCATGGCCAAGGCGGCAAGAAAGACGAGATAGACGCTGACGCCGAGCGCTTCTTCCGTGCGGTAGACCGTGCCGTGCTGGAACACCACTCGCGCCCCTCAGGCCTGCCCTTGATGCTGGCGGCCTTGCCCGAGCACCAGCACCGGTTTCGCGCCCTCAGCCACAACCCCTTCCTGATGGCCAACGGCTTGATGGTCGACCCCCAGGGCGTGACGCACGACGAGTTGCGGCAACGCGCCTGGGACGTGGCTTCGCCGCAGCAGGCGGCACAGCAGGCCGCCTGGAGCGAAGCCTACGCGGCCGCTGCGGCCCATGGGCGTGGCAGCGAAGACTTGGCGCAAGTGGCCCATGCCGCCGTGGCCGGCCGCGTGGCCACGCTGCTGATCGAGGCTGAGCGCCAAGTGGCCGGGCGCATAGACGCATCGACCGGGCGCATCGACCCTTCCGAAATAGGCAACCCGCGCGTGGACGACGTGCTGGACGACCTGGGCGCGCTGGTCGAACGCATGGGTGGTGAGGTCCATGTCCTGCCGGCCGATCGCATGCCGTGTGGTACCGGCGTGGCAGCGAGCTTTCGTCACTGACCCGTCGTCGCTGCTGCCTAACCCTCAAGGAGAACCCATGAAGATTCAACTCAATACCGACGCCCACATCAACGGCACCGAAGCTTTGGCTGCGCAGGTGAATGCCACGATCGAAGATGCGCTCGGGCGATTCAAGGGAAATGTCACCCGAGTGGAAGTGCACCTGAGCGACGAGAACGGCGGCAAGAGCGGACAGAAAGACCATCGCTGCATGCTGGAGGCCCGTCTAGAAGGCCGGCAGCCGGTGGCGGTGACGGAACATGCCGCGACGCTGGATCAGGCGGTGAGTGGCGCCGCGCAGAAGCTGGTGCGTCTGCTGGACAGCACGCTCGGGCGGCTTCATGACCATCGTGAAAAGTCGTCCGGCCTGCCTTTGTCCGGAACTGACCCCACGCAAATCTGATGGTTACGGCCACCGAACGCGCGCGCGCCCGCATGGCCGCGTTGGCGCGATGGGAGAACGAGGGCGGGGCGGGACTGGCGTCGGTCGCGGCCGAAGGCGAAGGCGAAGGCGAACGCGAGCGTGACACCGAAGCGGACCAACTGCGCATTCGGGTCATTGCGCTGGAGAACCTGGTCATCGCCTTGCTGGCTGACGCCACCGACGAACAGCGCATCCTGGCCCGCGAGATGGCCGAATTCATTTCGCCGCGGCCTGGATACACACCGCACCCGCTGACCCTGCGTGGCGCAGAAGCGATGCGCAGTCTGGTTCAACGTGCAGATCGGTTCCGCCCTGAGGTGCAAGACTGAGAGGCCGAGAGTCTTTCGATCATGCCCACTCATCACGCCAAAAGACGCCCGCTCGTCGTTTCAAATGCGCGCCATAGCCCGAGCTATGGCTGTGCTTTGCGCCTAGATCGGACGCCTTTTGACGCGCTGCTCGGTCACGCTCGAAAAACTCTCAGCCTCTGAGCCGCAGCAGGCCGAATCGACCATGGCGTGACCGCAGCGTCAGGTTCTCTTTTCTCTTGCCAACGCCCCGGAGCGCACACATGCCGAAGCCTAAATCTGCCGTCTACGACTACATCGTCAGGGAACTGGCGCCCACCGACCATGAGCCGGACGAAGCACCGATCAACATCGTCTGCGAGCCACTCGGTTTGCCGGGCGAGGCCAGTGCCGGTGGCACCATCACCATGCGTCTGAAGGCGGGCACCACCCCCGAAGAGGCGCGCGCCATTGCCAGCACGCTGCAGGCCAGGGTCAAGGGCTTGTGCCATCTGGAGGAACCCGGTGAAAAAGCCGCATGAGACACCTTCTCGCCAACCGCACGGCGTGTGCCACCTGTGATGTCCGTGGGCCAGCACGCCGAGCAGCACTCTGACCAGCGTGCCGACCCGCCCGGCGACCAGCGCGCAGACCCGCCCGCAACATGGTGGGGTCTCGTCAAGCAGGTCGCAAACTCGTGGAGCGACGATTACGTGCCCAGCATGGGGGCGGCGCTGGCTTACTACACCTTGTTCTCGTTGGCGCCTTTGCTGCTGATCGTGGTTTCGGTGTCCGGGCTGGTTTTCGGTGAAGACGCCGCGCGCGGCGAAATTCAGGCGCAGCTGCAGGACCTGATGGGTGAACGAGGGGCGGGCGCCGTGCAGGACCTGCTGGCCAGCGTGCGCGAACCCGCCGAGGGGTTAACGGCTACAGCCGTGGGCCTGCTGCTGCTGCTGATTGGCGCCACCACCGTGTTTGCCGAACTGCAGGACGCCCTGGACCGAATCTGGCGGCTGCCGGGGCGACAGCGCAAGACCGGCTGGCTGACGCTCGTTCGCGCCCGCCTGTTGGCGTTCGGCATGATCCTCGCGGTCGGCTTCCTGCTGATCGTGTCTTTGGTTGCCAGTGCGGTGCTCGCTGCCTTGGGTCGTCGCCTGGACTCCGTCTTCGGCGGCTGGCAGGCCGTGGTGGAGGTCGGCAACGCGGTCGGGGGCTTCCTGCTGGTGGCCTTCATGTTCGGCCTGATCTACAAGGTCATGCCGCGCCAGCGTGTGCGGGTGGCAGACGTCTGGCTCGGGGCCTTGCTTGCTGCCTTGCTCTTCACCTTCGGCAAGTACATCATCGGCGCCTACATCGGGCGCAGCGGCGTGGCCTCGGGTTTCGGCGCGGCCGGTTCGCTGGTGGTAGTGCTGCTCTGGGTCTACTTTTCAGCGCAGATATTGCTGGTGGGCGCAGAGTTCACTTGCGTCTACGCCCGCACCTTTGGGTCGATGAAGCCCGCGCCAACGCCGGGCACGCCGCGGGTGGCCGAGGCAGTCCCAGTTCAAGGGTGAACGGGCCAGTACGTTCGAGAGATTGGATCAGACGCCCCAGAACGTGCCAGTCATGGTGGGTTCCACTGCTTGATTCCGCTCATGCCATCGGCCGTGGCCTACTCGCTGCCTGCTCGCTGCCAGCACCCGGTGCGCGCGCATCACCACCGTGTCAACCGTGAAGCCGAATTCGCGCAGCAGAACGCCTGCAGGTGCCGACGCACCGAAACCTTCGACGCCGAGCACATCACCGCTGTCGCCCACATAGCGGTGCCAGCCTGCACGGCCCCCAGTTCAACGGTTAAGCGCGCAGGCACGGTGGGCAGCAGCACCTCGTCGCGATAGGCGCGCGGTTGGGCTTCGAACAGGTCCCAGCTTGGCATCGACACGCAACGCACCCACAAGCCCTGGGCGTGCAGGCGTTCGGCGGCGCTCAGGCCCAGGCTCAGTTCCGAGCCGCTGGCCAGCAAGATCAGATCGGGCGCGCCTGAACTTGGGCTTGAGCGTGGGTCTGAAAGTGCGTTTTCAGATCCACCGGCGGTGTTCAGTTCCCGCACCACGTAAGCGCCCTTGCGCAAGCCCTCGACGCTGGCGTGGCGGCTGCGGTCCAGCGTGGGCAGGTCTTGCCTCGTCAGTACCAGCAGCACGGGCCGGTCGCGGGTTTCGATCGCCACTTTCCACGCCACCGCGGTCTCGTTGGCATCGGCCGGTCGAATCAGCGTGATGTTCGGCATCGCGCGCAGGCTGGCGAGTTGCTCGACGGGTTGATGCGTCGAC
>JBBQAW010000315.1:0-4893 GCA_038316815.1 Burkholderiales bacterium
CGATGCTCAATGAGCCAGGGCTTGGAACATTGCCGGGCTGGTGTGATCGTCTCGCGTCAGATGAACCCGAAGCCTGGCTGACCTCGCCCACCTGAACTTCCCTGAGGGTTCAGGAATGCGGCTCACGCTTCACGGCGGACACCTTACATTGACCCCCAAGCTCCCGCGGGTCGCTACCCTCCAGGGGGGGCAAGTCGAACGACGAAAAGCCCCTGCGGATTGTTCTTCGCCTACGAGCGCCGGGACGTCCTCGCCCCCGGCTCACGCAGCGGACCAGCGGAGCCGGCCCAGCACATGATGTTCGATACAGATTCTTCGCTCGCTGCTGGCCTTTGGCTCATGAAGAGCGAACCTGAAGAGGCGTCGATAGACCATCTGGCCAGCGCGCCGCAGCAAACGCTGCCCTGGACTGGCGTGCGCAACTACCAGGCGCGCAACTTCATGCGCGACGCCATGCGGCCTGGTGACGGCGTGCTTTTCTACCATTCGTCCTGCGCTGAACCCGGCATAGCGGGCCTGGCGCTGATCGCCGGCAACGTGCAGCCCGACAGCACGCAGTTCAACCGCGCCAGCCCCTATTTCGACCCCAAAGCCACCGCCGACAAGCCGCGCTGGCTGCAAATCGACGTGCGCCTGCTGCGCAAGACACGGCTGCTACCGCTGCAGGTCATGCGAAGCGCCCCACCGCTGGCGGGCATGCAGGTGCTGCAGCGGGGTAACCGCCTGTCGATCACCCCCGTCACCCCTGCCGAATGGCACGCCGTATTGACACTGCTGGATGCCTGATCTCGGCGAGTTGCTGATCGTTGAACTGCTGGCCCTGGGCATCGTGGCCGGCTTCCTGGCCGGACTGCTGGGGGTGGGCGGCGGCATGATGATGGTGCCCTTCATGACGGCCATCATCAGCCACCGTGGCGTGCCCTTGTCGATGGCGGTGAAGATGGCGATTGCCACTTCGATGGCAACAATCCTATTCACGTCGCTGTCCAGCCTGCGTGCCCATCACCGGCTGGGCGCCGTGCGCTGGGACCTGGTGCGTGGGCTGGCGCCAGGCATCGTCATCGGCGGCCTGGCCGCGGGTGCGGGGGCGTTTGCACTGCTCAAGGGTCAGGGGCTGGCGCTGATATTTGCCGCCTTCATCGGCTGGTCGGCGCTGAACATGTTCCGCAACCGCAAGCCCAAGCCAGGACGCGACATGCCGGGCATGGCAGGTCAGACGGCAGCAGGTGCCGCCATCGGTTTCCTGTCGGGGCTGCTCGGCGCGGGCGGCGCCTTCATGTCGGTGCCCTTCATGATCTGGTGCAACGTGCCGATCCGCCATGCCGTCGGTACCAGCGCAGCCATTGGATTCCCGATCGCGCTGGCGGCGACGGTGGGCTATGTGATCAGTGGCTGGCGCTTGCCAGCGGCGCTGCCAGGTGCGTTTGGCTACCTTTACCTGCCCGCCTTGCTGGTGGTGGCCGCCGCCAGCGTGACGATGGCCCCTCTGGGCGCGCGCATTGCACAGCGCATCGACACCGTCAGGCTCAAGCGCCTGTTCGCATGCCTGCTGCTGGGCCTGGCAGCCTACATGTTGAGCAAGGGCCTGGCTGGCTGACGTTGGCCAGGGTCGCGGCAATCTGGATGTGCTCCATGACCTGGGCCCGGCCCAAATCACGAAACTCAGCGGCTGGGTTCGAAGCGAATTGCAGCCAGGGTGACGTGATTCCCGCCCCGGCGCTGCGCTTCGGCCAAGGCGGCCTGGCAGGCAGCGATCAGTTCTTCTTGCGTGTGCGCGGTGTGCGGGAAACTGGCCACACCCATCGCGACGGTGAAGCCCAGTTCTTGCCCAGCGTGCATGACGATCTGGGTCGCGCACTTGCGGCGCAGGCCTTCCATGCGCGAATGGGCGGTTGCCAGCCCGACACCCGACAGAAGCACGGCAAAGCGGCCATCATCCATGCGGCACGACGCGTCCATCGCCCGCGTACCGCTGCGCAGCAGGCTGCCCATGGCTTCAAGCACTCTGGCGTGACCTGCGTGGCCTGACTCAAGCACCTTGTCGCTGACGGGGTCGATGGCGATGAGCACGAGCGCAAACTCGCGGTGCTCACGGGTGGACAGGTCCACTTCGCGCCGCAACTGGTCTTCGAAGTGCGCGCGTGAATACAAGCCCGAGGCCGAGTCGCGCAAAGCCTGGTCGGCCAATTCAAGGCGAAGCTGCTCGATGGCGCGCTGCTGCTGTTCAATCTGCTCCAGCGCCACGCGCAACTGCGCCTGCTGCCGGTGTTCTTCAGCCAGGTCACGCCAGACACTGCACAGCCAGCGTCGGCCATCGGTGTCGGCCGCGACAGCTCGCAACACGCTATAGACCTGGCGCCGGCCAGCCCAGTCGAAGCGATGTTCGCTGGCCAGCGGGCCGTCTTGCGCCAGCGCCGTCTGCTCGGCTGCCCGCGTGGCCGTGGCCAGGCTGGCGTCGAAGATCTCGGCGTCGGTGTGCCCCACCACGCTTTCGGCGGGCAGACCTGCCCAAACCAGCCATTGCGGGCTGACCTGCACGTAGCGGCCGCTGGCAGCGTCTTTCAGCGCCCAGCTTTCACCTTGCGCGGCAACCAGGGCCGGCAAAAACGCCCCCAGCAGGCCGGCAGGCAGCGAACTTGTCGAATCAGAGAGTGAGCTCATGGCCATACAGCGTGGGCAGTTCGCTTGGAACTTTGGAAACGGCTCAAGACACCGTACGCCCATGGTGAAAGCTTCGCGGCATCTGATCAAGCGACTTTGGCATGGAGTCCCCTAGTTTGGACATTATCAGCAAGTTCCAATGGGTCGCGGGTCACAGCGGGCCCGGTTCTTGTGCTGAACCCGCCCAAGGACCCTGTCGTGAACATCATCCCCATCCTGAAGGACATTGGCCGCGGCGCCGCTGGTGCACGCAGCCAGGACCGGGCCCGCGCGCACGAAGTGATGGGCGCGGTGCTCGACGGCCAGGTCGACGGGCCCGCGCTGGGTGCATTCGTGATGGCCGTGCGCATGAAGGGCGAGACGCTGGACGAGCTGTGCGGTTTCCTGGACGCTGCCCACGAAAGCTGCCTGCGCTTGCGCAGCGACCGGCCGGTGGTGCTGATTTCCAGCTACAACGGTTCGCGCTGCCTGCCCAACCTGACACCCCTGCTGGCCCTGGAACTGGCGCGGGCCGGGGCCCGGGTGCTGGTGCACGGCCCTGTGCTCGACCCGGCGCGCGTGACAAGTGCGCATGTTTTTCGCGACCTGGGCCTGCCCCGCGCCCTGCACCAGGCCGACGTGCACGCCGCCTGGGCCCGCCGCGAACCTGCCTTCATGACCACCGACACGCTGTGCCCGCCGCTCCAGCCGCTGCTGGACCTGCGCTGGACCCTGGGCCTGCGCAACAGCGGCCACAGCATCGCCAAGATGCTGCATCCGCTGGGTGCGGCGCGCTGCCTGCGGCTGGTCAACACCGCCTACCCCGAATTCGGCGCCCTGATAGCCCAATGGGCCCGGCAGGAAGGCGCTGACGCGATGCTGCTGCGTGGCTCAGAAGGCGAACCCGTGGCCGACCCCCGCCGGCAACCCCGCATCGACACCTACATCGGCGGTCACCTTCATGACCCTGCCTGCCTGCCGGCACAAGACGGCGTGGTCGCCGAATTGACGCTGCTGCCGCGCGACAACGACGCCGCTACAACGGCGCTGTACATCCAGTCGGTGCTGGGCGGGGAGAGACCGGCGCCCGGGCCGCTGGTGCGCCAGGTGCAAGCTGTGCTGGCAGCCCTGTCGGTGCTGGAAGACGAACCGCCGGCCCGCACGGGCCGTACGCACTGAAGGTCTTGGCCCGCCCTTGCCCGGCAACTTGCCAGGGCTGTCGATAATCAACCGGATGCACAACTTCGATGCCGTCGTGGTCGGCGCCGGCGCGGCCGGCCTGCTGTGTGCCGGCATTGCCGGCCAGCGGGGCCTGAAGGTGCTGCTGCTGGACCATGCCGACAAGGTGGCAGAAAAAATCCGCATTTCGGGCGGTGGGCGCTGCAACTTCACCAACCGCGACACGACGCCAGCCAATTTCTTGTCCGAGAACCCGGCTTTCTGCAAGTCGGCACTGGCCCGCTACACGCCCTCGGACTTCATCGCGCTGCTGCAACGCCACGGCGTGGCCTTCCACGAAAAGCACCGCGGGCAGTTGTTTTGCGACGATTCGGCAGAACAGGTCATCCGGCTGCTGCTGGCTGAATGTGAAGCCGGCGGCGTAACGCACTGGCAGCCCTGCGCCGTGAGTGCCGTGCGCCACGGCGAAGGCGGCTTCGAGATAGACACCGCACGCGGCCCCGTGCGCAGCGCGCGGCTGGTGGTGGCCACGGGCGGCCTGCCGGTGCCGAAGATCGGCGCCACTGACTGGGGCATGCGCCTGGCCCGGCAGTTCGGGCACCGTGTGGTCGAGCCGCGCCCCGCCCTGGTGCCGCTGAGCTTCGACCCCGCCGCCTGGGCGCCGTTCGCGGCCCTGGCCGGCTTGTCGCTGGCAGTGGCCATCGAGACCGGGGAGGGCCGTCAACAGGGGCGTTTCGTCGAAGATCTCCTCTTCACTCATCGTGGGCTCAGCGGCCCGGCGGTGCTGCAGGTGTCGAGCTTCTGGCAGCCCGGCACGCCGCTGCGTCTGGCCCTGGCTGATGGCGACCTGGCCGAAAGGCTGCGCCAGGCCAAGACCACATCGCGCCGGCAACTGGGCAACGAACTGGCCTTGCACCTGCCTGAACGACTGGCGCAGACCTGGCTGCAGCTGCAGGAACTGCCGGCCCAACGCCCCATGCCAGAAGTGCGCGACAAGGACATCGCGCGGCTGGTCGACAGCCTGACGCGCTGGCAGGTGCAGCCCACGGGCACCGAAGGCTGGCGCAAGGCCGA
>JBBQAW010000316.1:0-4849 GCA_038316815.1 Burkholderiales bacterium
GCACCGATGCGCCACAGCCTGACCTACGACCAGGGCAAGGAGATGTCGCGCCACGCCGACCTGGCCGCCCGCCACCGGCGTTCGCGTCTACTTCTGCGAACCCCATGGCCCCTGGCAGCGCGGTACCGGCGAGAACACCAATGGGCTGCTGCGCCAGTACCTGCCCAAGAGCACCGACCAGTCGATCTACAGCCAAGACGAACTCGAGGCCATCGCCGACAGCCTCAACAGCAGGCCGCGCGCCACACACAACTGGCAGATACGGTGTTGGCGGCCAGGTCGGCGTGTCGCGATATCTCCTTGCCTGGGTCGTAGGTCAGGCTCTGCCGCGCCAGTACGCGGGCCGTGGCCCGCGTACTGGCGCCTGGCGCCTGGCGCCCTGCAGCTTCATGCTTGAGATCACCATGCGCTCTTCAGGCCGCAGTTGTTTGTAGATCGCTCGTTCTGTCATCGCAGCACCTTACAGGAGTGAAGTGTTGCACTTCAGACTTGAGGCCGCCCACTTTAAGGCATCTCATTACACACAGCTTCATTTGAGCTCCGCAAGTCTAGGATTTCACTATGGATTCGAGCTATGAACTGGGCGGCTAAAGCGTTTGCGACGGTAGACCTGGGTGACGAGCGGCTGAACAAGCGATTGGTCAAGACCGCGCAGCAGTGGGCTGACAAGCCCACGCACAGCATTCCTGGGGCGGCGGGAGGCTGGGGCGACACGGCGGCGGCGTACCGTATGCTCGACAACGGGCGCTGCGACCGGGTGCTGGCTGAGGACAAGCGCCTGTGGCATGAGGTCGAAGCCCAAGAGGTATTGGGCGAAAAGTTAGTTCATCCTGGGAGGCAGCGACGGACGCAAACCGCGCATGGTGCGCCAATAACTGCGCACCGTGCGCGTGCGCATCGATCACGGCAAGCACGCCCAGGGCGGCATCGAGATGACTTGTGTGGTGGCCAGCGAGATCGGCGCGCCGCCTGCGGTCAAGGCGCTGTGCTGGCGGCTGCTGACCAAACGGGTGGCGTGTACGGCCGAGCAGGTCATTGAACTGGTCGAGTAGTACCGGGCACGCTGGGAGATCGAGATGTTCTTCAACGTCTTGAAGACGGTTGCAGGGTCGAATCGCTGCAACTCGCCCGCCTGGAGAAGATCGAGCGGGCGCTGGCCTTGTTCATGGTGGTGTCCTGGCGGATCGCGCGGCTGATGCGGTTGGGCCGAACCTGCCCGGACTTGCCGGCTTCGCTGATGTTCGACCTCGATGAGATACGTGCGGCCCATGTGTTGACCAACAAACCGATGCCAAAAAAGCCGCCCGCCCTGAACGACATGGTGCGTCGAGTAGCCATGCTCGGCGGCTTCCTGGCCCGCAAGGGCGACGGAGAGCCGGGCGTCAAGACGCCCTGGCTTGGCTTGCAGCGCGTCACAAACTTCGCCGCAGGGGTGCGCTTCATGCGGGAGTCAGGGGATACGTTGAGTTGTGTGTAAAGCAAGGACTTCAGGGGGGCGTGATTAAAAATGAACTTCCGCCTTCCTGATCAACCGCAAGGAGGTCGCTTTGTAGGGGCAAACGTCCACGAACGGACGCACGACCAGGTCGCCAGGTCGAAGAGGCGGATGAGTTGGTAGCCGAACGCGCCAAGGTGGTGGTCGGCGTACTTGCAGTATCCGAACGACTTGTATGCGCCCGAGAGTATTGTCTTGAGCTTGCCAAAAACAGTGTTGACAACTGAATTGCGGCAGATCCTGCGGTTCGCCCTTGCTGGCGACTCCCACTCGATACGTACAGTTGGCGTCAGTCAAAGACCCGAAGCATGCCGGGATGTTGCTGGGTACAACGGTGCCCGGAGGCAGGTTGGATCGCGTCCACTTCGAGATCGCGTCGCTGGTGAAGCCTGGTGACCGCGCGACCCTTGTCATACGCCGAGCGGCCATAAGCGGGGCGCGAGACGGCGTATGCGTTCCATGCGCGCGACTGCCCTCACGGCAGCGCTTCTGATCGGTACGGCAGTGACGGCAGGGGCACAGGGTGGACCACCGGGTGGCGGCATGCGCCGGGCCCCCGACGCGATGGGGCTGCTCGAGCGTCCGCTGGCAGGCGTTGACGGACTGACAGGTGCCCAGGAGGACGCCCTGAACAAGCTCGAGGCGGCGTACACGGTGGAGTTGACCGCCGCCAGCGCAGCGCAACGCGAGGCGATGATGGCCGCGCGCCAGAGCGGCGGAATGCCCGACATAGCGGCGACGGCGACAATGCGTGACAGGATTATGGCGATGCGACGGGAAGAGCATGCGGAGGCACGCGCGCTGCTGACATCGGCCCAGCATCCGAAGTTCGACGAAAACGTGAAGGCGATGCCGGCCGAAGAGGCCGAGCGCGCGTCGCAGATGCGCCAGCGGATGGGTGGCAACCCGCCCGAGCAGGCACAGGCAGTCGCGCACTGACGCGGGGCTGGCGGCGAGTCTGCCAGCCCCGCGCTACCCAAGGGCCCACGATGCCGCATCGCGGGCGCACAGCGCACCGACGACGTTGCCGGTGCCGCTGTAGGCGCCGATGACGAACACGCCATCGCGCACTTCCTCGGCGATTGGCGCACCAGTCAGCGTGTAGGCTACGTTCGAAGCCCAGCGATGCGTGATGGGCGCCTGAGAACCGATGGTGGTGCGCAAAAACCTTTCGAGCGGCTGCTGGATCGACGGACTGGGAGTGGCGTCATGGGTCCATTCCTGCTCGATCTCGGTGTCACGAAATCCGCCTAGCGCGATGGAGCCGTCAGGCAGCTGCTGCCAGTACTCGAAGCCGTCGCGCGAATAGATCGGTCGCGGAAACTGCCGCTCGGGTGAGGGCGCGGTGGCGAGCATCTGCAGGCGCGCGGTGCGCACGCGTGGTGCGAGTTCCGGCAGCAGCGTCTCGAGGCTACCGTCGACCGCAACGATCACGCGCCGGCAGCAGATTGTTCCGTGCGCGGTGACGACACGCGTGCCGGACACCTCGTGCACGGGCGTGCCGCCATGCAGGCGCGCTCCGGCACCGAGCGCCGCACGTGCCAATGCCCGCACACGACGGAGGGGCTGCATCACGCCATCGCTCGGGATCAGCAACCCCGCCCCTTCCACGCCGCTGTACCACTCGGCCGGAAATCCGTCGGCCTGCAACTGTGCCAGCTGTGCATGGCAGTCCGCACGCTCGGCATCGCTGGCGGCGATGCGCAGCGAGCCGGTGCGACGCGTGCAATCGGGGAACTCGGCAAACAGACCATCGAGCTCAGTGAGCGTCCGTCGATACAGCGACGAGGCCACATCATGACCCACTGCCTGCACGGCGTCGTGATGAAAGTCGGCGAGACCAGCCAGCAGGAGGCCGCCGTTCCGTCCAGCGGCGCCCGCGCCGACATCCGCGGCGTCGATACCCAGTACATCGACCGACTGAGCGCGCAATGCACGCACTGCCGTGAGTCCGCTGCCCCCAAGGCCGATCACGCACACATCACAGCTGGTGTCGGCACTGAGCGGCGCAAGCGGAACCCATGCCGGTTCGTCGTCCCACACCGGGGTGTTGGGTGCAATCACGGCGCGGGCACAGGGAGCCGCGCGGCCGGTGGCAGGCGTTTGGCCATCGTGGAGTCGTAACCGCGGCCCACCGCCGCGCAGTCCGCCATGGGATTCGGTGGACCCATGCGCGAACTGTTCGCCCTGGTGCGCATGCCGACGAAGCTCAATCCGACGAGTGGGGTCACGGCGACGATCAGCTTGATGACGCGCTCGACTCGCTGCATCGGTTCCCAGGGCCCCTTGCCGCAGGCGCCCGACTTTTGCTGCGCCGCGTGGGCCTTGATCACGGCGCACGCCGCCTCGACGGGATCGTCGGTGAGCAGCATCAGGTCAAGGCCATCGGGACTGATCTTCCGCTCACTGAGCGCGCGTGACTGCAGCCAGCGCACCAGCCCCGCCCAGTAGTGCGAGCCGAAGAGCACCATCGGGAACTGGAAGATCTTGCCCGTCTGGATCAGCGTCACCGTTTCGAACAGTTCGTCGAGGGCGCCGAAGCCGCCTGGAAAGCAGATGAAAGCGTTGCTGTACTTGATGAAGATGGTCTTGCTACGTGTTTCAGCGATCGTGGACGCCCATTTCAGTCTGATCGTGAACGGTGACACGTCGTCTTTTAGGGCCCGCCGGGGAGGCGCGCAAGCACTGGCGTGGGATGTAGCTCATTCGTCCACGATCAGCCTGGAACCGACTGCTGTGAAGGCCGCGCCGAGGCTGGTTTCGGGGTTGAGTTTTTCCTTATGAATTTGGGCCCCTGCTAGGCCGCCGGAGGCGCCCCGACCGGGCATGTATTCCATGTGGCTCCTACTCGTTTCGTGTGGAACGCAACATTCACAATGCCTGGTAGTAGAGCCCGGTGGGCATGTGGTCTAGGCGCGTCAGCGGCTTGTCCACATGTCCACCGGGCCGGGTTGGGGAATTGACGAGGTTGAGGAATCTATGAGCGTAGGGGTCGAAGCGCTGTTCACCAGCGCGCTGGGGCTGGTGCTTCCGTGGGAGGTCGACAAGGTCGAGCTCGACACCACGCGGCGGCGCATCGACTTCGAGGTTCGGTGCGCTGCCAAAGCCATGGCCTGTCCGGCCTGCGGTGTCGCTGCTCAGCCCGTCCACGACCGCCTGCGCCGCTCCTGGCGACATCTTGACTTCTTCCAGTTCGAAGCCTGGCTGCACACCGACGTACCCCGCATCGCCTGTGGTGGCTGCGGCAAGACCAGCCAGGTCGGCGTGCCCTGGGCGCGCGAAGGCTCGGGCTTCACCGCTCTGTTCGAAGCGCTCGCCTTGGCGCTGTGCCGAGAGCTGCCTGTGCGCCAGGCG
>JBBQAW010000317.1:0-4836 GCA_038316815.1 Burkholderiales bacterium
GGTGGCCTGCCGTTGGGCAACAGCTTGAACTAGCGCTTAGGCTTCGCCGCGCGCAGCAGCGCGTACTGATGGCTTGCGCGCGGCCTTGCCCAGGGCACCTTCAGCCCATTTGTTGAGGCTCGTGCCGCTTCTCGCCGCTGCCTTGAGCGCGGCGGCATGAACTTCAGGCGCGATGCGCAACATGACTTTGCCGCTGGCAGGTTTTTCAGGCGCGGAACCGAGTGCCTTGGATGCAGCCAGATAGTCTTCAATCGTTACCTGAAAGTTGGACTCGAACTCGGCCACCGATTTGCCATGGAAAACGATGATGTCGTCGATATCCAAGACTCGGCCGACAATGATCTTGTCTTGCGCATCGAAGACCATGCTTGCGGTGTAGCCCTTGTAGGTCATGGAATTGATCATGGCTTGATCCCCATTCTTTCAACGAACTCTCCAACAGCCAAGACGCGGTAGCGCAGCGCTTCCTTGCCTGGATGGGGCCCATGGAGTGTCATCTTCCGGCCACTGAACTCAAAGGTGAGGGATGAACCTGCACCTTCGACGATCTTGCATCCTGCTGCTTTGAGCAACGACTCGATGCGCGCCCACTCGATGTTTCCATTGACAGGGTCCGCAAGCACCTTCTCCAAGGTCTTTCGATGGGTTCCGTACACGGCCAAAATGATAGCATTTATCAGAATTCTGCAATCATTCTCTCGGCTGACCAGCGGCAGCTGGCTGCCGAAAAACCTAACGTTTTATCTAAGATGTTACAGGCAGCAGGACGCCAGGCCTGGGGTGCAGACCATTTCAGATGGCTGCAGGGCGTGCCTGGTGGCCTGGCGTCGGCCATCGGCTTGAGCGACCGGTTGCGCCTGCGCGCGGGGTGGTGGCGCGCCAGAAATTGTGGGGACAACGCTTGCCCGGAATAGAGGGATCAAGGACCAAGCCGCCCGCTGCGCTGCAAAGGTGACCCCGAAACTCGTGGCCTGAAAAGACTGCTGGGTGCGGGGATGAAAAAGGCTGCAGCAGTGAACGAAGCGCCCGCGCAAGGCGTAACCGGAGCGCGTGCGTGCGCGTGTGCCTGCGCGTGTGCGCGGGCGTGTGCGTATGCGGCCGATGGCCGGTGCCACAAAGCCAGCAAGGCGTTCAAGCTCCTCGCGGGGCCTATCTCGGTCCAGGCTGCGCCTGCGCCTGTGTCTGCGTCTGCCGCTTCAGCACCCAGGCCATGAAGGCCGTCAGCAGGGTGGCGGCCACCACCAGCCCGGCGGTGGCCGCGAACCAATAGCCCGGTGCCCCCTGCAGCGCCGCTGGCACCTGCCCGCCTACGTTGAAGGCCAACAGAGAGCCCCCGCCCAGACCCACGCCCCACAGCGCGGCGACGTAGATCAGCACCGGCACGATGGCAATGCGGTAAGCGCGCAGCACAAAGGCGGCGATGATCTGCGCCGCATCGGCCAGATGAAACAGCACCAGCCAGGTGATCAGCGGCAGCGCTGCGGCCACCACCAGCGCGTCACGCGTGTACAGGCCCAGCACCAGTTCGCGCCCCAGGTAAACCACGCAGCCCAGTACGCCGGCCACGCCCAGGCCCAATGTCAGGCTGTGCCAGGCCAGACGACGGCCGTCTTGCGGGTCGCCGGCACCGATGCGCTGCGCCACCAGGGTGCCACTGGCATTGCCGATGGCCATCGGTACCATGAACAGCAGCGAGACCAAATTCATCGCCACCTGGTGCCCGGCCACCGCGGTGGTGCCGATGCGGGTGATGAACAAGGCCATGAAGGCGAACGCCGTGACCTCGACCAGGATGGTGGCGCCCATTGGAATGCCCAGCCGCAACTGCCCCAGCAGGGCCGGGCGGCTGGGTGCGTCCAGGCCCCGGCCCGTCAGCTGGAACGGCGCGTAGAACGGGTCACGCCGAAGAATCCAAAAAGCCACCGCCAACTGCCCCCACATGCACACCGCGGTGGCAATGCCACAGCCCAGCACGCCCAGCGCCGGCAGGCCGATGGCGGGCACACCGAAGACCAGAATCGCCGTCAGTGGCACCTTCAGCGCCAGGCCGCCCAGTTGCAGCAGCATCACGGCCTTGGGCCGCGAGACGGCGACGTTGAAGCCGCGGTAGACCGCGAACAGCATCGAAGCCGGCAGAGAAAAGGCCAGCGCCAGCAGGTAACCGCGCACCTTCTGGCTGACTTCCGGCGTGGCCTGGGCCAGGCTGAGAAAGGGCTGCGGAAAGGCCAGCAACGTGCTGCCCAGCACCGACAGGCCCAGCGCCACCCAAACCGCCTGGTGCACCTGGTGCCCGGCCTGCACCAGTTGCCCGGCACCGAAAAGTTGCCCGACGATGGGCCCCAGGGCCAGCACTACCCCCATGAAGCCGATGAAAACGGTGATGTAAGCTGCCGCACCCACCGCCAGCGCGGCCAGGTCGGCGGCCGCGAAACGCGCCACCATGACGGTATCGACGGTGCTGAAAGCCAGCACGGCCACCTGACCCACCAGCACAGGCCAGGCCAGGGGCGCGATGCGGCCCACGCTGCCCCAAAAGGCGCCCTTCAAGAGGCCGCCGGGGTGCCAACAGGCGGCTGGGCGGGGCGTACTTGGGGGCCTTCTTCAGGCCGTCCTTCTGGGCGCCCTTCTGGGAGTCGTCCTGGGCGTTCGTCGTGGCGATCGTCTTGACTGGCGGCCTGGGCTTCGCGCGCGCGCTCGGCATAGCGGTTGAAGCGCCAAGCCGTCGCTTCCATCGTGATGCGGCGCCAGACCAAGCGCTTCTCGCCCGGCGTGAAGGCCGGCCAGTGCTGCACTTCGTCGAAACTGCGGCCGCAGCCCTTGCAGGTTTCGTCGCCCTGGCTGGTGCTGCAGATGGCGATGCACGGCGCGTCGGGCGTGCTGTCGTACCAGCCGAGCCAGGCTCCTTTGGCCTTCGGTGGCATGGTGGCTTCGTCGCACAAAGGCTCATGGTAGTAAACCATCAGCGCGTAAACCTCGGCCAGCGCGCGCACCTCGGCACAGGCCGTGACGCCGTCGAGCGAGGGCGAACGTTCACGCCACCAATTGATGGCGGCTTCGATGTCGGTGATGTGGATGCCGGCCATGGAGACTTGCTGCGAGGGGGGCGAAGTGTACCTAGGCCAGATTTTTTCAGCAGACCGCTTCTACACCGGCCCGCTTGCTAGCTTGCCTGCTTGCCTGCTCGGCCGCTTGGCCGCTTGGCCGTATATGTCCGCTTGGCCGCATATGTCCGCATGGCCGTAACGGATCTTGCAAGCAAGCCACGGGTCTTTCTACTGCGTGGCCCCGCTGGCACCCCGACCGCCGTTCAGCTGAAGTGCAGGCCCTCGACGCGCAGCCACGGCAGCAGCGTCTGGCCGGTGTCCAGGCGCTCGGCGCTGACCGCGACGACATCGCGCAGCATTTGCGCCATGTTGCCGCTGATCATCACTTCCGATAGTGCGGGGCCCAAAGCGCCAGCCTCGATCAGGAAACTGTTCTTGATCACGCCTGAGAAGTCGCCGTTCGGCGCCGGCTGCCCCATCGACAAGCGGCCGACCAGCGCGCCGCGCTGCACGCCGCCCACCAGCGCAGCCAGCGGCGTGGGTCCGGCAGCCAGTTCCCAGCCCGCCGCTGCCACCGGCACATGGGGCAAGCCGGTCTTGCGGCTGCCGTAGAGGCTGGGCGTCAAGCTCAGCAAGCGCCCGTCGCGCAGCAGTTCCACCGGCGTGGCCACGAAGCCGTCGCCCGTCAGCGCGGCCACGCCGGGCGCGTCGAAGCGGCTCTTCAGGTGCAGCAGCGGCGACGCGATGGCCTGACCCACGTGCTCGCGGTACACCGATGTGCCCGAGATCAGCGCCATGTCGCCCAACTGCCCGCGCAGCCAGGACAGCAGGCTGTCCACTGCCGCGGGCATCAGCACCACGTCGCCCGTGAAGCGGCCGGCCAGCGGCTGGGTGTGCACCTGTCGCGCGAGATCGGCAAACGTGGTGCCGATGCCGAAGTGCTGCCACGGCGCAGCGGCGTTCAAGGCATGGCAGCTGCCGCCGGCGTCGTTGAAGGAGCTCGAGAGATCGCCTTCGCGCGCGGTGCCCATCGCCATCAGTTCGTACCAGCCGATTTGACACGACAGCGCGCTGCCGCCGCTGGTGGCCGTGTGGGCCTGAACGCGGTGGTGCGACACCAGGCCCTCTTCGATCGTGACCGTGGGCGTTTGCGCCTGGCGCCAGGCCAGCAGCGCCGCCATCGCATCGGCCATGGCTGTCGCGTCGGCGTCCATTGGCCCCTGCGACAAGGCCGTGCTCTGCCCCGCTGAAACGGCGTTGGCAGCATCCTGCGGCGCCGATCGGGCAGCGGCCAGCAAATCGGCCACTGCCCGTGCCACCGCTTCAGCGCCCAGATCGTCAAGCTCGGTGCTGGCGCGGCGCCCGTCCAGCAGCCCCAGAAGAGACAGCTTCTGGCGCTCAGTGCTGCGCATCAGCGCGGGTTCGTCGTGGGCGACATTCAGTTCGACCAGTGCGTGTTCACTGACCTCGACCATCGCGTCGTCGAAGCCCTGACCGCGCATCAGCGCCAGCGTCTGTTCAGCTTTGTCGTGCAGGTTCATCGATGCGCCCCTTCACTGGCCGCCCAGGTGCGCGCGCGCGCGCAGCGCCGGGCCGGCGAAGGACACCACCATCGGCTGCTTCTTGCCGCAGTAGCCGCTGCAGTTCCAGACCATGTCGTCGGACACCGCGTCCACGCTTTGCAGCACCTTGATGGCCGAGCCGGACAAGGTGGTGTCGCGAATGGCGCGGCCGAGCTTGCCGCCGGTGATTTCGTAGCCCAGCGTGACGCCGAACATGAATTCAGTCGTCG
>JBBQAW010000318.1:0-4812 GCA_038316815.1 Burkholderiales bacterium
GTTCTGGCGCCGGATCAGGTAAAGCAGCAGGTCGAGCGGGCCTTCGAAGGCTTCGAGGAAGACTTCCAGCGCATCGGGCGGGATGTACAGGTCCTGCGGCATGCGAAACAGCGGCTCGCCGTACAGGCGTGCCACGGCCACCTGGTCGACCACGGCCGGGGCGGGAAGGGCGGTGTCGGCGGCCAAAGTCTGGGTCAGGGTGTCGACCAGGTCAGCGGCGAGTTCGGCAGCCAGTAAGCCCGGAACTAATTGGGAAAACGGGGATAACGGGGCTGGCGGGGCTGGCGGGGCAGTCACGCGCGCCGTCAGTCGGGCTGGGTCTGGTAGACGTAGGGCTGCTGCGGCACGTTCGCCTCTTGCCAATCGGCCTGGGCGTTGCGGTCCAGGGCCTTGTCCCACAGCAGAGCCCGGCCGGCGCGCTGTTCAGCTTCCAGCGTTGGCTTCTTCGCCTTCAACTCTTCGATGAAGTTCGTGACGTCGGACTTGTAGGGCTTCCAGAACAGGGGCATGGGGTGGGCAGCAGGCAGAATCGAATAACGCATTTTACGGGCGAGGGCTGACGGCCAATGTTCGAGACCGAGCTGAAGTTCCAGGTACCCGCCGCCTGCTGGGCTGCCCTGCAGCGTGCGGTGGCGACGGCAAGCGTCGAAAAAACCCGCCTGCAGGCCCTGTATGTGGAAACCAACGGCCATGACCTGGTCGCCGCTGGGCTGGCCCTGCGCCTGCGCAAGGAAGGGCGGGTTTGGGTGCAGACGCTGAAGGGCCGCGGCGACGGGCTGATGCAGCGCCTGGAACACGAAGTGCGGCTGCCGGCGCAGCGCGGCCTGCCCAGCATCGACCCTGCCCGGCACGAAGGCACGCCTGCTGGCGTTGCGTTGCGCGCTGCGCTGGATGCCGCGCGTGCCGCTGGCGGCAGCGACGAACTGCGCACGCTGTACCGCACCGACATCCAGCGCCTGCACCGCCGCGTGCGCCACGGCGGGGCGGTGGTGGAAATTGCGCTGGACCATGGCCATCTGTATGCCGACGGCGCACCTGGCCAGGCGCCGCGGCGGCTGGCGGTGGCCGAGATCGAATTCGAACTTGTCAGCGGCCCGCCTTCTGCGTTGGCAGCCCTGGCCGCGCGCTGGGCGGCACGGCACGGTTTGTGGTGGGACGTGCGCACCAAGTCGGAACGCGGCTTTCGCCTGGCGCTGGACCGGCTGCAGGTGCCGGCCACCAAGGCTGAGTCCGCAGCCCTGCCGCCGGGCGAAGCCCTGGCCCCGGTGCTGGCGGCGATGCTGCAGTCTTCCTTGTCGCAGGCTTTGCCGAACCTGTCAGAAATTGCCGGCGCCCCAGCCGAAACCCCGGCGCCACCCGAACACCTGCACCAGTTGCGCGTGGCCTTGCGCCGGCTGCGCACTGCACTCGGCCTGTTTGCCCACTGGGCGCCTGAACTTGCTGCCGCGGGGGTGCCCGCGCTTGAAGAGCGCTGGAGCGACGTCTTCGGCACGCTGGGCGCAGCGCGTGATGCCGATGTGCTGGCTGCCGTCTGGAAGCCGCGGCTGCAGGCCGCCGGTGCGCCGTCGTCGGTGATCGATGCCTTCATCGCGCCAGACGGCGAGGACGAGCCGCCCGACCTGCCGGCGCAGTTGCGCGACCCGGCCTTGACGGTGCTGTTGCTCGACACGCTGTCGCTGTGCCTGGGCCTGGCCGCGCCGGCCATGCCAGCGCCAGTGCTGGTTCCAGACGCCGTTGCGCCGCCCCGGGCGAAAGCCGCGCAGGCCGTGCTGCGCAAAGCCTGGAAACGGGCCTGGTCAGACGCCGGGCAGTTCGGCAAGGCGCCGGTCGAACTGCAGCACCGCGCGCGCAAGCGCCTGAAGCGGCTGCGCTACGCGGCCGAGTTCGTCGCCCCGCTGTTGCCGGCCAAGGCCCTGAAGCGCTGGCAGCGGGTGCTGGGCCGGGCGCTGTCGGCTCTGGGTGACTACAACGACCTGCAAACGGCGCGTGACCATTACGCCGTGCAGGTTGAACAGCAGCCGCAGGCCTGGTTTGCGCTGGGCTGGTTGACGGCGCAGGACCCGGCTTCGCGCCTGCGGGTTCAGCAGGCATTGAAGCGCCTGAAGGACTGCCCGCAGCCGTGGCGCAAGGTTTGAAGACACGCAGCGGGCATGGGCCGCGCACCGGCCGGGTCTGATGCATCCGAATTGCCGCCCTGAGTCGGCTTGCCCCGGCCCTGCCGGTCTTTCTAATGCCCGGCGGCAGGCCCTGTTGCGGCTTCGGTGTTAGCCCATCCTTCGGCGACCGTCGGCACGATGTTCTCGTCGCCCAGATGCACCACGAAGTCAGCGCGCTGCATTAACGAGAGCGGCTGTTCGTTCACCCGCGCTAGCACCAGGCGCACCTGGCGTTTGCGCAGCATGCGCAGCAGCTGTTCCAGCCCGTCCAGGCCCGAGGAATCGAGCGAAATCAGCCGGTGCAGGTCCAGCACCACGGTGTGCGTGCCAGCCGTAACCTGGGTCTGGATGGCCTCCAGCTTGCCCACGGCGCCGAAGAACAGCGGCCCGAAGAGTTCGAATACCTGCACCCCGGGGGGCAGGGCGGCGGCTTCGGCTTCGGCTTCGGACAAAGGGCGCACGCTGAACAGTTTGCTCATGCGAATGATGAAGAAGACGCAGGCCAGTATCAGACCGACTTCGACCGCCACCGTCAGGTCGAAGATGATCGTCAGCAAGAAGGTGCCCAGCAGGATGACGCGGTAGGCGGTGCTGAAGCGGCGCAGCCGCGCGAATTCGCGCCATTCGCCCATGTTCCAGGCCACGAACAGCAGGATGCCGGCCAGGGCGGCCAGCGGAATGTGCAGCGCCAGCGGTGCGGCCAGCAGCACTACCAGCAACAGCGTCAGCGCATGCACGATGCCGGCCACCGGGCTGGTGCCGCCAGCGCGCACATTGGTGACGGTGCGCGCGATCGTACCCGTGGCCGGAATGCCGCCGAAGAACGGCACCACGAAGTTGGCCACGCCCTGGGCCATCAGTTCCTGGTTCGGGTCGTGGCGCGGCTGCTCGATCATGTTGTCGGCCACGCGCGCGCACAGCAGCGATTCGATGGCGCCCAGCAGCGCAATCGTGAGGGTCGGGAACAACAGCAGCTTGACGGTGGCCCAGCTGAAGGCCGGCAGTTCGAAGCTGGGCAGGGTTTGGGGAATGCCCCCGAAACGCGAGCCGATGGTCTCGACCGGCAGCTTCAGCAGCAGCACCAGCACGGTGGCGGCGACCAGCGCAATGACCGTGCCCGGCACGTGCGCCAGGGCGCGGCGGGCCTTTTGCCAACCGGCAATAGGCGCGACCGGCATGGCATAGGTCTTGGGCCAGAACACCACCAGCGCCAGGCTGAGCAGACCGATGCCCAGCGCGGCGATATTGGCCGTGTTGGCATGCGTGGCCAGGGTCTGAATCTGGGCGAAGAAGTCGGCCGGCATCTTGGGCGTTTCCAGCCCGAACAGGTCTTTCACCTGCGACAGCGCGATCAGCACCGCAATGCCGTTGGTGAAGCCGATGACGATGGGCACCGGCACGTAGCGCACCAGGCCGCCCAGCCGGAACAGCCCCATCAGGAACAGCAGCACGCCGGCCATGGCGGTGCAGATGAGCAGATTGGCCAGCCCGTAGCGTTCGACGATGCCGTAGATGATGACGATGAAGGCACCGGCCGGCCCGCCGATCTGCACGCTGGACCCGCCCAGCAGCGAGATCAGCAGCCCGGCGATGATGGCGGTGAACAGGCCCTGTTCGGGCTTCACGCCCGCGGCGATGGCGAAGGCCATGGCCAGCGGCAGCGCCACCACGCCCACGGTGATGCCAGCGCCGATATCGGCCAGCGCGCGTGGGCGGGTGTAGCCCTTCAGGTCGTCCAGCAGGCGGGGCCGGAAGCGGTGCAGCTGTGGCAGGGGTGGCATCGGTTCGATGATGCCTGCGCGGGCTTGCGCGCCCCTGAATGGCCCCCGACCGGCTGAATCAGCGAATGCGCAGGCCTGGGACCGCCCCAGGCCAGGGTTCCAGCACGTAAACGCCTGGCACGGCCTTCTCATCGGCGTGGCTGGCGGCCAGCACCATGCCTTCGCTGAGGCCGAATTTCATCTTGCGCGGCGCCAGGTTGGCCACCATCACCGTCAGCTTGCCGGTCAGTTCTTCCGGCCTGTAGTTGGCAGCAATACCGCTGAAGACATTGCGCGGCAAGGCCTCGCCCACGTCCAGCGTCAGGCGCAGCAGCTTGGTGCTGCCTTCCACGACTTCGGCCTTGATGATTCGCGCCACACGCAGGTCGACTTTGCTGAAGTCGTCGATGCCGATGATGGGCGCGATGGCTTCGCCACCGGGGTGCGCGGGCGGCGCTTCCACTGGGGCGGCGGGCATCAGGGCTTCCAGCAGCTTCGGGTCGACACGCTGCATCAGGTGCTGATAGGTGCCGATGGCATGCGCGCCCAGCGCACGTTGGGTGTCGGCCCACTGCAGGGGTTCGATCTTCAGGAAGGCTTCCACCTGCGCGGCCAGGGCTGGCAGCACGGGCTTCAGATACAGCGTCAGCAGCCGGAAGGCTTCGATGCAGCTGCTGCAGACATCGTGCAGGACTGTTGCCATCTCGGGCGACTTCGCCAGTTCCCAGGGCTTGTGCTGGTCGACGTATTCGTTCACGCGGTCGGCCAGCAGCATCACCTCGCGCAGCGCCTTGCCGAATTCACGCTCGTCCAGATGGCTGCAGACCGTCGCGCTGTGGGCGCGCAGGCCGTCCAGCAGGATGCGGCCTTCGACACCCAGGTCGGCGCTGAGCTGG
>JBBQAW010000319.1:0-4809 GCA_038316815.1 Burkholderiales bacterium
TGTTCCCCAAGCAAAGGCGGGCTTGGCTTGGCTGCGGCGCTTATGTTCGGCGGTCGCCGCTGCGCGCCGACTCCCCTGCGATGCTCGGTCCCGCGGCCCCATCGCGGAACTCGCTTCGTTCGCTTCGCTCTCTACGCTCAATCACCCGCGATGAGTCCGTTCACGACCGCGCTGCGCGCGGGGCCGCGTGCCCTGCGCTTCTCGGCGCCTCTCGTGCGCGCCGCATCCAAGCCAAGCCCGCCTTTGCGGCAACAGTGTTTGCGCGCCACCGTCGCACGGAGACATGGTGCCGGGCTGCGGCAGTCGGGTGGCCCCCGCAGCGAAGTAAAGGGGGAGAACTGGGCGCAGCCCAGTTCGGAGGACATGAGCGGAGGGGGCCACCCGGCTGACGTAGCCCAGGGACAACGCAAGCACGCCGAAGGGTCCGAGAAGAACTTCCGCAACAGGCGAGAAACGAACGATCGCAACGGGCCGAAAGCCGCCCAACCATGAACTTGGCCGTTATCGCCCTGGTCGGCCGCATCGTGCTGATGTTCGCGCTGATGATGCTTGTGCCGCTCATCTTCGCAGTGGTGGGCGGCGACAGTGCGCAAGGCGCGTTCATTGCCGGGTTTGCGATCACCTTCATTGCCGGGCTGGCCATGAGCGTGGCTATGCGCCGTTTCAGGCGTGAACTGCAGCCGCGCGACGGCTTCATGCTGGTGACCGTCACCTGGCTGCTGCTGCCCTTCTTCGGCGCGCTGCCCTTGATGTTCGCCCTGCCTGAACTGAGCTTTACCGACGCCTACTTCGAAGCCATGTCGGGCTTTACCGCCACTGGCGCCACCGTGATGAGCGGCCTCGATACGATGCCCCTGTCGGTGAACGTCTGGCGCTGCTTCATGAGCTACATCGGCGGCCTGGGCATCATTGTGCTGGTGGTGGCCATCCTGCCGATGCTGGGCGTGGGCGGCAGCCAGCTCTTCCGGGCCGAGATCACCGGCCCGATGAAAGACCAGAAGTTCACGCCGCGCATTGCCGACACCGCGCGCGGGCTTTGGGTCGTGTACTTCTCGATGTCGCTGGCCTGCTTCCTGGCTTACGGCCTGGCCGGCATGAGCTGGGCCGATGCCTTCATGCACATGTGCACGACCATGTCCTTGGGCGGTTTTTCCAGCCACGACGCCAGCTTCGGATTCTGGAATTCGCCCCTCATCGAAGCCGTGGCCGTGGTCTTCATGCTGCTGGCAGGCTTGAACTTCGTGCTTTATTTCGTGGCCTGGCGTCAGCGTTCGCTGGCCCGTTTATGGCGCGACATCGAAGTCCGGGCTTTCTTGGGTGTGATGCTGTTCAGCGTGGTGCTTATCTCGGTCTTTCTTTGGGCGGAAGGCGCCTATGCCACCTTTGCCGAGGCGCTGCGCCACACTGTCTTCCATGTAGTCTCGATCGCCACGACCACAGGTTATGCGTCGCACGACTATGCACAGTGGCCGCTGTTCGCTCCGCTGTGGATGATTTTGCTGGGCTGCTTCGCCACCTGCGCCGGCAGCACGGGTGGCGGCATCAAGATGATCCGCATGCTGCTGCTGTTGAAGCAGGTGCAGCGCGAACTCGTTCGCATCGTGCACCCCAATGTCGTCAATCCGGTGGTGGTGGGGGCCCGCGCCATCAGCGAAAAAGTCATCCAGAGCGTCATCGCGTTCATGATGATTTACGGCGCGACCCTGGTCACGCTGACGATGGTGCTGCTGTTCAGCGGCATGGACGTGGTCACCGCCTTCACCGCCGTCATCGCCTGTGTCAACAACATCGGCCCCGGCCTGGGTGAAGTCGGGCCTGCCGTGAACTACAGCGGGCTGACGAACTTCCAGACCTGGGTCTGCACCTTCGCCATGATGCTGGGCCGACTGGAGCTGCTGAGCGTGCTGGTGCTGTTCACGACGCAGTTCTGGAGAAAGTAGAAAGCAGTGGGTCGCTGGCTTACCGCGGTGCGCCAGGCGGCGGCAGGTAAATGCGGTCTGCATAGGTCGCCAGCCAGTGCGGTCGGTAGGCCACGAAAATGGCCACCATCATGCCGGTGATGAAGGCGTCGCCAGACGCGGTCAGCACACGCGCCAGCAGCAGTTCTTCTTGCCCCAGGCTGGCAGGGCCGTCGTGCAGCAGCATCTGGCCGATGGCGGAGATGCTACCCGCCAGCGCAGTGGCGAAAAAGCCGCGGCCCAGGATGTAGATGAACAGGTGGTTGGGCAGCCAGCGCCGCAGCGCCGCGCCGAACAGCAGCGCCAGGCTGGCTGGCACCAGGCCCAGCCAGACACCGCGCTGCAGCGCCACCTCGACGGGCCAACCGGCCAGCCAGCCGGTGGCAGCCGCTGCCGGCAGCATGGCCAAGGTGGCCAGGGGCCAGCCGGCCATCAGGGTCAGCAGGCTGGCGCCTGAAATCGGCTGCGCCAGGCTTTGCCCTTGGGCCCCGTCCACGCCCCACAGGGCCGGCAGAACCGCCCACCAGGCCAGCCAGGGCCACGGGGGGCCGCCAGCGGGCAGCGCGCGCCACGGCCGCAACGCCAGCGCTGCGAGTACGGCGGTCAGGGCAATGGCGGTGTCAAGCCAGAAAGTCGAGGGCATTCAGGCATCGTAGGCGGCCGTGACCGCGGCTATGCTGATTTGCCGCAAACCGCCTTCGCTTGCCAACCCCAACCGCCGCTTGTTTGCCATGCCCGCTGCCACCCCTGCCGCCATCGACTTCTGGTTCGACTTTTCTTCGCCGTATTCGTACATCGCCAATGAATGGATCGACGCGGTGGCCGCACGCCATGGCCGGCCGGTGCACCGCCACGCCATCCTGCTGGGCGCCATCTTCCATGCGGCCGATTTGAAGCCGCCGGTGGCATTTCCGCTCAAGGGCCCGTATTCGGTGCACGACTTCGCGCGTTCGGCGCGCTTCGAAGGCCTGCCCTTCGTGCCGCCGCCCGTCTTTCCGATTCCCACGCAGAATGCCGCACGCGTGTTCTGGTGGCTGCAAGCCACCCAGGGCGAAGCTGCTGCTGGGGCCTGGGCCACGGCTGGGCTGCGCGGCGTGTTCACGCAGGGGTTGGCGCTGCACCAGTCCCACGGCCTGGCGCAACTGGCCCAGGCCCAGGGCCTGGACGCCGATGCTGTGCAGGCGGTGTGCAACGACGCGAACTGGAAAGCGCGACTGAAGCAGGCCAACGACGAGGCCATCGCCGCCGGCGTGTTCGGTGCACCCTTCTTCAAGATCGACGGCGAACCGTTCTGGGGCAACGACCGCCGCGCCCAGATCGAACGCTGGCTGGCCAGCGGCCCGTTCTGAAGGCGTTGGAGCGGTGGACGCGCTGAACCTGCTTCGCATCCAGGCGCATGCCAATGCGCTGGCGAACACGCGTTTGTACACCGCCATGGCAGGGCTGGGGTCGGGCGAGTTCGACGCCCCGCGCGTTGGCTTCTTTCCGTCGCTGCAAGCCACGCTGAACCATGTGCTGGAGGTCGACGGTTACTACATCTCCGTACTGCACCGCGACCCGGGCATCGACACCTGGTGGGACCGGTTTGTGCCCGCCTCCACGCTGGCCGAACTGGCCGTGCGCCAGCGCGGCAGCGACCAGCGCCTGCTGGCCTGGTTCGATGGCGCCGATGCCGATGCTGATGCCGATATGGCCAGCCAGCCGGTCTTCATGCCGCGTGGCGGCGGGCGCGTCCAGCACGACCTTGCATGCCACCTGCTCCAGCACTTGTTCATGCACCAGACCCACCACCGCGGGCAGGCGCACGCGATGTTGTCGGGCACGGCGGTTGCGCCACCACAGCTGGACGAGTTTTTGATGCCCAGCGAATCCCACCTGCGCAGCGCAGAGATGGCGGCGCTGGGTTGGCACGAGCCCCGGGTCTACGGTGGGGCGCCCTAAACTCAGGCGCTTATTTTCACAAGGGATGTCCGATGCCCGTGCTTGCGACCCAGATCAACCCGCGTTCCGACGCTTTCAAGCTCAACGCGGCGGCCATGCAGGTATTGGTCGACGACCTGCAAGCGCGGCTGGCGCAGGTGGCCCAGGGTGGCGGCGATGTTGCCCGTGCACGCCACGTCGCCCGCGGCAAGCTGCTGCCCCGAGACCGCGTCGACAAGCTGCTGGACCCCGACACGCCTTTCCTTGAAATTGCGCCGCTGGCCGGCCTGAACCTGTACGACAACGCCGCGCCTGGCGGCGGCGTGATTGCCGGCATCGGCCGCGTCAGCGGTGTCGAATGCGTCATCGTCTGCAACGACGCCACCGTCAAGGGCGGTACTTACTACCCCATCACCGTGAAGAAGCACCTGCGCGCTCAGGAAGTGGCGCAGCAGAACCGGTTGCCTTGCATCTACCTGGTCGACAGTGGCGGCGCCAACCTGCCGAACCAGGACGAAGTCTTTCCCGACCGCGACCACTTCGGCCGCATCTTCTACAACCAGGCGCAGATGTCGTCGCTTGGCATTCCGCAGGTGGCGGTGGTGATGGGCAGCTGCACGGCGGGTGGCGCCTATGTGCCTGCGATGAGCGACGAGACCATCATCGTCAAGAACCAGGGCACCATCTTTCTGGCTGGCCCGCCGCTGGTAAAGGCTGCCACCGGCGAAGTGGTGAGCGCCGAAGACCTGGGCGGTGGCGACGTCCACACGCGACTGTCAGGCGTGGCCGACCACCTGGCCGAAAACGACATGCATGCGCTGGCCATTGCGCGCGCCACGGTGGCCAACCTGAACTGGACCAAGCCACAACCGCTGCGGCTGCAGCCGGCGCGGCCGCCGCTCTTCGACCCGCGTGAACTGCACGGCGTGAT
>JBBQAW010000320.1:0-4798 GCA_038316815.1 Burkholderiales bacterium
TCCAGCAGGTCCAGGAAACGTGACACGTCTACAGGCTTGGTCACGTAATGCAGCGCACCCAGGCTCAGGGCTTCGGCCACGCGTGCGGCGGTGGCGTCAGCGGAAACCACAATGACCGGAATCTCGGCCAGATCGGGGTCCGCCTTCAGATGGCGCAGCAGTTCCAGGCCGCTGATGTCGGGTAGATGCATGTCCAGCAGGATCAAGTCCGGGCGCTCGCGGCGGATGCTTTCCAGCCCGTCCAGGCCGGCGGTGGAAACGTCTAGCTGAATCTGCGGGCGCTGCAGCAGCACGCCGCGCATCACTTCCACGTTCGTTGCGTTGTCCTCGACATAGTGCACGCGTCGCTGCTGGTAGGGCGCATTGAAGGCGGCTTCCTGGCGCGCTGCCGGCGCTTCGGCGGCCGCAGCCGAGGGCAGGCGCAGCGTGAAGGTTGAACCCTTGCCGGCCACGCTGCGCGCCTCCAGCGTGCCGCCCATCAGTTCGGCCAGGCGCCTGCTGATGACCAGACCGATGCCGGTACCTTCGATGGTGCTGGTCTCGCGGCCCAGCCGGTTGTAGGGCTGGAACAGGCCGGACAACTGATCGGGCGTCATGCCCAGGCCCGTGTCGGTGACGGCCACCACGACCCCGCCTTCCGCGCCGGCCCGGGCGCTGATCCAGACTCGGCCTTTATCGACGTTGTACTTGACAGCGTTGCTCAGCAGGTTCGTCAACACCTGCTTGACCCGCGTGGGGTCGCCCAGCACGGCGGGGGCTTCAGGCGACAGGCTTTCTTCGATCTCGATGCCGCGCTTCTCGGCGTCGGCCGAGAGCAGGGCGCGCGCGCCATGCACCAGGCCGGCCAGGGTGACGGGCTCGCTGCTCAGGCGCACGGCGCCAGATTCGATGCGCGCCAGGTCAAGGGTCTCGTTGATCATCTCCAGCAGGTGCCAGCCGGCGCGCTGAATCTGCTGCGTCCACGCCATCTGTTGCGTGGTCAGGCCCGGCTGGCGGTCCAGGCCCAGCAGCTGGGCGAAGCCGATCATGGCGTTCAGCGGCGTGCGCAGTTCGTGGCTCATGCGCGAGACGAATTCGCTCTTGGCGCGGTTCGAAGCCTCGGCTTCCTGCCGCGCACGTTCGCTGTCGCGCAGGCGCAGGTTTTCGGTGATGTCCTGGACCACGCCGACGCGACGCCCTTGCCCGTCCTGGCCCTCGCGCAGGGCAGTGGTGCTGACCTGCACCCAGACTGAGGTGCCGTCGCTGCGTTGCAGGCGCAGGGGCTGGTGTTCATGGTCTTCATGCAAGGCCAGGGCTTCGCCGCTCAGCTTGTCGCCGCGCTCGTCGGGGTGCATCAGGTCGACCACGGACAGGCCGCGCAGCTGTTCCACGGTCTCGCCCAGCATTTCGCACAAGCGCGGGTTGCATTCAAGCAGGCGTCCGCGCGCGTCCAGAAACATCACGCCAATCGGCATGTGGTCCAGGATGCTGCGCAGGCGCTCTTCGCTGTCGGCCAGGGCTTGCTGCGTCTGGGTGCGTTCAACCATCTCGCGGCGCAGGTCGGCCGTGCCCGCGCGCACGGCCAATTCGGTGCGCCGGCTATGGCCGGTCACCACCAGCAAAAGCGCACCGAGCATCGCGACCGCTCCCATCGCTGCCAGCGACAGCAGCAGGGTGCCTTCCCGCTGCTGCAACGAAGCAGAGTTCGGTGCGGAATCCACCCGCAATTCGAAGCTGCGCCCGCCCAGTTCCAGCGTGCGCACAGTTTCGTAGTTCAGCGCCAGTGCTTGGCGCGCCTCGCAGCCTTCGGGGCCGGCAATGCGGCGCGGGACCGGGGCGGGGGACGGCGTGGGAGCGGTGGAGGGGGCGGGGGAGGGGTCGACCAGGCACCAGGCCAGATGCTGCTTCTCGGGGCTGACCAGGCCTTCGAGCGTGGCTTCAGCGCGCAGGGTCACGAAGACGACGCCGCGGAAGGACACCTCGCGTTCGGGGTCTGTGGCCGGTTCGCCGTCGTACAGGGCCTGGTAGATGACGACGCCAGTCTCAGGGGTGCCACCCCCCGACTGCGTGAGCTGGAAGCCGACGGTGGCCGCCGGCTGGCCGCTGCGTCGCGTTTGTTGCACCGCGTCGCGCGCGGCCGGAATCGACAGTGCGTTCACGCCCAGGGCTGCAGCATTGCCTTCCAGGGGTTCGATCAGCCGGACGGCCAGCACCTCGTCGTCGGCGGCCAGAGAGGCGCCTAGGTCGCGGTGGAAGACGCGGTAGTCCGGCAGCCCGTTTTGGCGCACGCCGGCTTCGAAGCGTTCGATGTCCAGGCGTGGCACCCGCACGCTGTAGCCCATGGCTTGCAATTGCCGCGGCAGGCTCAGCCACCAGCGCGACGCTTCACGCAAGGCTGTGCCGTCCAGTTGTGGCTGGGCGCGGGCAATGCCGTGCAGGGCCTGCAGGGCGTACAGCGGCACCTGCAGGCGCGACTGGGCGTCGCTGGCCAGCCGGTCGACGTCGCGCTCGAAAGTGGTCCGCAGGCGCTGCTGGTCGCGCTTTTCCAGCTCCAGCATGGCCGTGGCGGTCAGCACCATGGCCAGCAGCAGGGGAAGGCCCACCGTCAGCCGGCGCGAGCGCCAGTCGGCCCGCGGCAGGCCAATCAGCGTCAGCACGACTGGCGTGGCGATCAACACGCCCAGTGTGTCGCCTACCCACCAGGTCAGCCAGTTCTGTAACCAGGCTTCAGGCGGAAGGCTGCCCGTCAGCAGCAGCACGGGCGTGGCAATGCTGGGGCTGACGACGCACGCCAGACCGGCCCCCAACAGGCCGACCAGGGCGATGTCGCGCGGCGAATTCAGCACCACTGGGCGGCTGGTGTGCCGCTTTACCAGGCGGGCCCCCAGCCAGGCTTGCGCCGCAGCGCCCAGGCCAATCGCCACCGGCGCGACCGCCAGCGCCGCTACGCTCAGCTCAGGCCGCTGCAGGCCCAGTACCAGGTTGACAGCAAAGCTGCCCAGCCAGACCCCGGGCAGCGCCCGGCGGCCCCAGGTCAGCACGGCGGCCAGGGCGATGCCGGCCGATGGGTAAAGCGGCGACGCATAGCCCAGTGGGCCGGTCAGCAGCAGGGCCAGCAGTCCGACCAGGGTGTAGGCAACAGCCGTGATAATAGCTGGCCGCCATGTCAGGCGACGCGGCCGTGGCGGGCGCGCCCCAGCAGGCAATCCCGGGCGCACGGTGTCCAGGTCCACGGGCAGCGTCATGCAGGAACTTTAGCCCGCACCGCCTAGGTAAAGGGGGAACTAGTGCACTTTTGCACTCAAACGTTGAACAGGAAGTTCAGGACGTCGCCATCCTTCACGACGTACTCCTTGCCCTCCGCGCGCATCTTGCCGTGGTCCTTCGCGCCCTGTTCGCCCTTGAAGGCCATGAAGTCGTCGAAAGCGATGGTCTGGGCGCGAATGAAGCCGCGCTCGAAGTCGGTGTGGATGACGCCTGCAGCCTGCGGCGCGGTGTCGCCGATGTGAATGGTCCAGGCGCGCACTTCCTTCACGCCGGCCGTGAAGTAAGTCTGCAGGCCCAGCAGGGTGAAGGCAGCGCGAATCAGGCGGTTCAGCCCGGGTTCGTTCTGCCCCATTTCCGACAGGAACAGGACCTTGTCTTCGTCTTCCATCTCGGCCAGTTCGGCTTCGGTCTTGGCGCAGATGGCGACCACGGGTGCGTTTTGCTTGGCGGCGTATTCGCGCAGGCGTTCAAGAAACGGGTTGTTCTCGAAGCCGGTCTCCGACACGTTGCCCACGAACATCGCCGGCTTGGCCGTGATCAGGCACAGGGGTTTAAGGATGACGAGCTCTTCCTTGGTGAACGCGATGCCGCGCACCGGCTGCGCCTGATCCAGCGCCGCCTGGCACTTTTCCAGCACCTTCACCAAGGCCGCGGCTTCCTTGTCGTTGCCCGAACGCGCGGCCTTGTTGTAGCGGTGCAGGCTCTTTTCAACCGTGCTCAGGTCGGCCAGGCAAAGTTCGGTCTGGATGACCTCGATGTCGTTGATCGGGTCCACCTTGCCAGCCACGTGGATGACGTTCTCGTCCTCGAAGCAGCGCACCACATTGACGATGGCATCGGTCTCGCGAATGTGGCTTAGGAACTGGTTACCCAGCCCTTCGCCCTTGCTGGCCCCGGCCACCAGGCCGGCGATGTCGACGAATTCAACGATCGCCGGCACCACCCGTTCGGGCTTGACGATGCCGGCCAGTTGCGCCAGCCGCGGGTCG
Organism: Burkholderiales bacterium; assembly: GCA_038316815.1. Lineage (GTDB taxonomy): Bacteria > Pseudomonadota > Gammaproteobacteria > Burkholderiales > Burkholderiaceae_C > Rubrivivax. Next base: position 4,236 of record JBBQAW010000320.1, read on the forward strand.
GGCAGCTCGACGATGCCGATGTTCGGTTCGATGGTGCAGAACGGGTAGTTCTCGGCCGCGATGCCGGCTTGGGTCAGCGCATTGAATAGGGTGGATTTGCCGACGTTGGGCAAGCCCACGATGCCGCACTTCAGGCTCATGAATGACTTTCGGGTTGGGGTCGCGCCGGAGTGGAACGGGCCGCGAAAGCCTGGATTTTCCTACACTCGGCTGGCACTGCAGGACACCCCCATGCCGAACGACAAACAGGACACGCCAACCCTCCGCCCGCACAGCAAAGACCTGGGCGGCGGCTTCACCGTGCGCCGACTGCTGCCTGCGGCCAGCCGGCAAGCTGTTGGGCCCTTCCTGTTCTTCGACCATTTCGGCCCCATCGCCGCCGGCCCGGCAGACAACCACGATGTGCGCGCTCACCCGCACATCGGCCTGGCCACGGTGACTTATCTGTTCGAAGGGGCCATGCAGCACCGCGACTCCACCGGCGCCGTGCAGCGCATCGAACCCGGTGCCATCAACTGGATGACGGCCGGGCGGGGCATCGTGCATTCAGAGCGCACGCCTGA
>JBBQAW010000321.1:0-4756 GCA_038316815.1 Burkholderiales bacterium
TTCTTCGCCCGGCACGTCAAGCCCGGTCGCCGCTCCGTTGCAACGGCAGCATCCACGCCGATGGCCCGAACCCTCAGAAGCAAATGGCTGTTTGCAGTCGTCGAAATGTCATTTGCTCCGAAGCCTTGGTTTTATCTGCACATTGCCAGTCGGATATCCCCTTGACCATTGTCCCTGCTGCGCTCGCAAGTCAGCCGCTTGCGCGGTGACGGGTCGACAGCCACTTGACACATTCGATGCTTCGATTCATGCACACTGCGTCATAAAGACCTCACGTGGCCGAGCCCGCAGCAGATGAACAAGACCCGAATCCTGTACGTTGAAGACAACGAAGACCTGCGCGAGATGACGGGCTTGCTGATGCAGGAAACCCGGTGCGAACTGGTTCTCTGCGCCTCTGGCGAGGAAGCGCTGCGGGCCTGGGAAGCGGAGGCCTTCGAACTGGTGGTGACTGACATCAGCCTGCCCGGAATGTCGGGTGTCGATCTGGCCAGGAAACTGCTGGCTGCATCACCGCAGCAGTGGATTGCCATCTGTTCCGGCTATGAATACGGACAGGCGCTGACGGACATCGGTCAGAACGTGCGGGTCTTGCCCAAGCCGTTTGACATCGACGATCTCGAGATCATTCTGCAAGAGATCAGCACCGCCGGCGCCGCTTGAAAGTGCCGCTGCACCCTGGGCCGGAGTCGGGGCCGGAGTCGGGCTCATCGCAAGGGACATGCCCGATGTCGTTGCAATGGGCAATCCTCAGCTTCGCTATCGCAGCGGGGGAGTAGATGAGGTGAGCTTGTACCGTCGGCGTGCACAATCGTCCGGGTTTTGACGAAAGTTCAGGAACATCACGAGATGCCAAGCACGGACAGCGCTCGCGCCGAAGCTGCCGAAGCCGCCGAAAGGGAACCTGCGGGTGATCTCTTGCGCAAGAGCGACGCAGCGCTGAGGCGAGCACAACGACTGGCACAGATCGGCAGCTGGCATTGGGAAGTCATTCCTGACATCACGACCTGGTCCGACGAGCTCTATCGCATCTTTGGTCTGGACCCGACGCGGCTGCCGCCTTCCTGCACGCAGCAGAAAGACATCTACACGGCGCAGAGCTGGGCCGTGCTGCAGCCCGCCATTGCGCGAACGCGCGAACACGGCGATCCGTACACGCTGGAGCTCGAATTCGTCCGCCCTGACGGCGCCACCGGCTGGATGGAAGCCCGCGGCGCGGCCGATCGCGATGAGCACGGCGCCATCGTCGGGCTGCACGGCACGGCGCGGGAGATCACTGGGCGCAAGCAGGCGCAGGCGCAGGCCGACCCGGGCCAGCGGCTCGACCAGGACGAAGGCGGGGCCGAGGGCGAGCGGCGACGGCTGGCCGACGTGTTCCGCCAAGCCCCGGCCTTCTTGTCGGTGGTGCGGGGGCCGGACCATGTCTTCGAGATGGTGAACGCGCGTTATCAGCAACTTGTCGGTCACCGTCATCTGCTCGGCCGCCCGGTGCGCGAGGCTTTTCCAGAGATCGAGGGGCAGGGGTTCTTTGAATTGCTCGACACGGTGTACGCGACCGGCGAGCCCTACATCGGGACGGGCGTTCCCATCCGGTTCGCCCCTCAACCCGGCCAGCCGCCAGAGGAGCGGCACCTCGATTTTGTGTATCAGGCCCTGCGCGACCCCGATCAGGCCATCACCGGCATTGTCGCGGTGGGCGTCGATGTGACGGATCGGAAGCGTGCCGATGGGGCGCTGCAGGCGAGCGAGGCCCGGTACCGCGCACTCTTCGAGTCCCTCGACGAGGGGTATTGCGTCATCGAGCTGCTGTTCGACGCAGCAGGCGACTCACGGGACTATCGATTTCTGGATGTCAATCCCGCCTTCGAGACGATCACTGGCATCACCGGCGCATTGGGCCGGACGATCCGGGCGCTCGTTCCCGGACTTGAAAGTCACTGGTTCGAAACTTACAGCCGTATAGCTCGAACCGGTGAGCCGGTTCGAATCGTTGAGAAAGCCGGCCCTTTTCAGGACCGGTGGTTCGAAGTGCACGCCTTTCGACTCGGGGAGTCCGGGAGCAACAAGCTTGCCGTGAAGTTCATAGACGTCACGGGCCGCAAACTGGCCGAACAGGCGGTGCAGGCGAGTGATGCGCGACACACGTTCCTGGTGAAGCTGGCCGACACGCTGCGCCCGCTGTCCGACCCAAATGCCGTGCAGGCCGAGGCCAGCCGGGTGCTTGGTGAGTGGCTTGGGGCGAACCGCGTGGCCTACTTCGAGATCCGTGGCGACGATTACGTTGTCTACCGCGATTACTCATCCGGCGGCACGTCCATCATCGGCTGCGTCCCCACCTCATCTTTCGGCCCGGACCTGCGCGCCGCGCTGCTCGCCGGCCGCGTGGTTGTCGAGCCGGACGTGAACGCCGCTCCCGCCCAGCCGGCCACCGCGCGGGCAGCGTACTTGTCCATCCAGGTCCGCGCCTACGTCGCCGTGCCGCTCATCAAGCGCGGCAAAATGGTCGCCGGGCTGGCGGTCCACGCAACCAGCCCGCGGGCGTGGACGCCGACCGAGGTCGCCATGATCGAGGACACCGCGCAGCGGACATGGGACGCAGTCGAGCGGGTACGGTCCGAGGCGGCGCTGCGCACGAGCGAGGAGCGGTTTCGCTCACTCGCGACCGCAACGACGCAGATCGTCTGGACGACTGCCGCCGATGGTGTGGTGACCGACGACAGTCCGACATGGCGGGCCTTCACCGGGCAGACCGTCGAGCAGTGGCTCGGGTGGGGCTGGATGAGCGCCATCCACCCCGACGACCAGGAGGCGATACGGACGTCATGGCGGCAGGCGCTCGCGACGGTGTCCCCCCTCAAGGCCAGTTACCGACTCCGGCGCCATGACGGCGAGTACCGCTGGACAGCGGTCAACGGCGTGCCGGTCATGGACGAGGGCGGGGGCCTGCGGGAGTGGGTCGGCACCAATATCGACACCCAGGAACAAGTGCAGACCGCACAAAGGTTGCGACAACTCGCTGCCGACCTGAGCGAGACCGACCGCCGCAAGGACGAGTTTCTGGCGACGCTGGCGCACGAACTCCGCAATCCTCTGGCGCCGCTTCGAAACTCGCTGGAGCTGATGAGGCGGGCGGACGGAAACGCGGGCTTGCTCGAGCGCGCGCGATCGATGGCGGAGCGGCAGGTGGCGCAGATGGTGCGCCTGATCGACGACCTGCTCGATGTGAGCCGCATCACCAGTGACAAGCTCACGCTGAGTTTGGAGCGCATCGAACTGGCGTCTGTGCTCCACCAAGCCGTCGAGACCTGCCAGCCGCACCTGGATCGCGAAACGCAGCCGTTGCGCATCGTGCTGCCGCCTGTGCCGGTCCACTTGCATGCCGATCCGGTGCGCCTGGCGCAGGTGTTCGGCAATCTGCTGAACAACGCATCGAAGTTCACGCCGGCTGGCGGTGGCATCGAGCTCACCGCCGAAGTGCAGGGCGAAGAAGTCGCAGTCACGGTCCGCGACACCGGCATCGGCATTCCTGCCGACATGCTGTCGAAGGTGTTCGGGCTGTTCACGCAAATCGAGACGTCGCGCAAGTTCTCCAAAGGCGGGTTGGGCATCGGCCTGGCGCTGGCGAAGCGGCTGACGGAAATGCACGGCGGCACTGTCTCGGCCAGCAGCGAAGGCCGGGATCAGGGCAGCGAGTTCGTGGTGCGCCTGCCCATCGTGCAGGAGGCACGCGATCCCGCACCGACGGTGGGCGTGGCAGACGCGACGTCGGCAGGTGCAGCACGTCGCATCCTCGTTGTCGACGACAGCCGGGACACGGCAGAGAGCCTGTCAGCCCTGCTGGCGCTGTACGGCCACAAGACGCTGATGGCTCACGACGGATTGGACGCGGTCGAAAAGGCAGCGTCCTTCCGACCTGAAGTCATCCTGCTCGACATTGGCCTGCCGGATCTGGACGGCTATGAAACCTGCCGCCGCATTCGTCATCAGCCACAGAGCAAGAACATCGTGATCATTGCGCTGACCGGCTGGGGACAGGCCAGCGATCGACGCAAGTCCACAGATGCCGGCTTCGACAGCCACTGGGTGAAGCCTGTCGACCCCGCGGTGCTGCTGGAATTGCTGAGCCGGCTGCGCACTACGGCGCCACCCACACCACCGCCGTCCGTGCCGGCACCGTGAGCCGGCCGGTGGCCGAATCCCAGCGCGCCTGCTCGCGCGGGCGCGTGTCGGCCGCGGTCTCGGCAAGGTGCACCGGGTGCAGCACCAGGGCGCGTCCGACCAGCGTGGGCAATGTCAATGTCTGCGGCTGGGGGTCGGCATTGATGGCGTAGAGCACGTCGTCGAAGCCGGCGCCCGCATGCCCGCGGCCGTCCAGGTGCCCCACCAGCACGGTGGGCACCTGCGCCGGCCCGGTATTCAGCAGTTGCAGGCGTTGTTGCACGTCTGCCGTCGTGCGCAGCCGGAACAGGGTGCTGCTGGCGCGGATGCGCAGCAGGTCGGCGAAGGCGTCGCGTGTGTAGCGGATCTGCGTGGGCGTGGGTTTCAGCCGCGCCGCGTCGGCCAGCAGCGGCTGCATCAGCGGCCAACTGGCCTGGTTGTCCCACGCCGGCGGCAGCCCGGCGCCGAAGCCGTTGTCGGTCAGCGTCCAGTCCAGGCGGTTGAACCAGTCGCCGCTGTCGTAGCTGTTGCGGTCCAGGCTCTTGCTGCGCAGCACCTCCTGGCCGGCATGGAAGTAGGCGATGCCCTGGCTGAAGGC
>JBBQAW010000322.1:0-4697 GCA_038316815.1 Burkholderiales bacterium
GCCGACGGCAGCAGCCTGTTGGTCGACATCGACTTGCTCCAGGGCGCTGAAACCTCGCCAGACGGCGCCGGGCCCGATGCGCTGCAGGTGCGCTTCCCGCTGGCCGGGGTGCTGGGCCTGGTGGTCACGCATGTGCACATCGATCATGTCGGCAGGCTGCCTTATCTCCTTATTTAGTAACAGCCGGCTTTACGGGGCCCATCATTTGCAGCCAGGCCTCTGCCGCGCTGCTGCCGCTGGTTTTGGAAGACGCGCAAGTCGGCTTCACGCGTGACGCGGCCATGGTGCGCCGCGTGCTGGCGCAGCTGCAGCGCCAGCTGGTGCCGCCGGCTTACCGGCAGTGGCATACGCTGGGGCTTTCAGGTTGCGGCTGCAGCAGGCCGGGCACATCTTGGGTTCGGCCTACGTCGAAATCGACGCGCCCACGCCGACCGGCACGCGCCGCGTGGTCTTCAGCGGCGACCTGGGTACGCCTTCTACATCGCTGTTGCCGGCCCCACGCCGCCCAGCCCGGCCGCTGTGCTGGTGATCGAAAGCACCTAATTTGACCGTAGTCACGAAGCGCGCAAGACCCGCCGCCAGCGTTTGCAGGCGCTGTGTGAGCACGCCTTTGCCAATGGCGGCACGGTGCCGAATTTGTTTCAACGCGCCGGCCTTCACCATCGGGCGCACGCAAGAGCTGCTGTATGAACTGGAAGACATCATTCACCGCAACCGCCAGCGGCCGGTGGCACCGGGCGCGGCCTGGAATGACATCACCATCGTCGTCGATTCGCCCCTGGCCGCCGACTTTCCCCGTGGCTACGCCAAGCTGAAAAGCCACTGGGACGATGAAGCCCGCAGCCTGGCCGCTAACGGCCGCCGCCCTCTGGACTTCGCCCAGGTACAAACGGTGGGCCCGCACGAACTGCACATGAAGGTGGTGCAGCACCTGGCGGGCACGGCGCAGCCAGCCATCGCGCATTTTTGTAAGTTCGGCCGCCAGCGGCATGTGTTCAGGCGGGCGCGTCGTCAACTACTTGAAAGCGCTGCTGCCTGATGCGCAGCACGACATCGTCTCTTGCGCGTGTTTTGCGCGTGTTTTGCGGCTACCAAGCCGAAGGCACGCCCGGCCGCCACCCGGTGTTCGATGTGGTCGGCTATTCAGCACATGCCGACCAGGCCGACTTGTTGAACTTTGCCGCCCGCTGCGCCGCGCCCGGCCGCCCCCTGCTGGTGCGCCTGGTGCACGGCAGCGAACCCGCCAAGGCCAAGTTGGGCCAGCTGGTGTGCCAGCGCGTGCCGGGGTGCAGGTGGTGCTGCCGGTCGGGTAGGGCAGGCATGGTGTCCGAGTCGCGGTTGCGTCAGATTTGCCCCATACACGCTGAGATTGCTGCTTGCACTCCTGAAAACATCTGTTCCACGAGAGGTTGCAAGCTAATGTTGTCAATGTTGCCGGTGGCGACTGGCCACAGCTGCCGTGGCTTTCCGCTCACCAACCGGCCCTGGACGAAGTCGTCGTCCTTTGTCACCAAAATCTAGCCTCCAGTCTGCGCCAGTTCGATCAGGTACGCGTCACTTGTACGGTTCCCGTCAGGCAGATTCCGGGCATGAAGCGCTTCGTGGCCCTGCGCGCTCAGCCATTCGCAAAGGCAATTTAGGTAACTGGGCGTCAACCAGAAACTTCACGCCGCAAATCGCTCGACTCGTTTTGCGTGCATCACCTTTGCCGCGAAGTCCAGGGCTGCCAGGATGTCCTCGCGTTCAAGCTCAGGATACTCTTTCAAGATGTCTTCGAAGGTCATGCCCGCTGCCAGCCACTCAAGCACATGCTGCACTGGGTAGCGCAGCCCGCGAATGCAAGGCTTGCCGTGTCAATAGCAAGGGTCAATGGTGATGCGTTCTTGTGTCTTCATGACTCGAGTATTGGCACAAGCTGGTCGGCAATTCATCTTTTTGTGAACAGGTCAGCTGAACTGACCTGCTGCGGCATGGCCCGCCGCCAGCGTTGCGCCCCCTGAGTTCGCGCTATTGCTACCCCCAGGGTCGGGGGTGGGGTGTGCCGAACGCTTTGGCGTCCGGTACGATGACGGGGTCAACCTTGCGAGATAAGACCTTCTTGCATCACGGTTCAGGTCAGCAGATCAAACCTGCCTTCGAGATCAACATGGAAGATCACATGAAATCATCATTTGCACTGCGCTCCATCCTTGTCGCTGCCGGCCTGAGCATGGCGGGGATGTCAGCGCAAGCCGCTGTTGTCTTCGACGCAGTTACCGGTGGGCAAGGCAACTACAACCAGGGCTTTGTCACCACCTCGAACCCGCCTATCGCTGAACTGGGCGACATCATCACGCTGGGCGGTTCGGACCGCTTGGTGAATGCCGTCAGCTTCCGGATGGCCCAGCAGACGCTGGTTGATCCGAACCCCTACACCGCTGCGATCACTTTCAGCCTGTATTCGGTCAACACGACCACGCTGGCGACCAGCCTGCTTGGTGCTGTCACGAACCCTATCCAAATTTTCAGCACAGGTATTTTGGATCTGAGCTTCAACTTCAACAACGTCGCGGTGCCTGGCACCATCTACTACGGCATTTCTGTCAGCTCGGCCTCAGCTAACGTCAATGGTCTGGCTGTCGTACTTTGGGACTATTGGTCTGTCGGCAGCCCGAACTTTGGCGATGGCCCAGTACTCCCCGTAGGCACCGATCCCGGTACAGTGATCAATGGTCCTTCGGCCGTTACCAGCATCGTTTACGGCCGCCTGACCCCTGGTGGCGCGCTGATTGCTTCCACCAACAGCGGGCTAGGCGTCAACGACCTGAGCCTGGGCATGACGCCCAGCGTGCAGATCAGCGCTGTACCTGAACCCGAAACCTATGGCCTGATGGCCCTGGGCTTGGTTGCCCTTGGCGCCTACGTGCGTCGCCGCAAACAGGCTTGATATTCCGCGGCTCTCAGCCGCGCGCGACAACAAAAAGCGCCCTCGAAGGCGCTTTTTGTCTGGCGGCTGGGCTGGGCTTGACCAGGCCAGCTGTCAAATCGACATCCGCTGCCGCACCCCGTCCGCTTCCATGTTCTTGCCGCGCCCCTGCATCACGATCTCGCCCCGTTCCATCACGATGTACTGGTCGGCCAGTTCAGCCGCAAAGTCGTAGTACTGTTCGACCAGCACGATGGCCATGGTCTGGCGGTTGGCCAGCATGCGAATGACGCGGCCGATGTCCTTGATGATGCTGGGCTGGATGCCTTCGGTGGGTTCGTCCAGCATCAGCAGCTTCGGCCCTGGCGCCAGCGCGCGCGCGATCGCCAGTTGCTGCTGTTGCCCACCCGACAAGTCGCCGCCGCGGCGGTTCAGCATCTGCTTGAGCACCGGGAACAGATCGAACAGTTCGGGCGGAATCTTGCTGCCGCCGGGCAGCGTGGCCAGGCCCATGGCCAGGTTTTCCTGCACCGTCAGGCGGGCGAAGATTTCGCGGCCCTGCGGCACATAGCCCATGCCGCGCTTGACGCGGTCGTAGGGCTTGGCATAAGTGACCTCGGTACCGTCCAGCACGATGCGGCCGGTCTTTACCGGCGCCACGCCCATCAGGCTTTTCAGCAGCGTCGTCTTGCCCACGCCGTTGCGGCCCAGGATGACGGTGACTTCGCCCAGCCTGGCTTCGAAGCTGAGCCCTCGCAGGATGTGGCTGCCGCCGTAGTACTGGTGGATGTCGTGGACGTTCAGCATGGAAAATGGCTCGCCTCGCCTGGCGAGTACACCATCCGATCCCCCGGGTGGATACGGGCCGGCTTCGGATCGGCCCGGCGCTCGTCCCGCCACAACTTACCGGCCAAGGTACACCTCAACCACCTTCTCATTCGCCTGCACGTCCTTCAGCAAACCTTCGGCCAGCACGCTGCCTTCGTGCAGCACCGTCACCGTCTTGCGGCCTTCGGTCAGCTGGTCGACGAATTTCATGTCGTGTTCGACCACCACCAGTGAATGTTGGCCCTCGAGCGACAGGAACAGTTCAGCCGTGCGTTCGGTCTCCTCATCCGTCATGCCGGCCACGGGTTCGTCCAGCAGCAGCAGCTTCGGGTCTTGCATCAGCAGCATGCCGATTTCCAGCCACTGCTTCTGCCCGTGGCTCAGCAAGCCGGCCACGCGATGGGCTTCGTCTTTCAGGTGTATGAGTTGCAGCACTTCGTCAACACGTGTGCGCTGCTCGCCCGTCAAACTGAAGAACAGGGTCGGCAGCACGCGCCGGTCGGCCTTCAGCGCCAGTTCCAAATTCTCGAAGACCGTCAGCTGTTCATAGACCGTGGGCTTCTGAAACTTGCGGCCGACGCCAGCCTGGGCAATTTGCGCTTCGGTCAGGCGCAGCAGGTCGATGTTGCTGCCGAAGAAGACGGTGCCCTTGTCGGGCCGTGTCTTGCCGGTGATGCAGTCCATCATCGTCGTCTTGCCGGCGCCGTTGGGGCCGATGATGCAGCGCAGTTCGCCCACGTTGATGGTCAGGCTCAGCGCATTCAGCGCGCGAAAGCCGTCGAAACTGACGGTGATGGCGTCGACGTACAGCGCCACGCCTTGCCCGAAGTAGACCTCGTCGCCGACCAGGCTCTTTGGCCGGCTCTGGTGCCGGGCCAGGGTTTCTGCACCGGCCGACAGCAGGTCGGGCGTCATGCCTGGCTGTCCTTCTGCATGCGTTTCTTGTTGCCGCGCAATCGGGCGA
>JBBQAW010000323.1:0-4692 GCA_038316815.1 Burkholderiales bacterium
CCCGTCGAAGTACCTCGGCTTCGTCGAAGTGCACATCGAACAGGGCCCGGTGCTGGACGCGCTGGACCTGCCTCTGGGCATCGTCACCAGCATCAACGGCAGCGTGCGCTACCTGGGGGAAGTGCAGGGCCAGGCCAGCCATGCCGGCACCACGCCGATGGGCCAGCGGCGCGACGCCGCAGCGGCCGTGGCTGAACTGCTGCTGTATGTCGAAAAGCGCGCTGCGGCTGTGCCTGACCGCGTCGGCATGAATGAGGCGGGTACCGACGCCTGCGTCGGCACGAATCAGGCGGGTGCCGACGTTTGCGTCGACATGAATCAGGCGGGTGCCGACGCTTGCGTCGGCACGGTGGGCATCCTGCAAGTGCCCGCCGGCAGCATCAACGTCGTGCCCGGCCGCTGCAGTTTCAGCCTGGACCTGCGCGCCACCACCAATGCCGCACGCGACGCGCTGGCCGCTGACGTGCTGGCCGAACTGCAGCGCATCTGCAGTGCACGTGGAGTGAGCTTCACTTTGCAGCAGACCCTGGCGGCCAATGCTGCGCCCAGCCACCCGGCCTGGCAGCAGCGCTGGGAAGCCGCGGTTGCGGCGCTGGGCCTGCCGGTCTACCGCCTGCCCAGCGGCGCCGGTCACGACGCGATGAAGCTGCATGAAGTCATGCCCCAGGCCATGCTGTTCGTGCGTGGCGGCAATGCCGGCATCAGCCACAACCCGCTGGAAAGCATCAGCACCGACGACGCGGAACTCTGCATTGCGGCTTTCGCGCACCTGGCCAAAAACCTATGACACCTTACGAACAGATCGATGCCTGGATTGCCGCGCATTTCGACGACGAAGTGAATTTCCTGCAGGCCCTGGTGCAGGTGCCCACCGACACCCCGCCCGGCAACAACGCCCCGCATGCCGAACGCACGGCCGAATTGCTGGCCGGCATGGGCATCGTGGCCGAGAAACACCCGGTGCCCGACGCGCTGGCGCTGTCGTACGGGCTGCAATCCATCACCAACCTCATCGTGCGCCAGCGCTTCGGCAGTGGTGGGCCCACCGTGGCGCTGAACGCGCATGGCGACGTCGTGCCCCCGGGTGAAGGCTGGACGCACGGCCCCTATTCCGGTGAAGTGGTGGGCGGCAAGCTCTACGGCCGCGCCTCGGCCGTCAGCAAGGGCGACTTCGCCACCTACACCTTTGCGCTGCGCGCCGTTCAATCCTTGAAGAACGTGCAGCGGCCGCTGTCGGGCGCGGTCGAACTGCACTTTACCTACGACGAAGAATTCGGCGGTGAACTGGGCCCCGCCTGGCTGCTGCAGCAGGGCCTGACGAAGCCCGACCTGCTGATTGCCGCCGGCTTCAGCTACCAGGTGGTAACGGCGCACAACGGCTGCCTGCAAATGGAAGTGACGCTGCAGGGCCTGGCATCGCACGCCGCCTACCCCGAAACCGGCATCGACGCCCTGCAGGCCGCCACGCAACTGCTGACTGCGCTTTATGCCCACAACGCCGTGCTGCGCCAGCGCCGGTCCAGCGTGGCCGGCATCACGCACCCGTATCTGAACGTGGGCCGCATCGAAGGCGGCAGCAACACCAACGTGGTGCCGGGCAAGGTGGTGATCAAGCTCGACCGCCGCATGATTCCCGAAGAAGACCCCGCCACGGTGGAAGCTGAAGTGCGCGCGCTGATCGAAGCCACGGTGGCGCGCTGCCCCGGCATCACCTTGCGCATCAAGCGGCTGCTGCTGGCCGGGCCGCTGCAGCCGCTGCCCGGCAACGCGCCGCTGGTGGCTGCAATTCAGCGCCACGGGCAGGCCGTGTTCGGCCAGGCCATCCCGACATCAGGCACCCCGCTGTACACCGACGTGCGTCTATACGGCGCGGCCGGCGTACCGGCCGTCATCTACGGCGCCGGCCCGCGCACGGTGCTGGAAAGCAATGCCAAGCGGGCTGACGAACACTTGGTGCTGGCCGACCTGCAAGGCGCCACGCGCGTTGTTGCGCGCACTCTTTTCGATCTGCTCAGCACCTGAATGGTGCAGCGGGACTGAGCATGGAACTTGCCATGTTAAAAGCTGCTAGACCCTGCTAGACCCTGCTGAACCGTACTGAGCGTTCCCGAAACTCTGCCCTCAAGAAAGACCAGACCCATGCGTACGCCTTCTCTGCTTGCCAACCTGTCGCGCCGTTCCGTTCTTGTTGCCGCGGCTGCGGCCGGCTTGCTGGGCACGCCCCTGGCACAGGCCCAGACGGCGTTGAAGTTCCAGCTCGACTGGCGCTTCGAAGGGCCGTCGGCACTGTTCCTGGCCAGCCAGGTGAAGGGCTACTACAAGGCTGCCGGCCTGGACGTCACCATCGACGCCGGCAACGGCAGTGGCGGCACGGTCACGCGCGTGGCCAGCGGCACCTACGACATGGGCTTCGCCGACATGGCCGCGCTGATGGAATTCCACGCCAACAATCCCGACGCGCCGAACAAGCCCGTGGCGGTGATGATGGTCTACAACAACACGCCTGCGGCCGTGCTGGCGCTGAAGAAGAGCGGCATCACCAAGCCGTCCGACCTGAACGGCCGCAAGCTCGGCGCCCCGGGCTTCGACGCCGGCCGCAAGGCCTTCCCCATCTTCGCCAAGGCCAACGGCATCACCGGCGTGCAGTGGACCAGCATGGACCCGCCTTTGCGCGAAACGATGCTCGTGCGCGGCGACATCGAAGCCATCACCGGCTTTTCGTTCACCAGCCTGCTGAACCTGGAAGCCCGCGGCGTGAAAGCTGCCGACATCGTCGTGCTGCCCTTCCCGGCGCACGGCGTGCGCCTGTACGGCAACGCCATCATCGTCAGCCCCAAGCTGTTGAGGGAGAACCCGGCGGCGGTGAAGGCCTTCCTGGCGGCCTTCACCAAGGGCGCGAAAGAAGTCATCGCCAACCCCGACCCGGCCATCGAGTACGTCAAGGCGCGCGACGGCATCATCAACGTCGAGCTGGAAAAGCGCCGCCTGCGCATGGCCATCGACGCCGTCGTGGCGAGCCCTGACGCCCGCGCTGAAGGCTTCGGCGTCGTCGTACCCGGCCGCCTGGCGCTGATGGCGTCACAGGTGAGCGACGCCTTCGCTACCAAGACCCGCATCGACCCGGCTGCAGTCTGGACCGACGCCTACCTGCCCAGCAAGGCCGAGCTGAACATCCTGCCGCCGAAGAAGTGAAATGCGCGCGCCAGGCCGCGCCATCAAGCGCGGCAAGGCGCGCCGCACCCTCAAGCTTCCCGCCACGGCCCGCCATAACCCGTCTCGGCCAGACCATCAGCGGACATCCCCTCGGGGGGCAGCGAGCGCTTGCGATCGCTAGCACGCGTGGGAGCTATCGATAATCCCAACTGAACTGGAACATCACGCCAGCGTCCCCCAGCAGGTGCACTGTGGCGGCTGCGTTGCGGTTGAACTGCCAGCCCAGGCCCACCAGGGCCCCGGGGGCAAAGCCGCCCACGTTCAGCGCCACCTTTTCTTTGTACTTGCCCACGTAGCCGTACAGGATGCCCGCGCTCCACTGGAAGAACAGCGATTCCTGGCCCAGCAGACCCGGGTGGCGCCGGCCCACATAGGCATAGGCGCTGGGCTGACCGAAGCTGTTGTTGAACAAGGAAAATCCCGCCAGCCAGTTGTCTGGGCGCTGGCGTTCCAGCGCCACGGCCACGACGGGGCGGTGTTCTTCGCTATAGCGAAAGTGCGGGGCATAGGGCGCCACCGCCGCGCGCCAGTAACCTTCGCCCTGCCAGGCCGCCATGTCGGTGGCCTGTTGCCAACTGCGCAGCACCAGGCCCGGGCCTTCGGCGGCCTGGGCTTGCTGGAATGAAAGAAGCCCGATGACGGACAAAAAAATGGCCCCGGCAGGGCAGTTTGGGAGACGCGACATGCTTGAGATTGTGGCAGTTAGCGCGTCAGCTCAGCGGGTCTGCGCCCCACGCAGCACAGGGTTGCGCGGGCTCACGCTGGTTCTGCTGGCGCTGTGCCTGGGTGGCTGCGCCTGGCTCGACGCCAAGCAAAGCCAACTGGCACTGCGCCCCACCCCGGGCCGCCCGGCCAGCGTGCCCGCAGACGACCAACTCTTCCGCCCCGGCGACGAACGCTGGCTGCTGCCCGTGCCGCCCACGCGCATCGCCAGCGCGCCCGCGCCTGACGCCAGCGCCCGGCCCGACGGTCTGGCCCTGTGGTGGCTGCCCAACCCCGATGCAAGCGCCCCCACCCTGCTGTACCTGCACGGCACTTTCCGCAACCTGTATCTGAATCTGCCCAAGATCAACGCCCTGCGCGACGCCGGCTTCAACGTGCTGGCGGTTGACTACCGCGGCTGGGGCGACAGCACATTCATCGTGCCCGACGAAGAAACCATCGCCACCGATACCCGCGCCGCCTGGGCCGAACTGCAGCGCCGCCAACCCCAGGCCGACCGGCGCGTCATCTTCGGCCATTCGATGGGCGGCGCCGTGGCGGTGCGTCTGGCCAGCACGCTGAAGTGGCAGCACGACTATGGTGCATTGGTGGTCGAGAGCAGCTTCAGCCGCATGCCCGACGTGGCCGCCGAAGCCGGCTTCTGGGGCCGTGTGGCGGCGGGTTTGACCACCCTGCAATTCGACGCCCTGGCCCGCATGCCGCTGGTTGACGCGCCCGTGCTGCTGCTGCACGGCAGTGCCGACCGCACCGTGCCCG
>JBBQAW010000324.1:0-4638 GCA_038316815.1 Burkholderiales bacterium
CCGTGCCGGCGGCCTGCAACCACAGGTCCTCGACGGAAGCCGGGCCGTCGGCGGCTTGCACCACGAAACGCCAGCGCGTGGCGCCATCCGGGCGCCACTGCAGCAGCCGGGGGCTGCCCCAGCGCGCACCCACCAGACTGAAGCCACCCACAGCGGGCGCGTCGGCGCGCAGCAGCACGCGTTCGATGTACTGCTGTGCATTCAAGCCGTCGTGCACAAAGCCCGCCGCCACGAAGCGTTGCAGACTGGCCGCGTCAGGGCGCTGGGCTGCGAACTGCGCTGTCAGTTCGTCCAGGCTGGCCGTCAATGCGGGTGCCTGCCCGAGAGCGGCGTTCAAGCCGGCCAGTGCAGCAGGTTCGATGGCAGGCAAGGCGACACTGCCGTCGGCGCCAGCCGCCACGATGCGCACAGCTTGTGAATCTGGCTGTGCGGCATGACGCAACAGGTAGCCGTCCGCCAGAACATGAAGGTCCAGCCAGGCCAGGGCCCGTGGCAAAGCCGCTGCGCCCTGGGCGCCGACGGGCGCCAGCTCGGCGAGCCTTGCTGGCGCATCGAACAGGGGCGTGCGAACGCTGGTGTCGCTGCCCATACCGGCAGCTGCCAGCACGCTGCGCACACGGGCCTGCACGCGGCGCTCGCTGTCGACCAAGGCATTGCCTGCCAGACGGTTGAAGTCGATGCGGCCTTGCTCGCGCAGCACTTCGGGCACGCCCGCCAGGGCATCGGCCACGACCAGTTCCGACAGCGGCGTCACCGCTGCGTACTGACGGCCTACCTCGTTGCTGCGCAAGGCGGTATGCAGACGCAAAGGCAGCCCCGCGTCCTGGCCCGTGACCTGCACGATGACAGCGCCCGCCAAGGCGCCCAAAGGCAGTTCGAACCGGCCCAGCGCGTCAGTGCGGCCGCGTTGGCTGGCGCCGCTGGCATCCCAGGCCAGCACCTGCGCGTCTGCCAGCGCCAGACCGCCCGCCGCGGCAACGCCCGTGATGAACCCTGCCCGGCAGCGGGCACACGGCACGGCAGCGATGTCGGAAGCCCCCGGCGCCGCGATGCTGTCGCTGGGGACACTGCCACTGTCACTGCCGCCGCAGGCGGCTATCAGCACGGCGCTGATGCAAGCCAGGAACCGCCTGGCGAACACCCAAGCTGGATTCGAATTCATAACGTCGCCTGCAATCCAATCTGCACCAGCCGGCCGGGCTCGGGCGCGTAGTTACGCAAGAAGGAAGCGCTGTTGCGAACCTGGGCATTGCCCAGATTGCGGCCCACCACGAAGAGGCTCCATTGCGTGCCCTGGGCCCTTTCCAGGCTGTAGCGCAGACTGCCATTGAGTTGCAACCAGTCGGCAGTGGGTGTCTCAAGCGGGCCTGGCCGGGTTTGGGCACGCGCGCGCGTCAGCCGCCATTCGCTGCGCCAGCGGCCGTGCGCGTATTCGAGTGCCATCCCGTAGCGCTGCGGCGCCAGGCGGGGCACGTCTTCGCCGGCCTGCAATCGCCCGCGCACGGCGTCCGAGAAGATGCTGAAAACGGCATTCCAGGCCGGCAGCGCACGCCGCCCTTCGACCTCGTAGCCCCAGAAGCGGGCGCCTTGCTGTTCGTACTTGGTCGCCGGCAGGCAGTTGTCGAGCCGGGTACACAGCGCTTGCGCCTGTTGCTCTTCAGCTTCGTAGAACCAGCCCAGGTTGCGCTGGTAGATGTAGCCGGCGCTGCGATAGACGAAAGCGTTGCCACGCCAGCGC
The DNA here is from genome assembly GCA_038316815.1 of Burkholderiales bacterium. Taxonomy (GTDB): domain Bacteria; phylum Pseudomonadota; class Gammaproteobacteria; order Burkholderiales; family Burkholderiaceae_C; genus Rubrivivax. The sequence continues at coordinate 1,739 of JBBQAW010000324.1, forward strand.
CAGCCACCCACTTGCTGCTCAAAACCCAGGTCCGTACCCACCAGGGTTTCGATGTCGAGGCCGGTATTGCCGAAATCGAAGCTGCGCGTGGCAATGTGGGGCCCGCCGGCGTAGATCTCTTGCACATCAGGGGCCCGGGCGACACGCCAGTGGGTCAGCGTCAAGGCGCCTGATTCATGGCTGTGGCGCAATTGCATGGAACCACTGCGCGGCCAGAAGCGGCGCGGCGGCAAATCGCGCGACACACCCAGGACGACAAACGGTGTCTCCGGCTGGTAGGCATGGCGTTCGGTGCGCAACCCGACCTCGGCAGACCAGGGACCTGAAGACCAGCGCTGCAGGCCGAACAGACTGGCCACCTCAATCTGCGCGCGCGGAACGAAGGCTTCCAGACCCAGAGCCGAGAAATCCCGGCTCTGTACCTGCGCGCCCAACATCCCGGACATCCCGGACATCAGACCGGAGCCGCGCGTGTCGAGCTCAAGCCGCGCTTCGCTGACCCGATGCTGAAACCGGGTACCGACCCGTCCGGCTTCCAGCTCATCGTGGGCATACAGGCTGCGCGTGGCTTCAAGACGCAGGGTGGCCAGCCCATCGAGCCATCCGGCTCGTCCACGGGCCTTTTCTCTGTTGTCAGGTTTGGCAAGATTCCACTCCGACTTCCACTGCAGACGTTGGGACTTGGCAGCGATGCGCACCAAGTCGGCATCGGCGTCGGGCACCAGACCCTGGGCCACCAGCGCGGGACCGTGGGTATGCGCCCCGGGCGGCAGGCCATAGTCAGAGCTCAGCGTCTGCCAGCCCAGCCCCATGTAGCCCGACTCCGAAACCCGGCTCAACGCCAGCGCACCCCCTTTGCTGCGGGCATCGCTGTTGCCCACAAAACCCTGGGTGTTGCGGCCGTTGACCAAACCGAACTGCGCCCGTATGGCGTCTTCGTCCAAGGCCAGGCCTGGAATGCGCACGCGGCGAGTGTCGCGCCGGTGCACATCGCCATACGCCACCCAACCGCCGCCCAAGCCCGCGGCCGCCCTGAAGACCCCCAGGCTGCTGTCTTGCCCAGCACGCAGTTCGAGGTCAAGTTCCGGCCGCTCAGGATCGAACTCGGGAATTCGCTCTTCGTCGATGCGCACCGCACCACCGATGGCGCTGCCGCCATAGAGGATGGCCGAGGGGCCGCGAAACACGGTGATGCGCCGCGCCAAGGCGGGCTCGGCCATGACGGCGTGGTCGGCGCTGATGGCCGACGCATCGTTGCTGCCCATGCCGCCCAGCAACACCCGCACCCTTGAACCCCCTTGCCCACGAATTTGCGGCAGACCGACGCCCGGACCAAAGCTGGCATTGGCCACGCCCAGCTCGTCTTGCAGGGTCGCGCCGAGTGTGCCGCTGCTGCGGTCGGCCAAGGCCGCGCCAGACAACACGGCACCGGGCTCGTCGGCCCCGGCAACCCTTCGGCGCCTGCGTTCGCCGCGAATCTCGACGGTCTGGCTGGCCCCGGGCGTGGCAACGGATGGCGCAGCAGGCTCGGTCTGGGCTCGCGCAGCGCCGGCAAGCGCGGCAGCAGAAACAGCCAGCGCAATGCACAAGGTCAATCGGATCAGTGACGGCATTGGATGCAACTGCGCTGCGAGAGTGGGCACGTCATGAAGTCGCTTGGCACCTGGTTCTATACGCTAACGGCCGGAAAGCAGGAGCAGACAGCCGAACTTGAATAAGCCAGACCATGCCTGGATGAATGAACCTTCGGCGAAGATCTGCCCAGGACAGCCGTCGCCAGTCTGACTTCAGCGCGGCGTGGTGAGATCCCTGCAGTCAGGCGAGTTTAATTGCAATTGAATTGCATGTAGGATGCCTGGCAAGATGTTTGAGCAGTGCTGCGCTTGAAGGACGGGCCGCCGCTCAACACACTTTTGCCCCACCACACATACCAGGAGTTTCCATGTCTGTTTTTCGTAAATTCATCGCCCCCGTGGCGTTGGTGCTGTCGCTGGGGCAGGCCCAGGCCCAGGCCCAGCTACACGATGGCGACATCGAGATGTCGGTCGTCAGCGGCAAGATCGTCGTAGACGGCCACGCTACAACCCAGTTCGGTACCGGCTTCAAGATCTTCGAAGGCGACTTCGGAGACATCGGTGGTGGGCAACTTAAAACTGACGACCCAGGCTACGACAGCGCACCCGGAACTTTCGTGCCTGGAACGTTCATCACTTACAACACGGTGGGCAGTCTGTGGCACTGGAACGGCGGCGCCTGGGGGCTGGCCGGCGCCGAGCGCGTCAGGCTGGAAGGCATCCTGGATGAGGGGAGTTTCTTTTCGGGCACCGGAACCTCTGGCGACCTGACAGGGCTGGTGGGCGTGGCGGGCAACAGCGGCGTCATCCATGAGCATCTGGACATGGTGGTTTCGCGGGTCGGCGGGGGCTGGCCGGCCAGCGGTTCCTACATGTTCCAGCTTTACCTGACTGGGACAAATTTGACGGCGTCGGACACCTTCTTGATGGTGCTCAACCATGAGTTGGCGGATGACGATTTTCAGATGTCGGTGCAAGCCCTGGCCGTTCCAGAACCGGGCACTTGGCTCATGTGGCTGGCCGGCTTGGGGCTTGTCGGCGCAATCGCAACGCGGCGACGTAATTGAGGCTTCTGCCCCGGCTGCATTTCGCGCTGTTTCCACCCCCGCGGGCGGCGCTTGTCGCGGTTGAACGTTGATGCCTGCCCCATGCTTGACGCGGGTCGCTGCGTCAGTGTTCATCGCTGTCATCTTGACGACCCGGGCCCCTGTGGCCCGGGCTCAGCACTCTGACGTCGAGATCTACACCGACCGCGGCCCAGTGGCTGGCAGTCGCCTGCTGACGCGCTACTTTGGCGACCTGGCGATCGGTAATCTGCCGCTCGAC
>JBBQAW010000325.1:0-4607 GCA_038316815.1 Burkholderiales bacterium
GTCGATCACGCTGATGCTGCGGCTGTCGGGGTTCGACACATAGACACGGCCGTTGCCGCTGCAGGCCGAAACCCCGGCGGGTGACCGGCCTACCGGCACCGTGGCCACCACCCGGTCGCTGGCCAGGTCGACCACCGACACATCATGGCTGCCCTGGTTGGTGATGTACGCAAACGGTGCTGCGGCGGCCGCGCTGGCGGCCAGCACCGACACCAGCACCGAGACCAGCACCGAGACCAGGGCAGGCAAACAGACCATCAGGACGCCGCCGGTGCCAGCACCAGGACGCTTTCGAAGCGCTGTTCCTGCGAGTCCAGGGCTTCGACCTTCAGTTCGCCGGGCCCACGCGGCACGAAGCGAAAGCGCAGGTTCGGGTTTTCGCTGATCGAGAAGTCGAGCTCGGCCGACATCACCGGCTTGCCGGCGTAGCTGACGTTCACCTGGCGAACAAAGTGCGCTGGCGTGAACTGGCGCGACATCTGGTCCATCGCCATGCCGGAGTGGTTCGGGTGGTTGATCATCAGCTGCGCCAGCAGCGGTTGGCCCGGGCGCAAGTCGCCGTCGACGCGCAGCCGCATCTTGCCCAGGTTGACCAGGGCTTCGGCCGGGTCCTTGCCGGCAGGTGCCGAACAGCCGCCCGAGGCCTTGATGTGGCGCGTGCTCATGAAGAGCTGGCCGTCGCTGAGCTCGGCGATCGCGCGCACATGGGTGTATTCGTCGATGCGCACCCGGGTCTCGATCTCGGCATTGCCGTTGCCCGGCGTGAAGTCGAAGACCGCCGCCACCACCGACGGGTTGCTGTCGATGACCAGGGTCAGCCGCTTGACGTAGCGGCTGTCGTCCGCCGCGAGCCGGGTGCGCATGGCCACCGGCACGACGGCGGCGTCTGCGGCGCGCTGCGGGATTTCCAGGTCCAGCATGCCGGCCGGGGCGGCGGCAATGCTGCGGCCCTTGAACAGGCTGGCCTTCACCTTCTGCCAGTTCGGGCTGGCCTCGGGGTTGTCGGCGGTTTTCAGCTGGGCCTGCGCGCCGGTGAAGAGCAAGGCCGCCAGCACGCAGGCGGCGTGCTTGGCCAGGCCTTTCAAGCCGCAGTTCGGGCGCGTGATGTGCATGTCAGTCTTCCCATTCCAGTTCGGCGTAGGCGGCCGTCAGGTTGCGACGATGGAAATGTTCGGCCAGCAGCCAGGGGCCGCCACCCGGAACAGGGGCATCTTGCAACGTCTGTGCCAGGCTGCGGCGCTCGCGCAGCGCTTTTCTCACGTCGCGTTGCAGTGTTTCCAGGTAGGCCTGTTGATCGGCCAGCAGGCCCGGCCAGTCGCGGGCCGGCGCGCCATGGCCGGGGATGGCCAGGGCCACGTCCATGCGCTGCAGTTCTGCCAGCACCGCCAGCCAGCCCTTGAGCTTGCCGTCGAGCACGGGCATGTGGCCGGCAAAGACCAGGTCGCCCAGGAACAGGCTGCGGGTTTGCTGGTCCAGCACCGTCAGGTCGCTGTCGGTGTGGCCGGTGGGCCAGGCGCGCAGCGCGAGTTTGCGGCCGCCCAGGTCGATTTCCATGGCCCCCGTCACCGCCAGGCTGGGCGCCGCCAGCGCTTGCGGCTGCAGCGTGATGCCGGCGTCGCGCTGCAGCGCGTGCGCCCAGTTGTGCTGGCGTGCGCCGGCGGCCGCAGCAAAACGGGCATGGGCCACGAACTGCGGGGCGGCGCCGCCGCTGGCCGCGGCAAACGCCCCCAGGCCCAGTACATGGTCGGGGTGGGCGTGGGTGCTGATGACAAAACACACCGGCAGTGGCGTGGCTTGCGCCACCGCCGCCAGCAGGCGCTGCCCGATGGCCGGCGAGCCGCCGGTGTCGACCACGGCGACGCAGCGGTCGCCGACGATAAAGGCCAGGTTGGCCACGTCGTCGGCCTGCGCTTCCATCCAGGCCTGCTGCTGGCCCTGGTGCACAAACACACCCGGCGCCACCTGCTGCATGGCCAGCGGCGCCGCGACAGCCGGTGCGGCCAGCGCCGATGCCGTCATCCAGGCCAGCAGCATGCGCAGGGCCATCGCGGCGGTCTCAGCGTGGCGAGGCCATGTTGATGAAGCAGCCCTGCTTCACCTGGGTCTGCAGTTCGCGCAAGCGGCGAATCTGCAGCTGCAGCGATTCGGCGTCGCGGATATACCCGCCCCGTTCCCCGCCGATGCTGTTGGCATTGGTGGCGGTGTTCATGGTGGTGTAGTCGTCGAAGCTCACCTGCCGCGCCAGCGCGTCCAGCGCGCACGCGCATTTGTTGATCATCTCGTAATGCGGGCCGGGGTGGTTGCGCACGCATTCCTGCACGTAGAGCACACGGTCGATGGTGGGGAAGTCGTTGGCCCAGCCGGCGCTGGACGCCAGCAGCAGGGCGGCGCCGACGGCGCTTCGCAAGGGGGTGGTCTTCATGGGGCGGACGCTCGCTGGGGTGTCAGGACGAAGCCTTGAGGGGGAAGGCGGGCGCGCCTTCGATGAGCATTTCCTGCTGCATCAGCGGCACCGGGTCGGGCAGTGTGGCACCGATCGTGGTCTGGATGCCGTAAACCCCGCCGGGCACGGCCGGGGACACGATGAAGCGGTACTGCTTGCCCAGGTACTTCTCGAACTTCACGCGGTTGGGGTCGTCGAGGTAGGGTGAGATCAGAATCTCCTGGCCATCGATGTCCTTGCCCTTGTAGGCCACACGCACACTGCGCACCGTGGCACCGTTGAACAGCGCCATGCGGATGCGCTTGCGGAAATACGTCTGCGAGCCCTGGGTCAGGCGATGCATCGTGCGGATGTCGTTTTCCAGGAAGTACAGCACCACCGGGTTGCCTTCGGCGCCTTCGATGTCGGGCAGTTTCAGCGAGCGCGCACCGGTCAGGAATTCACCGCTGGCCTTGCAGCACTGCTTTTTTCCGGCAACCAGGCTGGCGACGTCGACGCGGACCTTGTCCTCGAAGCCCGGCTCCTCGCTGCCGGTCTGACGGAAGGCATAACGCAGCGTGGTGGGCAGGGCCACGTTGTCGAGCTGTCGGGTCATGAACAGCAGCTTTTCGGCTGCCGAGATGTCTTGTTTTTCAGCCGCGGCAAAAGCCGGGGCCGACAACACGGCAGCGGCGGCGAGCAGCAGGGCAGGGAGTGGACGCTTGAGCATGGTCGGGGGCAAAAAAAAGGGTTGCGAAAACAGCGCGGGTCAGCGGTGATGAAGCGGTGGTGACCGTCGGCCGGCTACGGGCCAGGCGCCGGTAGAACCAGGCTGGCGGCCAGCGCCGGGTCCAGCGCCTCCAGCCGCTGCCGAATGGCGTGGGCCTTGGCCCGTTCCCCCTGGCGCAGGGCCAGCTGGCCCAGGTACAACCAGGCCGGGCCGGCCGTGGGCGCCAGCTTTAACGATTGCTCCAGCGCCGTGGCCGCATCGTCGAGCCGGCCCAGGCCGTCGAGCGCACGGGCCAGCGCGTTCCAGGGTGCGGGGTCGTCGGCGTCGGACGCGCTCCAGCCCCGGGCCAGGGCCTCCAGTTCGGCCCATTTCGAGTCGCGCTGCAGCGCTGCGGCCTGCAGGAAGGCCGGTTGGGTCGGCGGCTGGCGCTGCCAGTAGTACGGATCGGCCACGCCGCCAGGGGCCACGGGCCGAAACGCCTGGCTGCCGGCCAGCAGCGGCGCCAGCCATTCCACCGGCGAGGCGAAGTAGTGAAGTAGGCCGCCGCGCAGGCGGAACGTGAGCACGCCGACCAGGCGCAACTGCTCGTCGAAGAGTGCGCCGCCGCTGGCGCCCGAACTGAACCAGTTGTCGCTCTGGATGACATAGCCGCCGTCCAGCCGGTGCAGCTCGACCACCTGGCCGGTGCTGCTTTGAAGGCCCTGGCCGCCGGTGAAGCCCACCGCCGCGACGGCCTGGCCGGTCTTGAGCTCGACCGACCGGCCCAGGGCCACGCGCGGTGCGGCCAGGCGTGGCACCTGCAGCAGGCACAGGTCGTGCGCGGGATCGCGGGCCTGGGCTTCGACCCGCCAGCGCTGGTCGCCGCGCAGCACGTTGATGCTGACAGCCGACTGGGTGACGTGGCAGTTCGTCACGACGACACCGTCGGCCACGACCACGCCCGACCCGATGGAATAGCCGCCTTGCTGGCGCACCACCTCGATCTTCAGGACGCTGGCCGCGGCTTCGAGCAGGCGCTCACGCTCCAGGCTGGTGCCGGCAGGCAGGCTGAGGGGCCACCCCAGCAACAGGGCCGTGGTGGCGAGCAGGCGCTGCATGCCCCGTTGCCCCCTGTTCACCGTGCTTCAGTTGCGGCGCAAGTCGTACGAATCGTCGACCCGGGGCACGCCGAACTCTTTCAAGATGGCGTCGATGCCGGCGCGCTGGCTGTCGATCAGGCCTTCGATCTGCTGCTTGAATTCGCGTTCGCCGTAACGCAGGCCGATGCCCATCTCGAAGCTCAGCCGCACACCCGGTTCCGACTTCAATGGAATGACCACGAGCTGCGGGCTCTGGATGCGCTGGGCGAAGTAGCCGGCAATCGGCCCCCAGACGATGGCCACGTCGATCTTGCCGGCCGTCAGGTCTTTCTCGATGATCTCGCCGGGGTATTGGTCGGGGTCGGCGTTGAAGATC
>JBBQAW010000326.1:0-4606 GCA_038316815.1 Burkholderiales bacterium
ATCGATGGGCACAGGGTCGCCCGCATCGTCACGGATAGAGATCTCGGTTGAAGGAATAGGCAGGCCGATCGTGCCGGTGTAGTCAGCAATGTCCAGGCGATTCGACGTCGCAACAGGCGATGTTTCCGACAGACCGTAGCCCTCAACAACGGTGCAGCCCGTGATGCGCCGCCAACGTTCCGCCGTGGCTTGCTGCACCGCCATGCCCCCGCCGTTGGAGACCACGAGACCGGAAAAGTCGAGCCGGGCGAAGTCCGGATCATTGGCCAGGGCGTTGAACAAGGTATTCACCGCCGGGAACATGTTCACCCGGTGCTTCGAAAGGGTTCTAACCAGCCCTGGTATGTCACGCGGATTGGGAATCAGCAGATTCATCGCGCCCAGATGCGCGCCCATCAAGGCGCAAATCGTCAAGGCGAAGATGTGATACAGCGGCAGCGCACAAACCACGGTCAGTTGTTGCTGGCCCACTTTGTCCAGCATCGGTTTGAACCAGGCCTCGCATTGCATGATGTTGGCCACCACGTTGCGATGCAGCAGCACAGCGCCTTTGGACACGCCCGTCGTCCCACCGGTGTACTGCAGGAAAGCGATGTCGTCGGGTCCGATGTCGACCCGGCGCATAGACAACTGAAAGCCTTCGGCCAAGGCCATCGGGAATCGCGTCACCGTTCGGCCATTGTCCAAAGGCAAGCTGAACTCAGGCACCATTTGGCGAACATGGCGCACCGCGAAGTTCACCAAGCCGCCACGCCAGAAGCCCAGAAGATCGCCCAAAGCCGTCAGCACGACATGCTTGACGTCGGTGTTTTCAATCACTTCTTCAAGAACGTTTGCAAAGTTCTCCAGCACGATGGCTGCCACCGCGCCCGAGTCCTTCAACTGGTGCTGCAGTTCCCGTGCTGTGTAGAGCGGATTCACGTTGACGACGACGTAGCCCGCACGCAGGACAGCGGCCATAGCCACCAGGTACTGGGGCACGTTGGGCATCATCACGGCAATGCGGCTGCCTTTGGCCAAGCCCTGCGCCTGCAGCCAAGCCCCCAACGCTTGCGACATCTCGTCAACGTCACGGAAACGTTGCCGGGTGTCCATGCACACGCAGGCATCGCGCTGCGCGTACTTGCGGAAGGATTCTTCCAAAAGCGCCGCCACGCTGCGGTAGGCGTCGATTTTTGCTGAAGGGGGAACGCCAGGTGGGTAATGGTCGAGCCAGGGGGCTTGCACGGTGGAATAAGGTCGAGTTGACGAAGTCTGCGATCGTCAAGGCCTAGCCCGCCGCCAGCTACGGTACTTGTCCTAGTCAGCCGTGTTCGCGCCTGAAAACAGCGCCGCAGCCAGGGCCCTTTCACGCTGCGAAATGCTGTCCAGCAGAACCTGTGGTCCGCGCATTTCTCGGAAAGTGTCGAAGCCAGTCTCCAGAAACCGCTGCAGCGCACCCAGACCAGCTGCCGACGCAGGCCCGCGCATCAGACGCAGGCTGTGTCGCAGCAGGGGTTTGCGAGTGAACCCGTCCAGCGCCAGGCCAACGCTCAGCATCAGTTGAATCTGCTGCTCTCGGTCCTGTGGCCGGCCCACCTTCCGCCAGGCCTGGGCATAGCTCTGTGTATCCAGAGTCTGCCCATCCAGAGCAGTTGCCATCAAGCTGTCCAGTTCTTCCGACAACGCATGCAGTTCGGCCAAGGCCAAGACCGTGCGCACGATGTCCTTGGGAAACAGCCGCACCAGCGCAGGAACGATGCGTGCAAATTGCCCGTCTCGCTCGGCAAAGTCGTGCGGTCCGTACAGGTCATTCAGGAAAAAACGCGCAGCGGGCCCGTAGCGCGGGCTGGCCAGCAGGTCGGCGTAGGTAGCCTCAAACCGCGCGTGCTGGTGGGCCTTGACGGCCCGAACCCTCTCAGCCAAAGCGGAATCAGCAACGTGCGCAGCGCGATGTGCGGCAACGTCCTGCAAGAAACCAAGAATCTTCTGTCCGTCTGGGCTCACGGGTTAGTCGACGCCCTCTACGGCGCCGCCACGCGATGATGCAACACTGTGGCCATGCGCAGAAGAAGCTTGTTGCAGGTTGGCATTGCGGGCACCGTGTTGTTGGCCGCGGCAGGCCTGGGCCTTAGTCTAACCACCCCAGCGTGGCAAGGCGGGCGCTTGTCGCCAGCGGCAAAGGAAGTCATCGATGCCGTTTCGCGCGCCGTGTTGCAGGGGGTGTTGCCCGAAGACCCGGCGGCCCGGGCCACCGCCTTGTTGGCGCAGCTGGGTCGGATAGAGGACACGATCGGCGGCTTCCCAAAATCAGTTCAGGACGAATTGGCCCTGCTCCTGGGGCTGCTGACCACCGTGCCGGGCCGCCTGGGCCTGGCCGGTTTGACTACCGCCTGGGCACAGGCTTCGACGGAAGAAGTGCAGTCGATGCTGCAATCCCTGCGCATTTCCTCGCTCGACCTGCGCCAGCAGACCTACCAGGCCTTGCGTGACCTCAGCTACGCCGCTTACTACGCTGACCGCAGCGCGTGGGCCAGTCTGGGCTACGCCGGCCCCACAGACATTTGAGATTCAAGCACCGATGAGCCGATTCCCCGACCCCATCCTGGAAGGCCTGGCCCGAGGCTGGAAGGTCTACGGCGGCCGCCACGCCGCCAGGCCGGCACAGCTGCAATGCGATGTCGCCATCGTCGGCACCGGTGCCGGTGCGGGCATCACGGCCGAACTCCTGACTGCCGCCGGGCTGGACGTCGTTCTGGTGGAAGAAGGGCCGCTCAAGTCCAGCAGCGATTTCAGGCAACTGGAAAGCGAGGCCTACCCCGACCTGTATCAGGAAAGTGCAGGGCGAAAGACGGCCGACAAGGCCATCAACATCCTGCAAGGGCGCTGCGTGGGCGGGTCGACGACGGTGAACTGGACCAGTTCATTCCGCACCCCATCAGCAACGCTGGCCTACTGGCGTGAACATTTTGCGCTGCCCGATTTGAGCGATGAAGCGCTCTTCCCCTGGTTCCTGCAGGCCGAGCAGCGACTGTCCATCGGCCCGTGGCTGGCGCCGCCGAACGAGAACAACGAACTGCTTCGCAAGGGGGCGCTGCGCTTGGGCATCGCCGCGGCGGCTATCCAGCGCAACGTCAAGGGCTGCTGGAACCTGGGTTCGTGCGGGATGGGGTGCCCGACGAATGCCAAGCAGTCGATGCTGGTCACCACCCTGCCCGTGGCGCTGGACCGGGGCGCACGCCTGCTGGTCGAAACCCGCGTCCAGCGGCTGGATGTGGCCAAGGGCAAGGTCACCGGCCTGGTGGCCGTGGGTGTGCAGCGCGACGGCACAGCCGCGCCCGGCACCGAGGTATACATCCGCGCCCGGCATGTGGTGGTGGCCGGTGGTGCCATCAATTCACCCGCGCTGCTGCTGCGGTCTGCGCTGCCAGACCCGCACGGCCGCCTGGGTGCGCGCACCTTCTTGCACCCTGTGGTCATCTCCAGTGCAGTCTTCGACCACACGGTGGCAGGCTGGAACGGCGCGCCGCAGACGCTTTACACCGACCATTTTCTTGAACTCGACCCCATCGACGGCCCCATCGGCTACAAGCTGGAAGCGCCGCCCATCCACCCCATCATCTTCAGCAGCACGGCCACCGGCTTCGGCCCTGAACTGGCGGCCGACCTGCACGACATGCCGCGCACCCATGCCTTGCTGGCCTTGCTGCGCGACGGGTTCCATGCCCAGTCGGCTGGCGGGCAGGTCAAGCTGAAGAGTGACGGCTCGCCGTTGCTGGATTACCCGTTGACCCCGTTCGTGATGGACGGCGCCCGGCGCGCTTTCTTGTCGATGGCCGAACTGCAGTTTGCCGCCGGTGCGCAGCGTGTGCGCCTGGCGCATGACCTGGCCCAGCCCTACCTCAGTTGGCCGCAGGCCAAGGCCGCCATTGCCGGCCTGCCAATGAAACCCTTGCTCACGCGGGTGGCCAGTGCGCACGTCATGGGGGGCTGCGGCATGGCTGGGCAGCCGCAGCTGGGCGTCGTGCGGCCAGACGGGCGGCACTGGCAGGTCGATAACCTGTCGGTGCACGACGGTTCGCTCTTTCCTACCAGCATCGGCGCCAACCCCCAACTGTCGATTTACGGTCTCGTCAATAAACTGGCCACACAACTGGCGCGCGAACTCAGCGGCCGCGACGTCCGGCTGGCCTGATGGCAAGCCACGGCGGGCCCGGCCCCCTGGCGCGGCTGCAGCAGGTGCTGACGCTGGGTGCCCTCGGGCTGGCTGGTGTTTGGGCCCTCTACTGGACCAGCCAGGGCCGGCCATGGCTGGCGGCAGCTGGCGTTGGGTTGATCCTGGGCGGGTATGCCGCCGTGCTGGCCTTCGAGATGGTCTTGCTGTACTTTACCCACGGCGCCGACCCCAGCCCGCGCGCCCGCGTGCCTGCGCTGTGGCGCGCCTGGTGGGGTGAAGTGAAGTCCGCGCCGACGGTGTTTTGCTGGCGGCAGCCCTTTCGCAGCCAGGTCTGGCCCGACCAGCTGCCCGCCCGGGCCCCAGGCCGCCGTGGTGTGCTGTTCATCCACGGCTTTGTTTGCAACCGGGGCGTGTGGAACCCCTGGCTGGCCCGTTTGACGGCCCAAGGCA
>JBBQAW010000327.1:0-4598 GCA_038316815.1 Burkholderiales bacterium
CGCCACCGACTTGCTCGCCCGCGCCATCCACGCTGCCCGCATGGGCCTGCCCACGCCTGCCCTGCCACCGATCCCGGCTGACTTGTCCACCCACAGTGCCGCTCTTTCAGCTGTCTGAGGGTGGCGGACTAAACGATTACGCCGCGTCAGTTCCGGGGCTCGATGCACAGCTTCCAAGATCATCTCAGCAGGTGCGCCGATGACTTGCTCGAACTCGTGAATTGAATGCAGTTTGCGAAGTTCCTGGAAGATGACTCGTCGTTCTTCTGGAGTGCACCTGCCGAGCAGATCACGAATCGCGCCAAGGGAATTTTCACTCATTGCCGTCGCCCCTCGGCCGCCCTGGCGGATTTGGCTCAAATGCCAAGACGTCCAGCCGATTGACAAGGGTCCGGCCACCAATCTCCAGCGTGCGCAGCCGAGCGCTGGAAACAAGTTTGGCGATTGCCTGCCGCGAGACGTTCCGTAGACGTGCCGCCTCAGCCTGGCTGACCCACTCGGTCGGTTCGACTGCCTTAGGGTTTATTTGGGTTGACGTTGTCAATGTATTTCGTGCTACATTCAAGATGCTGCATGCTAGCAGCGGCAACAACTCGTCCAGAATGAACAAGGTCCTTGATCCTCCGCAGCCCAGCCTCTTCGCCCCTGCCCACACGCATCCACGCGGCCTCATGGGGCAGCTACAGAGCTGCTACGAGACGCCGTCCGGTGCTGCGTACCTCGGAGACTCACGCGACCTGCTCCGCAGCCTTCCCGATGGAAGCGTCAACTTGGCCTTCACCTCGCCGCCGTACGCACTTCACTTCAAGAAGGAGTACGGCAACGTCAGCAAGGCCGACTACGTCGAATGGTTCTTGCCCTTCGCGCGCGAAGTGCGTCGCGTGCTCACGGACGATGGCAGCTTCGTCCTGAACATCGGCGGCAGTTGGAATCAAGGATCCCCTACACGCTCGCTCTACCACTACAAGCTAATGATCGCCTTGGTTGAAGACCTGGGCTTTCACCTTGCCCAGGAATGCTATTGGTACAACCCGGCAAAGATGCCTGTACCGGCCGAATGGGTAACCGTACGTCGGGTGCGAATCAAAGATTCTGTAGAGCATGTGTGGTGGTTATCGAAGACACCCTTCCCTAAAGCGGACAACCGTCGAGTCTTGAAACCGTACAGCGCGGACATGCTTCGCCTAGCAAAGCGAGGAGTACGCGCCACAGTTCGACCTTCCGGCCACAACATAACTTCCTCTTTCGACAAGATCGAGTCTGGTGGATCAATACCATCCAATGTTCTAGTAGATCAATTGCCCACCGAAATGTTGATTGCCGGCAACAACTCGGCGAATGATGTCTATACGATGCGATGCAAAGAGGCCGGAGTAAAGATCCATCCAGCCAGATTTCCGGCAGCGCTTCCAGAGTTCTTCATCAAGCTTCTAACTGATGAAGGCGACCTTGTTGTCGATCCGTTTGCCGGTTCAAATACCGCAGGAGCAGTCGCAGAACGCCTAGGAAGGCGTTGGGTAGCGATGGAACTATTAGAAGACTACCTTGAAGCAAGCAAATTTCGCTTTGGCCGATAGGCAAATCCCTCGCACGCCACGTGCACTGACGCCTAACCCCTTTACAAGAACTTCCCTGCGAGTCAACAGGTTTCTTGCATTTGGCTGTTCCCCCTTGATTAGCGGCTGTTTGGTATTTCGGTGTTCTTGCAGCTGAGGGCGTGCTGGGTAGAAGGTGCGGTGCGACAGTGAACAGACTGCACATCTACAAACGGCCTTGTTGCAATCACCTGCCCGAGGGCTGGCGCTGCGGACCCAGATACGAACCGCTCAATTGGGCTCCATTCGCTCCACGGGGTTGGGCATGATCGCCGCCACGCAGGGAAAGCCCGAGTTCACCAATTGCCGGTCTGACCTGTCAATGCATCTTCGAGAGCACGTCTACGCTGGGAGGAAGTGATGGTTGGTTGGGGTCGGGTTGATCGGAGGGCGTGTTGCGCTCGCTCAGGCCGGGCAGGCCGCAGCCTGGTGTGGCGCCGGCGGCACCGCGCTGGCAGCCGGCTGCTTGCACTTGGCTTGTACGCATTGGGGTCATGTACGCATTGGGGTCAGGTCTCCCATTTCTCGGAGAAACGGGAGACCTGACCCCGTTGCCTTACTGCCTTACTGCCTTGCGGGCAGCCAACACACGGGTTCATATTTGAGACCTGACCCCGTTGTTCCCGGTAGCGGCTCAGGTACAGCAGCGCCTTCTGGCCGTCGCCCACGGCCTTGCAATTGGCCACCCAGGTGGCGGGCAGCTTGGGCGGCAGCTTCAGCCCAGCATCCTCGATGGCGTCGAGCACCTTGGCACGGAAGACCTTGGCCAGCGCCTTCTCGCTGAACAGGTAACCGCCGCCGGCCGGGGTGGCGCCGGTCTTGCCGCGCCGTGTTCGGGTTGGCCGCACCTTGGTGCGCCACAGCTTTTTCTTGGCGTCGAGCGCTGCCGCGGGCATCCACATGTGCACATGCGGATGAAAATCGAGCCGTCGATTGTGGGTGTGCAGCACGCCCACCGCGCCGGCCATCGTGGGGGTGCCCGCGCCCAGCTTGGCGTCGTTGTGGCTGAAGGTGTTGAGCGTGTCCCAGGCGCACTGCAGCAGCAGCGCGTACACCACCCGCTGGTGGTCCCAGGCCAGGCGGCGCAGCTCGGCGGGTAGCGTGAAGGTGACCATGAAGTAGGTGGCCGGCACCAGCGACTTCAGCTGACGCTGCAGCCAGACCTGACCTTCGTGGGGCTGGCAGTGCGGGCAGGCGCGGTGGCCGCAGGAGTGGGGCACGCTGCGCTGCTCGAGCACTCGCTCAAGCGGAGCGCCAACGGCAGGCTACCAGGCCCGGGCCGGTGGTACGCGGTACATTTTCACCGGCCCGGGCCTGGCGTCCTGCCGTCGTCACCCGCTTAGCTCAAACGTTAGACTGCACAGCCCACCCTTCTGCCGGTTCTACAGTTGACACTATGCACGCGTCGCGTTATCATCGCCTCCCGTGCCTATCAAGAACTTCAAGTGCAGCGACACCCAGGCCCTGTTCGAGGGCAAGCGCGTGAAGCGCTGGGTGAACATCGAGCGGCCCGCTCTGCGCAAGCTGACGCAATTGGACTGGTCGGCAGTCCTTGATGACTTGAAGGTCCCACCCGGGAATGGACTCGAAACGTTGAAGGACGATCGGAAGGGGCAGCACAGCATCCGCATCAACAAGCAATGGCGAGTCTGCTTTGTTTGGTCTCGAGATGGCGCTGCGAACGTTGAAATCGTCGACTACCACTGAAGGAAGTGACCATGCGTACTGTGCTACCTGTCTCTCCAGGCGAAATGCTCGAAGAAGAGTTTCTTAGGCCACTTGGGCTTACGAAGTACCGCTTGGCGAAGGACATCGGCGTACCGGCGCAAAGGATCGGTGAAATCGTATCTGGCAAGCGCTCAGTCACGGCTGACACGGATCTCAGGTTGTGCCGCTACTTCGGCATGAGTGACGGCTGGTGGTTGCGAGGCCAAGCGGCCTACGACACAGCTATTGCCAAGGAAGCGCTGGCGAAGGAACTAGCCAGTATCCAAAGATGCTCACTCTTGGCGGCGTAACAGGTGCGGCCTAACCCCTCTACAAGGACTTCCCTGCGAGTCAACGTGAATTTTGCATTTGGCTTTTCCCTTCATTAGCGGCTGTTTGGTATTTCGGAGTTCTTGCAACTGAGGGCGTGCTGGGAAGAAGGTGCGGTGCGACAGTGAACAGACTGCACATCTACAAACGGCCTTGTTGCGGTCACCTGCCCGCGTGCTGGCGCTGCGGACCCAGATGCGAACCGCTCAATTGGGCTCCATTCGCTCCACGGGGTGGGGCACGATCGCCGCCACGCAGGGTTAGCCGAGTTCACCAATTGACGGTCTGACCTGTCAATGCATCTTCGAGAGCACCTCTACGCTGGAGAATGTGATGGGTTGGTTGGGCCGGCCGGCGGCGCCAGGTCGAGAGACAAGCGAGCTTGCAGATGAGCCAGCGCTGCCGCTCGCAGCTGCCGGCTCTGCGCGCCGGACGGCCGCGTGCTGGTGGCGCGTCGGCTGGGCGATGCCGGCATGGGCGAGGCGATGTGGCTGCTGAGCGTGCTGGCCGCCGACGCACCGGCGTCGCGGCTGGCCAGTGCGGCGCTGACCCCGCGCGAGACCGAGGTCGTGTCGTGGGTGGCCAAAGGCAAGACCAACCGCGACGTCGGCGATATCCCGGGCCTGAGCCCGCACACCGTGAACAAGCATCTGGAGCATGTATTCGAGAAGCTCGGTGTCCATACGCGGGCGGCGACCACCGCTGTGGCGGGCCGCGAATTGGGCTGAGCCCGCGACCAAGTCCGCCTGCGCACACTGGGGACCGCAACCTGCGATCGAAGGACTTTCCTAAATTCGATCTCACTCAATGAGGGCCGGCGCTCAGATATCGGATCAGGCCTCTGAGCGCGCTGCATCGCCAGTGGCAGGCGGGCGCTGGCGGGCGCCAGACAGGTAATACAGCACCAAGCCCGCACCCAGCAGCAAGCCGGCACGCAACCAGTTCTCTGCCGATTGCTGTGTCATC
>JBBQAW010000328.1:0-4557 GCA_038316815.1 Burkholderiales bacterium
TGGAAACAAAGTAACTGCGAACGATCAAACGTACGCCCTCGCCGCTTAAAACCGGTGAGCCTCGCAACAGTTGGCCGATGGGCTGGGTCTAAGGGGTAAAACTCAAGGACTGCGAGGTCATTCACATTGGCTCGTCCTGCCGCGTGTCATTCGCGGCGGGCCTAAAACCAAATGACTCGGGGTTCAGGTAGCGTGCCGCTGCGCGACCTGAAGCCTTAAATCCAAATCAGACGGCTACGCATGTAGAACCGATCGGCAATGGCTTGCGGACGGGGGTTCGATTCCCCCCGGTTCCACCACACACCAACAGCCCGGCCCCGCAATGGGTCGGGCTGTTCTTTTTTCACCAACCACCCCATGGCCAAGCCTGTTCCCCGGCTGACCCCGGAAGAGATACGAAGCGTCATTGATCTGGCCTGGAATGCCCGGCCACCCTATGCCGATGTGATGACGCGCCACGGCTTGTCGCCCGGGCAGGTGGTGCAGCTGCTCAAGCGCGAACTGACGCCCAATGCCTACAAGCTGTGGGCCGCGCGCGGGGGCGTAGCGCCGCGCCGGGTTGGCCGGCGCTGAATTGGCGCCCGAAACCCCTGGCGCGCAATTCAGGCGCGCTGAAACAGCAAAGTCGAATTGGTGCCACCAAAGGCGAACGAACTACTGATCGCCGCCTGCAGATGCGGAGCCGATGTGCCCGGCTGAAGCACCAGATTGAGCCCCAGAGCGCTGTCTGGCCGCTCGCAATTCGCGTTGGGCGGCAGCTGTCGGTGATGCAGCGCCAGCACTGTGGCCACCGCTTCCAGTGCCCCCGCGGCGCCCAGCAAGTGCCCGTGCAGGGCCTTGGTCGAGCTGACGCGCAGGCCGTCGATGGCGCTGCCCCACAGGCCCCGCAGAGCCTCGGCTTCAACCACGTCGCCAATCTTCGTGGCCGTGCCATGGGCATTGCAGTAGCCGATGTCGGCTGGCTGCAGCCCGGCCAGTCGCAGTGCGCCGCCCAAGGCTCGCTGCTGGCCTGGGGCATCGGGCTTGGTCAGGTGGGTGGCGTCGCAGCTCAGACCCCAGCCGCTCAGGCGCGCATAGACGCGGGCCTGGCGTGCGCGGGCACGTTGGGCGGTTTCCAGCACCAGGAAAGCCGCGCCTTCACCCAGCACGAAACCGCTGCGGTCGGCTGAAAAGGGTCGGCAGGCGCGGGCGGCCTCGCCCGGCTGAAAGCCGGCCAGGGTCATCATGGCTTGCCAGGCCAGCATCACGCCGGGCACGATCAGGGCTTCGCTTCCGCCAGCGATGGCAAGGTCGATCTCGCCATTGCGCAAGGCTTTGGCCGCCTCTGCGATAGCCACGGCCGATGAGGCACAGGCCACCGAATAGGTCAGGACCGGGCCCTGGACGCCATGGCGCATGGCGACATGCGATGCAGGCGCGTTGGGCATGAAGGCCGGTATCGTCAGCGGCGGCACCCGGCCGCCACTGCGGTAGGCGGTGTCCAGGGCAGCGGCGCCGCCCATGCCGCAGCCTGCATAGACGCCAACGCGTACAGGGTCAACATCGTGCAGGCCGCCCGCATCGCGCACAGCCAGGTCGGCCGCAGCCACGGCCAGCTGGCTGACGCGGTCCACGCCGGGCAACTGCAACTTGGTGAACCAGCGTGTCTGGTCGAAGGCGGCACTGGCAGCCGCGGCCGGGCGCGGCAGTTCCGGGAATACCGCCTGCACCGCTGATTCGCCCCGCATCAGCGCATCGAACATGCCCTGGGCGCTGTCGCCGTGGGGCGAGATGACGCCCAGCCCCGAGACGACGACTTCATTCACTGCGTGGCTGTGGCCTTCACAGCACCCGCTTTGGCGGCACGCAGTTTGTCAACGACTACAGCCAGTTCTGCCAGAGTTTCGGCGCGGGGTTCGGTGTCTGGGATCGAGATGCCGTACTTGTCTTCGAGCTCGAAGAGAAACTCGACCAGCGCGAGCGAATCGACACCGCTGCTCAATATCGACGCGTTCGGGTCCAGCGCGGACGGGTCGAGCCCGTACTTCGCCTGGATCATGTCTTGCAATTCCTTCAGCGAACTCATCGTTCCGGTTCCATCTACGTGTCGACCCCGGCCCTCCCCGGGCAGCCTGCCGGCGGCGGCTTTACCAATGGGCGTCGGATGATACCTGCTCGGATCAGGGCTTTCGGCTCTGGCCTACCCAGGGGCTCAAGCGAATCGACAGGACCGCGAAAAACACCCCAAGAATGGCCCCCGCCAGCGCATCCAGCACCACGTGCTGCCGCACGGCCAGCGTGGACCAGGCAATGGCCAGCACCCAGACCAGGTTCACCCACTGAAATGCGTAGGGCGTGCCCATGATGCGCAGCAGCCGCGCCACCCAGATGGCGGTGAAAACTGCGGTGGCCACATGCAGCGATGGGCAGGCATTGCCGGCTGCGTCCAGGCCCTGCAGTACGGCGAAGCCCGGATAACCGCTGGTGTCCACGTCGGGCTTCGGCACGGCGGTGGGCCAGAAGTAGAAGATCAGCAGCCCGGTGCCGCACAGCGCGGCTGCCCACAAGCCGTAGACGATGAGCTCGCGCAGCCGCAGCAGCAGCCCTGGTGCGATGCCCACGTACAGCCACAGTGAGACATAGATCAGCAGGGCCTCGGGCTGGAAGGGGACCAGCCGGTCGAAGGCTGTCGCGGGCATCTCGAACACTGGGTACGCCGGGTGGCGCAGGGTGTAAAAGTAGCCCAGGAAAAACAGCCACATGAAGCCGCTGATGCCCAGCACCTTGAGCGGCAGGTAGCGCCAGAAGCGCTGGCGCAAGTCTGCGCGCCAGGGTGGGGGTTCGTGGGCGCGCAGGGGCCTTGCAGAAGGGTGATTCATCTTTATACGTTTGCGATAGTCGATGGGTCGATCCCTGGCCCCCTGCCATTGATCAGGCATGCCCAAAGCACGGACCGCCGCTTGCGGATTCTGAGCCTTTACGGCAACGTGGCATCCGGGTCGACGGCGGAGGCAGCGACCCGGCCGCGTCCATCATCGCCACCCTGCTGGCGCCCGGCAAGATCAAAGCCAAGGTCGCGACCAGATGGGCGTGCCCAGTTCACCGACCCTCTGTCCACGATGTCTGCTCCAACGGGCATTACGGCCAAGATGGGCATTCTGTACCGGGCTTTGCAGCGACTAGCGCCTGCTGCCTCTGGGCTATCCTTAGGTATTCATCGATCCGGTGCTCGCTTCTGGCGATGATCTGGCCTTGCAAGGCGCCTCCCACGGCGTCCAGGCCGTGGCCGGGGCGCTGGACCAGCCGGCGTTCAAACCCCTGCCTCGGCGCGTTTTCGAACGCGGCATGCAGCAGTGCCGCGCCAACGACCGTGGTTCAACAGCGCCTGACCAACCCTGCGATTCGAGAACTCTTGATGTACCCGCGCAACCGGCTTCAGAGGCCTAAGGCCATGCTCTCGCTGCTGCCCAGCGCAATGGATGCCAAGGCGCCGATCTGGCGCACTCTGACGCTGTTCAGGCCCGGCCACGACCTGGCTTGCCTTGCCGCTTTGCCACTGGGCACCAAACCAGGACGCCAGTTGCGACAGCCGATGGCCCACGTCGGCCCCGTCATGGGCGCGGACTTCATCGCGGGCACTTCATGACACCGACTTCGGCTGCGCTGCAGCGGCCTGGCCCCCAACCGCTGCTGGCCGAAAGACTGGACCCTGCTGTCTGGGCGCAGCGCCGTATCGCGGGCCTGCCGTCCTTGGGCGGCCTGGCCTGGGGCTGTACGGGCCCGGGGTTGGCCGCAGTGGGCATGCCAGTGCTGTCCGCGGGCGGGCCCTGGATCGACTGTTTCACTGGCGCCACCGCGGCCACAGCAACCGGCGTCAGCGACCCGCCTCATGGCAATAGCACGGGCCGGGTGCTCTGGCAGGCCGACGCCGACTGGGCCTTTGGCCACATCGACCTGCCCGATGTCGATGTTGAAGCCGACTGCGACCTGGCCAAGACGAGCTATCGCGCCTACACCGAGCTTTTCGCTGCCCTGAAGGCCTGCGGCAGGCCGCACCTGCAGCGCTTGTGGAACTACCTGCCGCGCATCAACGCCGACGGCGGCGGGCTGGAGCGATACCGCCAGTTCAACATAGGCCGCCAGCAGGCCTTCCTGGACGCTGGGCGCGACGCCTTTGGCGGCTCACCCGCAGCCTGCGCTCTGGGCATGGCCGGCGGCGGTCTGGCCATCCGCTTTTTGGCCGGCCGTGTGCCACCGCTGCCCCTGGAAAACCCGCGCCAGGTACCGGCCTGGCGCTATTCAAAGCAGCACGGGCCGCGTGCGCCGACCTTTTCGCGCGCGGCGCTGGCCGAAGCTGGCGGCGGGCAGGTACTGCTGCTGGTGTCAGGCACAGCCAGCATCGTGGGCGAGACTTCCCTGCACCCGGGCGACGTGCAGGCGCAGACGCATGAGACCCTGCGCAACCTGCAGGCCGTGCTGGACGCGGCCATGGCCCGTTGCAGCGCCCGCTTCAGCCTGGGCATGCTGCAGCCCACGATTTATGTGCGCCATGCCGCCGATGCGCCCGCCGTGCTGGCG
>JBBQAW010000329.1:0-4527 GCA_038316815.1 Burkholderiales bacterium
CGGCGGGGCCGGCGGGGACGGCAACCTGCCGGTGGCGCCCGACCTCACGCCCACCAGCATCACCGCGCAGGCCGGTGCCACCCAGAACGGCACCGTGAATGTGGCCGTCGGCACGCCGCCTTCGGTACGCGTCAGCTCGCGCGACGGTGCGGCAGTGGCGGGTGTCACGGTCACCTTCGTGGTCGTCAGCGGCGGCGGCAGTGTCAGTGGCGCCAGTGTCGCCACGAATGCCTCGGGCGTGGCCAGTGCGGGCGGCTGGACGCTGGGCAACATGGTGGGCGAACAGCGCCTGAGCGCGCGTTCGCCCGGGCTGCCCGAAGTCACGTTCAGCGCCACGGCCGCGCCGACGCCGGGCAACGGCGTGCTGGAACGCGCTGTCGGCAGCGACGGCCAGACCGCCACCAGCGGCGCTGCGGTGGCTGTGGCACCTTCAGTGCGCGTGTTGTCGGCCGGCGGTGCGCCGCTGGCCGGCGTGAGCGTGAGCTTCACGGTGACGGCTGGTGCTGGCACGCTGCAGACCGGCAGCGCCGTCAGCGACACCGCCGGCCTGGCCAGTGCTGGCCGCTGGACCCTGGGCGCCAGCGCTGGCACGCACACTGTGCAGGCCAGCGCCACCGGGTTCGCGCCGGCCACCTTCAGCGCCACGGCCCTCGTCGCCGGCGCACCCACGTTCACGCGCAGCGTCTGGGCCAGCGGCCTGAGCACGCCGTGGGACATCGCCTTCGCACCCGACGGCGCCGTGCTGTACACCGAGCGCAGCCGGGGTCTGAGCGTGCGCCTGCCCTCGGGCACGACGCGCCTGGTCGTCCGGCCCACCGACCTGGTGGTGCAGGACCAGAGCGGCATGCTCGGCCTGGCCCTGGACCCCGACTTCGCCAGCAACCGCAGCGTCTACGTCTACATGGCGAGCAACCTCGACGGCGCCACCGACAACCGCATCGTGCGTTTCGTGCTCAGCGCCGACTACGCCACGGTGACGAGCCGCAACGACATCGTCACCGGCATCCGCTACAGCGGCGGCGCGCACTCTGGCGGCCGCCTGCGCTTCGGGCCCGACGGCTGGCTGTACGCCACCAGTGGCGACAACCGCAGCGGGGTGGTGCCGCAGGAACTGATGGGCCTTGGAGGCAAGGTGCTGCGCGTGACCCGCGACGGCAGCGCCGCGCCCGGCAACAACGCCCCGGCTGGCGCCGACGCGCGCATTTTCACGCTCGGCCACCGCAACCCGCAGGGCCTGGCTTTCCGGCCTGCGGGCAGCACCACGCCCGGCCGGGCGTTTCTGTGTGAGCACGGCCCGGGCAACAACGACGAAGTGACGCCGCTCACCGCTGGCGGCAACGGCGGCTGGGACCCGCGCCCCACCGGCACGCCAGCGCGCTGCCCCGACGGGTCTGGCAACAGTTACTGCGGCTACAACGGATCGAACATGACCGACACGACGCGCTTCCCCGCCGCACTGCGCCCGGCCTGGAGCACGGGTGCGGCATCGTTCGGCATGTCGGGCTGCGGTTTCGTCAACGGCCCTGCCTGGCGCGACTGGAACGGTGCGCTTGCGGTGGCGCTGCTGTCAGGCCGACGCTTGGAAATCCTGCGTCTGGACAACGCCGGCACCAGCGCCACCAGCACGCGCATCCTCGACACCTTGAACGAGCGTTTGCGCCATGTCGAAACCGGCCGCGACGGCGCCCTGTGGGTGTTGACGGACGGCAAGAGCGGCGGCGACGAAATCTGGCGTCTGGTGCCGAACTAGCCGCCGGGTTGGCTTTGGGTTGGCGCTGGGTGTCGGCGACAGGGCTTTCGTTCTCAGTCTCTCAGTCTGTCGCGGCGACAACGCAGGGTTGCACCGCTCTGCCCCCCGCCCCCTGAACCCTGACTGCCGGATGCACGCGCAAGTAGCAGGTTGGCTGCTGCAGGCGGCCGACGAAGCCACCTGCCAGGCGAAGAACGAAGGGCGCAACCGGTTATATGTGTGGTTGCCCCAGACGCTGCACAGCGTGCAGCCGCGGTCTTCACTTCAGGCGCCCACGACGCCGCCGTCCTGGCGCCACACCGCCACGGTGGCTGAACGCGGGCGGCTGCCTGGCAGCTTGTCGGGCCAGTTCGAGAAACGGCCAGGGTTGGCCGGGTCGCTGCGTTCGTTGGGGCTCTCGCCCGGGTGCTGTACGTTCAGGAACAGGGTGCGGCCGTCGGGTGTCCAGGTGGCGCCGGTCAGTTCGCAGCCCACCGGGCCGGTGAGGAAGCGCCGCACTTCGCCGCTGGCCGGGTTGCAGCACAAGAGGCTGTTGTTGCCCAGGCGCGCGTAAGGCCCCTTGTTCATGCTGCTGCTGCCGACGTCGGTGCCCACCCAGAGCATGCCGCGCGGGTCGAAGGCGATGGTGTCGGGGCTGCCGAAAGCGTCGCCGCGGATGTTGCCCTGCGTGTTGGCGTCGGTGTTGGCCGGGTCGCCAGCCAGCAGCAGGTGGTTCCAGTCGAAGCCTTCGCCGTCGAAGTCGCCGTCTTCCTTCCAGCGGATGATGTGGCCCATGAGGTTTTCGGCGCGTGGGTTGGCCGCGTCGACATCCGGCAGGCCTGGCTTGCCGCGGTCGCGGTTGTTCGTCAGCGTGCAGTAGACCCAGCCGGTGCTTTCTTCGATGGCCAGCCATTCCGGCCGGTCCATCTTGGTGGCCCCCAGCAGGTCGCTGGCCTGGCGCGCCTTGATCACGACTTCGCCCTGGTCGGCGAAGCCGTTAGTCACCGTCAGCGGGCCCTGGCCGGCCACCAGGGGCAGCCAACGGCCGCGGCCGTTGGCGTCGAAACGCGCCACGTACAGGGTGCCGTGGTCCAGCAGGTCGGCATTGGCCTTGGCCGCGCTGACACCCGGCCGCGCCGGGCGAATGGGGTCGCGCGAGACGAACTTGTAGATGTACTCGAAACGGGCGTCTTCGCCCGAATACACCACCGCGCGCTTCGATTTCGTCACCGCCACCCAGGCGCCTTCGTGCGCGGCGCGGCCCAGTGCCGTGCGCTTGACGGGCGTGCTGCTCGGGTCCATCGGGTCGACCTCGACGACCCAGCCGAAGCGGTTGGGCTCGTTCGGGTGGCGCACGGTGTCGAAGCGTTCGTCGTGTTCGGGCCAGCGGTACCAGGTGGCCTTGCGGATGCCCCAGCGCCGTTCATGCGCGGTGGGCGTGTCGGCGGCGGTGAAGTAGTTGGCCCAGTTCTCTTCGCCCGACAGGTAGGTGCCCCAGGGCGTCTTGCCGCTGGCGCAATTGTTGAGGGTACCCAGCACCGTGCTTCCCGCGGGGTCGGCGGCGGTCTTCATCATCACGTGCCCGGCGGCCGGGCCACCCACGGCAAAGGGCGTGTTGGCCGTGATGCGACGCGCGTACTTCGACGGCCGCACCATCTGCCAGCCCGTGCTGCCAAGGCCACCCCCATCCCCGGCCAGGCGTTCGATCTCGATCACCGCGATGCCGTGTGCGGCCTGGGCCTTCTTCACCTTCTCGGCTGTCCACGGCGTCTGGCCGCCGGGGTGCAGCAGGCCGTCGTCGGTGTATTCGTGGTTCATCGCCAGCAAGCCGCGGCGCGAACCCGCCGCGCCACCGTCCAGCGGGTAGTAGTGCAGGCCGTCGTGGTGCATGCCCATCTGCAGGGCCTGGTCTGCGGCGCTGTTGCTGGCGTCTGTCTTCCACGCCGGCATCGGTGCGCCGCTAATGCCGGCGGCTTCGCCCCAGGGCGCCAGCGTCTGCGCGACGTAGCCCAGCGGTACGCGCAGTGTGTCGGCGGTGGAGCTGGGCACGCTCTCGAAGCCCATCTTCAGGCCCGCGGCGCCGCCGCTACCTGGGCCGCTTCGACTGCCCGCGCTTGCGCAGCCGGTCAGGCCCAGGCCGCCCAGCCAGCCCAGCCCGGCCATGCCAGCACCGGCGCGCAGCCACAGTCGGCGTGCGGGGTCGGACACTTCGTGGATGCTGGGGTTGGAAGAGCGGTTGCTGTCTTCCATCGTGTCGAAGTCTTTGGCCATCGGGGCTGCTGCGCTGGGGGTGATGGCTTCACTCTAGCCCAGCCGCCAAAAGATAGAGTCAGGGCATGGACAGAACCTTGCTCATCACCGGCGGCAGCCGTGGCATTGGTGCGGCCACCGCGCTGCGCGCAGCGCGCGCAGGCTGGCACGTGGCCGTCAACTACACCCGCGACGAGGCCGCCGCACAGGCCGTGGTGGCGCAAGTGCGCGCGCTCGGCCGCCAAGCCCTGGCCGTGCCGGCCGACGTGGCCGACGACAGCCAGGTGCAGGGCATGTTCCGGCAGGTGGACGCCGCCATGCCGGCGCTGGGCGGCCTGGTCAACAACGCGGGTGTGGTGGACGTGGCCGCCAGGGTGGACGAGATGGACGCAGCGCGTATTCAGCGCATGTTTGCCGTCAACGTCTTTGGCAGCCTGTACTGCGCCCGCGAAGCCGTGCGCCGGCTCAGCACCCGGCACGGCGGGCCGGGCGGAGCCATCGTCAACCTGTCTTCAGCCGCGGCGCGGATGGGTTCGCCCGGGCCGTAC
>JBBQAW010000330.1:0-4523 GCA_038316815.1 Burkholderiales bacterium
TGGGCCGCTGACGGCAACGCAGCACGATCAGCGCCTTCCACTGGTCAGGCTTGCCAGACTCCGTAGCCGGACTCACGCAGCCCAATGGCCAGTTCCACTTCCATTTCGCGGGCGGCCTCGTACGGCATCGGGTTGTAGACCTCGTACAGCGAGGGGACCAGGCGCAAGCCGTAATCAAGAACGAACCGGTTGGCCTGGATGCCCGCCTTGTGCCGGTCGAAGCGCAGGTCGGGATCGAGTCCCGTCATGCCGACGTAGACAAACGGTTTGCCGAGTTGGTAGTCGGGGTTGGCTCCGCGGAAACGGGCTTCGTTCCAGACCCGGTCAGACAGTTCCACCACGTACACATGATGGTGGTGCGGATGGGTACGTTGGCGGGGCATGGTTGATTAGGGGAATGCCGCGCCAGTCTAGCCAGCGACACGAGGTCGACCGGCCAGATGCCGGCCGGCCGTTTTCTGTGCCAGTAACGTGGCTTGCCGACCGGGTGCAAGCAGGCGCCTGGAAGATCACCTCCAAGACGGGTGAGGGAACCTCGCGCGACGGGTCGTTCCCGACCCTGGGTGCTTTTCACGTATCGGCCGGCGCTATCTCGAATCGCCGCCGCGGTCGGCCGAAGCGCGGGCCCAGCTGGCTGCACTGCCAGCGGGCGCGGCCGATCGCTGGCGCGAGTCGCTGCACTGTGACCCCTGGTCCTGACCACGGTGGCAACGCCGGGCGGCCGGGCCGCCGGGCCGTCGGGTGCCCGTGTGCACTTGCTGCAGTGCGTCTGAAGGATGGCGGTGGCGCGATTGCCACCCCGACAACTTGGGCCCACCCTGCACGGGTGGACCCGGGCAGAATGCGACCCCCGGGCCCCATGCTGCGTCGCAACACCCAGGGCCTGCGCACCGGAGACAGCCTGAATGAGCATCCACACCCTGCCTGATCTCGGCAAGCCACCCGGCACGGCACCCAGCGCCTCACCCGCCACCGCGGCCGTCAGCCTGCCGCGTCTGCGCGACATGGCCGGCCGGGGCGAGAAGATCACCGTTCTGACGGCCTATGACGCCACCTTCGCCCGCGTGCTGGACAACGCGGGCGTGGACGTGCTGCTGGTCGGCGATTCTTTGGGCAATGTCGTGCAAGGCCAGACCAGCACGCTGCCCGTGACGCTGGAGCACATGACTTACCACACCGCCTGCGTGGCGCGTGGCCGGCAGCGCGCCTGGCTGGTGGCCGACATGCCCTTCGGCAGCTATGAAGCCGGGCCGGCGCAGGCCTTCGAATCTGCTGCTGCGCTGATGCGGGCCGGGGCGCAGATGGTGAAGCTTGAAGGCGGCGGCGTTACCGCCCTGACCGTGCGCTTCCTCACCGACCGTGGCATTCCCGTTTGCGCCCACCTGGGGCTGACCCCGCAGCGTGTGCATGCGCTGGGCGGCTTTCGCGTGCAGGGCCGGGACGACGCGGCCGCGGCCGTGCTGCGCACCGACGCCGCAGCCCTGGCGGACGCCGGCGCGGCGATGCTGGTGCTGGAACTGGTGCCGTCCACGTTGGCGCGCGAGATCAGCGCGGCCCACCCCGGGATGCTGAGCATCGGCATCGGCGCGGGCGCCGGCACGCATGGCCAGGTGCTGGTGCTGCACGACATGCTGGGCCTGATGAACTTGAACGGTGGCCGCCGCCCGCGCTTCGTGCGCGACTTCACGCGCCTGCCGGGCAGCGCCGACGACGCCCCGGGGCTGTCGGTCGCTGGCGCCGTGGCCGCCTATGTGGCGGCCGTGAAAGACGGCAGCTTCCCCGACGAAGCCGTGCACGGCTACTGAACACCATGCAAACCCTCCACACCCTCGCAGAATTGAGCGCCGCCCTGGCCGGGCAACAGCGCACCGCCTTCGTCCCGACCATGGGCCACCTGCACGAAGGCCATCTGGCCTTGGTGGAAGAGGCCCGGCGCCACGGCGGGCCGGTGGTGGCCAGCGTGTTCGTCAACCGGCTGCAGTTCCTGCCGCATGAAGACTTCGACCAGTACCCGCGCACCCTGGCCCGAGATACCGAACTGCTGGCCGGGGCGGGCTGCGACCTGCTGTTCGCGCCGTCCGAGGCCGAACTTTTCCCCGAACCCCAGGCTTACGAGGTGCAACCACCTGCCGCCCTGGCCGACTTGCTGGAAGGTGAATTCCGCCCCGGCTTCTTCACTGGCGTGTGCACGGTGGTGATGCGGCTTTTCCAGTGCGTGCAGCCTGCGGTTGCGGTATTCGGGCAGAAGGACTACCAGCAGCTGATGGTGGTGCGCGCCATGACGCAACAGTTCAACATGCCCATCGACATCGTCGGCTTGCCTACCGTGCGTGCCACTGACGGCCTGGCGCTCAGTTCACGTAATGGCTATCTGGGCGCGCTGGAAAGAACCCAGGCGATCGAACTGCCACTGGCCTTGCAGCGGCTCGCCACAGAAGCGCGCGACGGCACCCGGCCGCTGGCGGTGCTGGAAGCGGCATCGAATGAAGTGCTGCGCAACCGCGGCTGGCAGCCTGACTACCTGACCGTGCGCCGCCGCAGCGACCTGCTGCAGCCCACCGATGCCGAGCGCACTGCTGGTCTGTCGCTGGTAGCCCTGGGGGCAGCGCGCTTGGGCGCGACACGCCTGATCGACAACCTCGAGTTTTGACAGCCCCAACCCGACCCCCAGGAGACAGGATGAGTTTGGACTTCACCGGCCGCGTGGCCATCGTCACCGGCGCCGGTGGCGGCCTGGGGCGCCAGCATGCGCTGGCCCTGGCCGCACGTGGCGCCCGGGTCATGGTCAACGACTTCGGGGGCGCGCGCGACGGTACGGGCGGCTGCAGCGCAGCGGCCCAGGCCGTGGTCGACGAGATTCGCGCCGCTGGCGGCCAGGCCCTGGCCCACGGCGCTTCCGTCACCGACATGGCGGCGGTGCAGGACATGGTCGACCAGGCGGTGGCGGCCTGGGGCCGCGTGGACGTGCTCGTCAACAACGCTGGCGTGTTGCGCGACAAGAGCTTTGCGAAGATGACCCTCGAAGACTTCCGCTTCGTGCTGGACGTGCACCTGATGGGCGCCGTGCACTGCTGCAAGGCGGTGTGGCCGCACATGCAGGCGCAGCGGTATGGGCGCATCGTGATGACCACCTCTTCCAGCGGCTTGTACGGCAACTTCGGCCAGGCCAATTACGGTGCTGCCAAGCTGGCCCTGGTGGGCCTGATGCAGACGCTGGCGCTGGAAGGCGAGAAGTGCGACATCCGCGTCAACGCTCTGGCCCCGACCGCGGCCACGCGCATGACCGAAGGCCTGATGCCCGAGGCCGTGCTGGCCTTGCTTGAGCCTGAGTCCGTGGTGCCGGCAATGCTGGTGCTGGTGGCGCAAGACGCGCCCACCCGCGCCATCCTGTGCGCCGGTGCGGGCGCCTTCGAGGCTGCGCACATCACGCTGACGCAGGGCCTGTTCATCGGCACCGGGCCGCAGGCGCCCGAACGTCTGGCCGATGCGCTGAACGAGGTGCGCAGCCGCCAGGGCGAGACGGTGCCCGGCAGCGGCACAGCGCAGGGCACTCAAGAAGTGGCGGCGGCGCTGGCGGCGCGGCGATAGGTGACGAAGGCGAAGCCGGGCTGCGATGGATGGCCCGGGGTTTGGCTTTCAGCGACTTCCCAGACGCGGCGGTCGATGACCGGAAAGTACGTGTCGCCTTCAAGGTCGGCATCGACTTCGGTCAGCACCAGTTCGTCCGCCAGGGGCAGGGCCTGCGCGTAGAGCTGACCACCGCCAATCACGAACACGCTGCTTTCTTTGGCCAGCATGGACAGGGCTTCTTCGAGAGACGTGCACACCTCGGCGCCATCCAGCCGCAAGCCCGGCTGCCGGCTGACGACCACGTTGCGGCGGCCGGGCAGCGGCCGAAATCGCGGCGGCAGTGAATCCCAGGTCTTGCGCCCCATCAGCACCGCATGGCCCTGGGTGATGGTGCGGAAGTGCTTCAGGTCGGCTGGGTCAGTCCAGGCCAGGCCGCCTGCGCGCCCGATGACGCCATTGCGGGCCACGGCCGCCACCAGGCTGATGAAGGGCAGGGCGCTGCCGGTTTTCGGTGCGTTCATGTGTCGATGATTCTGCCTTTGCGTAAGCAGGCTGCCTTGCGGGGCAAAATGCATTTCCTTTTCGACCGCAGCAGCCCCCAAGTGCGACCCCGCCTGAAGCTTGATCCCCTCCTTCTGGCGCTGGCCGCTGTGGCCATAGCGGCCCATATGGTCACAGCGGCGAACGCGGCTACAGCGGCTACAACGACCACAGCGACCACAGCGGCAACAACGACCACTGCAGCCGTGTCTTCCGATTTGCGCGCGCTGGACGCCGCCGTCGAACGCGAACACGCCGCAGGCCGTTTCGATGGCGTGCTGTTGACAGGGCAGGGCGACGCCGTGACCTACCAACGCGCCATCGGCATGGCCGACCGTGAGGCGAAGCGCCCGCACACCGTGGACGGGGTCTGGCGCTGGGCTTCCGTCAGCAAGCAGGTGGCGGCGGTGCTG
>JBBQAW010000331.1:0-4484 GCA_038316815.1 Burkholderiales bacterium
CCGTATTCGCTATCGGCCGCGCTGCAGGACGAGATGCGCCGCCAGTCCATGGCCATGGCCAAGGCCCTGGGTGTGATCGGGCTGATGAACGTGCAGTTCGCCATTCAGGGCGAAGGCGACGAGGCCGTGGTCTATGTGCTGGAAGTGAACCCGCGTGCCAGCCGCACGGTGCCGTTCGTGAGCAAGGCAACGGGCCAGCCGCTGGCCAAGATTGCGGCCCGCTGCATGGCGGGGCAAAGCCTGGCGAGCCAGAAAGACAAGACCGGTAACGCTCTGCGCGAAGTGGTGCCAGCCTACTTCAGCATCAAGGAAGCGGTGTTTCCGTTCAACAAGTTTCCGGGTGTGGACCCCATCCTGGGGCCGGAAATGCGCAGCACCGGCGAAGTGATGGGCGTGGGCCGCACCTTCGGCGAAGCGATGCTCAAGAGCCAGCTGGGTGCCGGTTCGCGCCTGCCGCGCGAAGGCACGGTCGTCATCACGGTCAAGAACAGCGACAAGGCACGCGCGGTCAAGGTGGCTGGCGACCTGGCCGACCTGGGATTTAATGTCGTTGCCACCAAGGGGACGGCAGCGGCCATCGCGGCTGCTGGCATTGCTGTGCGTGTGGTCAATAAGGTCAAGGACGGCCGGCCACACATCGCCGACATGGTGAAGGCGGGCGAGATTCAGCTTGTCTACACCACGGTTGACGAGACGCGCACGGCGATTGCCGATTCACGCTACATCCGCACCGCTGCCCTGGCCAACCGCGTCACGTACTACACGACGATGGCCGGCGCCGAGGCCGCGACCGAGGCCCTGAAGCACCAGGACGGCCTGGCCGTGGTGTCTGTGCAGGAACTGCACCAAGAGCTTGCTCTAGGGTGCAATTCGCCGCAACTGCACTAAACTCAATCTCCCAAGCCGCCGCAGTCCGGTCCCGCCAGTCAACTGGCCGGACCCTGCGGCGGATTCACTTTCAGCATCGACTGCGCTTACCCTATGGTCACGATTCCTCTTACCCGCCGCGGTTTCGAAAAGATGAAGGAAGAGCTTCACCGCCTGAAATCGGTGGAACGCCATGCCGTCATCCAGGCCATCAGCGAAGCGCGAGCGCAGGGCGACCTGTCCGAAAACGCTGAATACGAGGCGGCGAAGGACAAGCAGGGCTTCATCGAAGGCCGCATCCTGGAACTGGACGCCAAGCTCGCAGCAGCTCAGGTCATCGACCCGGAATTGCTGGACGCCGGCGGCAAGGTGGTCTTCGGGGCCACCGTGGACCTGGAAGACGAAAGCAGCGGCGTGAAGGTGACGTACCAGATCGTCGGCGACGACGAAGCCGACCTGAAGCTGGGTCTGGTGTCCATCAGCAGCCCGATTGCACGCGCGATGATCGGCAAACAAGGCGGCGACGTGGCCGAAGTTCACGCACCCGGGGGCGTGAAGCACTGGGAAATCGTCGAGGTTCGCTACAGCTGAATTGCCGACGTGAGCCTGGACCGCTGGCGCAGCTTGTTGCCCGCTCTTTGGGCAGGCTGGCTACTGTGCGTGGCCGGTTTGGCTACACCGGCGGCCTTTGCCACCCTGGCCCAGGCCGACGCCGGGCGGGTGGCGGGCCGCATGCTGGCGCAGGAGGCCTACACCGCCCTGGTCTTGGGGGTGCTGCTGCTGGTGCTGGAGCGCCTGGCAGCGCGGCGCGCGCTATCGGCGGGCCAGGGGACGCAGTTCACGACCGGCATGGCGCTGGCCTTGGGGGCCCTTTTCTGCACCGTCGCGGGCTACTTCGCGCTGCAACCCATGATGGCTGCGGCGCGGGCGGGGCAGGGCAGTCTGAGCTTTGGCCAACTGCACGCCGTCAGCGCGGCCTTCTTCGCGTTGAAGATGCTGCTGGTGCTGGCCATGGCTTGGCGCAACAGCAGCGCCCCTGCGCTTGTCAGTCGGCGGCCTTCTTCTTGATGCTGGTCGGGCGCTTGCGCACGCGCTTGATCTCGCCACCCGCCGCCACGCGCTGGTTGCCGAACAGCTGCACCTTCTTCACCGTCGCGCGGTGGTTGCCGCTCTTCGAGAAAGACACCAGCTTGACCGTTCGCGGCCCCGGCATGCGGTCGTCGCGGTCGGTCTTTTCCTTGGGTGGAATGGGGCGCCAAAACACCAGCAGCTTGCCAATGTGCTGGATGGGCGCAGCGTTCAGACCGTCCGCCAGGCGGGTGAAAAATTCTTCGCGCGTGGCACGTTCGTCGGAAAAGACGCGCACCTTGATCAGGCCGTGGGCCTTCAGGGCCCCGTCTATTTCCTTGGTCACGGCGGCGGTCAGGCCGTCACCGCCGATCATCACGACGGGGTCGAGGTGGTGCGCGCTGGAGCGGTGCTCCTTGCGCTGGGCAGGGGTCAGTTGAATGGCAGGCATGCTTGAATTATCCGTGCTGAAATGCCCGGTGGTCGAAAATGACGAAGAAGAGAGGTTGATGCACCCGTGAAGACCGGCAGCAAGAAGGTCAACCGCGCCTGGCTGAACAACCACGTCAACGACACCTATGTGAAGCTGGCGCAGAAGGAAGGCTATCGCGCCCGTGCGGCATACAAGCTGAAGGAAATCGACGAAGAACTTCGCCTGGTCCGGCCCGGCCAGGTGGTGGTCGACCTGGGTTCGGTGCCGGGCGCCTGGAGCCAATATCTGCGCCGCCGGCTGTCGCCCACCGGTGCGGCCACGGGCGAACTGAACGGCAGCGTCATCGCCCTGGACCTGTTGCCGATGGAGCCGATCGAAGACATCACCTTCTTGCAGGGCGATTTCCGCGAAGACGAATTGCTGGCGCGACTAGAAATGGCCCTGGCCGGGCGCCCGGTGGACTTGGTGCTTTCCGACATGGCGCCCAACCTGTCCGGCATCCCGGCCACAGACGCCGCGCGGGTCTCGCACCTGGTTGAACTGGCCGTCGACTTTGCCGTCAAGCACCTGCGGCCCGACGGCGCCCTGGTCTGCAAGACCTTTCACGGCAGTGGTTACAGCGAGCAGGCGAAACTCTTCTTCGACACCTTCCGTGTTGCAAAAGCCTACAAGCCCAAGGCTTCGCGCGACAAATCTTCTGAAACCTTCTTGACTGGCATCGGTCTGAAGAAGCCTCGCCCAGCATGACACTTGTCTTCAAATTCACCCTGTTCGCAAACTGGCCCATGAAACAGTCTCAACTACTTGACTGCACTAGAATCATCCCCAACTACCGTGGCGACTTGTATGGCTTTCCTGCCTGCCAAGCCGCTGAATTGATGAAGGAGCCGCGGTGAATAATCAATGGTTTTCGAAGGTTGCTGTCTGGCTGGTGATCGCACTTGTGCTTTTCACCGTGTTCAAACAGTTCGATCGCGGCGTCGCACAAGGTACCCAGATCGGTTATTCCGACTTTCTGGAAGAAGTGCGTGCCAAGCGCATCCGCGCCGTCACGCTGCAGGAAAGCCCCGGCGGTGGGACCGAGATCCTGGCTGTGACAAACGACGACAAGCGTCTACGCAGCACCGCTACCTTTCTTGACCGTGGCCTGGTTGGCGACCTCATCGGCAACGGCATCAAATTCGACGTCAAGCCGCGCGAAGAACCCAGTCTGCTGATGAGCATCCTCGTCAGCTGGGGCCCGATGCTGCTTTTGATCGGCGTCTGGATTTATTTCATGCGCCAGATGCAAGGCGGCGGCAAGGGTGGCGCTTTCAGTTTCGGCAAAAGCAAGGCCAAGATGCTGGACGAGGCCAACAACAACACGACTTTCCAGGACGTCGCCGGTTGCGACGAGGCCAAGGAAGAGGTCAAGGAACTGGTCGACTTCCTGAAAGATCCGCAGAAGTTCCAAAAACTTGGCGGGCGCATTCCGCGCGGCGTGTTGCTGGTCGGCCCCCCCGGTACCGGCAAGACCTTGCTGGCGAAGGCCATCGCCGGTGAAGCCAAGGTACCTTTCTTCGCCATCAGCGGTTCCGACTTCGTCGAGATGTTCGTGGGTGTGGGTGCGGCGCGTGTTCGCGACATGTTCGAACAGGCCAAGAAAAGCTCACCCTGCATCATCTTTATCGACGAAATTGACGCGGTGGGTCGGCACCGCGGTGCTGGCCTGGGCGGCGGCAACGACGAACGCGAACAGACGCTGAACCAGATGTTGGTCGAGATGGACGGCTTCGAGACGAACCTGGGCGTCATCGTCATGGCGGCGACCAACCGCCCTGACATCCTGGACCCGGCGCTGCTTCGCCCGGGCCGCTTCGACCGGCAAGTCTATGTAACCCTGCCCGACGTGCGTGGCCGCGAGCAGATCCTGAACGTGCACATGCGCAAGGTACCGGTTGGCCAGGACATTCGCGCCGACATCTTGGCGCGTGGCACGCCCGGATTCTCCGGTGCTGACCTGGCGAACCTGGTCAACGCGGCGGCGCTGTTCGCGGCGCGGCGCAGCGGCCGCGTCGTCGAGATGGTCGACTTCGAGCGCGCCAAGGACAAGATCATGATGGGCCCCGAACGCAAG
>JBBQAW010000332.1:0-4438 GCA_038316815.1 Burkholderiales bacterium
TGGTCAAGGCCAGCTGGTAAGCGGCGCGCTGCAAGGAGAACCCCATGAGCATGAGTGATCCCATTGCCGACATGCTGACGCGCATCCGCAACGCGCAGGCCGTCGACAAGCCCGTCGTGACGATGCCGTCTTCCAAATTGAAGGTGGCCATTGCCCAGGTGCTGCAGGACGAGGGCTACATCGACAGCTTTGCCGTTCGCACCGAAGGTGTGAAGAGCGAGCTCGAGATCGGCCTGAAGTACTACGCAGGCCGTCCCGTCATCGAACGCATCGAGCGTGTGAGCCGTCCGGGCCTGCGCATCTACAAGGGCCGCGATGCCATCCCGCAGGTCATGAATGGTCTGGGTGTGGCCATCGTGACGACGCCCAAGGGCGTGATGACCGACCGCAAGGCGCGCCAGACCGGCGTCGGCGGTGAAGTCCTCTGCTACGTCGCCTGATCGCGACGCAAGAACGGAGCAACGAACATGTCCCGCGTAGGAAAGATGCCCATCGAATTGCCGCAAGGCATCGATGTGGCGATCAGCGACGACCAGATCATCGTCAAGGGCAGCAATGGCAGCCTGAGGCAGATGTTGAACGGCCAGGTCAAGATCACGAAGGAAGCCAGCACGCTGCGCTTTGCCCCGGCCAACGAAAGCGTCGCCGCCGACGCGATGAGCGGCACGGTGCGTGCGCTGGTGGCCAACATGGTGGGCGGTGTCAGCAAGGGCTTCGAGAAGAAGCTGAGCCTGGTTGGCGTCGGCTTCCGTGCCGCAGTCGCAGGCCAGAAGCTGACGCTGCAGATCGGCTTCTCGCACCCTGTCGTCAAGGAAATGCCCGCCGGCATCAAGGTGGCCACGCCGACGCAGACCGAAATCGTGATCTCTGGCGCTGACCGTCAGGTGGTGGGTCAGTTGGCCGCCGAAGTGCGCGCCTTCCGGCCGCCCGAGCCCTACAAGGGCAAGGGCATCCGCTATGTCGGCGAGCGTGTGGTCATCAAAGAGACCAAGAAGAAGTAAGGAGCGAGAGCATGCTGACCAAGAAAGAACAACGCCTGCGCCGCTCGCGCCAGACTCGGGTGCGCATCGCACAGAGCCTGACAGCGCGCCTGACCGTCTTCCGCTCGAACCTGCACATCTACGCCAACGTCATCTCCGACGATGGCGAGCGCGTGCTGGCCAGCGCCTCGACGGCCGAGAAGGAAGTGCGCGAGCAACTGGCAGGCAAGGGCGGCAACGCTGCCGCGGCCACGCTGGTCGGCAAGCGCATCGCCGAGAAGGCCAAGGCGGCCGGTGTCGAGAAGGTCGCTTTCGATCGATCAGGCTTTGCCTACCACGGCCGCGTCAAGGCACTGGCCGATGCGGCTCGCGAAGCCGGTCTGCAGTTCTGAGCGCGACCGCAATGAAGGAATATTGAGATGGCAAAGTTCACTCCCCGCGCCCAGACCGAAGGCAATGACGACGGCCTGAAGGAAAAGATGATCGCGGTCAACCGCGTCACCAAGGTGGTCAAGGGCGGCCGCACGCTGAGCTTCGCGGCGCTGACCGTGGTCGGCGACGGCGATGGTCGCGTCGGCATGGGCAAAGGCAAGGCCAAGGAAGTGCCGGTCGCGGTGCAGAAGGCGATGGAGTCGGCGCGCCGCAACATGGTCAAGGTGAGCCTGAAGAACGGCTCCATCCACCACCAGGTGCGCGGTGCGCACGGCGCGGCCAAGGTCATGATGGCGCCGGCCAAGCCAGGCGACGGCATCATCGCCGGCGGCCCGATGCGCGCCGTCTTCGAAGTCATGGGCGTCACCGACATCGTCGCCAAGAGCCTGGGCACCAGCAACCCGTACAACATGGTCCGTGCCACGCTCGATGCGCTGAAGCGCTCGACGACGCCGGCACAAATCGCAGCCAAGCGCGGCAAGTCGGTCGAAGACCTCTTCAACTGAGCCGTCAGCGGAGAACACCGATGAGCGAAACCACTGTCGAAAAGAAGACGGTCACCGTCAAGCTGGTGCGCAGCGTGGCCGGCACGCGCGAGTCGCACCGCGCGACTGTGCGCGGTCTGGGCCTGCGCAGGCTGAACAGCGAGCGCACGCTGGAAGACACGCCCGCCGTGCGCGGCATGATCAACAAGGTCGATTACCTGGTAAAGGTGCTGTGATGATGGAAGTCAACACCATCAAGCCGGCCGAGGGCAGCAAGAAGTCGCGTCGCCGTGTCGGCCGTGGCATCGGCTCCGGCCTGGGCAAGACGGCAGGCCGTGGCCACAAGGGTCAGAAGTCGCGGGCCGGCGGCTATCACAAGGTCGGTTTCGAAGGCGGCCAGATGCCGCTGCAGCGTCGCCTGCCCAAGCGTGGCTTCAAGTCGGCGCAGCTGAAGTTCAATGGCGAAGTCACCCTGACCGACCTGGAGAAGCTGGGCGCCGACGAGGTGGACCTGCTGAGCCTGAAGCAGGCCGGCCTGGTGCGTCAGATCGTGCGCCACGTCAAGGTGATCAAGTCGGGCGAGCTGACGCGCAAGGTCGTGCTAAAGGGCATCGCTGCGTCGGCCAACGCCAAGGTCGCCATCGAGGCGGCTGGCGGCAGCCTGGCCTGATCGGCAGCAGGCGCAATCTCGGGGCAACGTGGCTACATCTGCATCACAGCTGGCGAAAAGCGGGAAGTTCGGCGACCTGCGTCGCCGCATCGTCTTCCTTCTGCTCGCGCTGGTCGTTTATCGGCTGGGCACGCACATTCCTGTGCCCGGCATCGACCCGGTGCAATTGCAGCAACTGTTCAACAGCCAGGCCGGTGGCATCCTGAGCCTGTTCAACATGTTCAGTGGCGGCGCGCTGTCGCGCTTCTCGGTGCTGGCTCTGGGCATCATGCCGTACATCAGTGCCAGCATCATCATGCAGCTGATGACGTACGTGGTGCCGACACTCGAGGCGCTGAAGAAGGAAGGCGAATCGGGGCGACGCAAAATCACCCAGTACACACGTTACGGCACCTTGTTCCTGGCCATCTTCCAGTCGATAGGCATTGCCATCGCACTGGAAGGATCGCCTGGCTTGGTGCTGACACCAGGCTTCGGCTTTCGCATGACGGCGGTTGTCAGCTTGGTTGCGGGCACGATGTTCCTGATGTGGCTGGGTGAGCAGATCACTGAGCGCGGCCTGGGCAATGGCATCTCGATCCTGATCTTTGCCGGCATCGTTGCGGGTCTTCCCAGCGCCATCGCCGGCCTGTTTGAGTTGGTGCGCACCGGAGCGATGAGCATCATTGCTTCTCTGATCATCATCACTGTGGTGTT
This sequence comes from Burkholderiales bacterium, assembly GCA_038316815.1. Lineage (GTDB taxonomy): Bacteria > Pseudomonadota > Gammaproteobacteria > Burkholderiales > Burkholderiaceae_C > Rubrivivax. The sequence continues at coordinate 3,264 of JBBQAW010000332.1, forward strand.
GGCTGTGACCTACGTGGTGGTCTTCGTCGAGAGGGGCCAGCGCAAGATCTTGGTCAACTATGCCAAGCGCCAGGTCGGCAACAAGGTTTATGGCGGGCAAAGTTCGCACCTGCCGCTGAAGCTGAACATGTCGGGCGTGATCCCGCCGATCTTTGCCAGCAGCATCATCTTGCTGCCGGCCACGGCGGTGGGCTGGTTCGCCACGGGCGAAGGCATGCGCTGGCTGAAGGATCTGTCGTCGGCCTTGTCGCCCGGGCAGCCGATCTACGTGTTGCTGTATGCGGCCATGATCATCTTCTTCTGCTTTTTCTACACCGCGCTGGTGTTCAACAGCCGCGAGACTGCAGACAACCTGAAGAAGAGCGGTGCCTTCATCCCGGGCATCCGTCCGGGTGAGCAGACGGCCAAGCACATCGACCGCATCCTCGGGCGTTTGACCCTGGCGGGTGCCATCTACATCACCGCGGTCTGCCTGCTGCCCGAGTTTCTGGTGCTGAAGTACAACGTACCGTTCTACTTTGGCGGCACTTCGCTCCTGATCATCGTCGTCGTCACGATGGACTTCTGGGCCCAGGTCCAGAGTTACGTGATGAGCCAGCAGTACGAGAGTCTGCTGAAGAAGGCCAACTTCAAGCCCAGCTGACGATGTCAAAAGACGACGCAATACAGATGCAGGGCGAGATCCTTGAGAACCTGCCCAACGCCACCTTCCGCGTGAAGCTGGAAAACGGGCATGTGGTGCTGGGCCACATCTCCGGAAAAATGCGCATGCATTACATCCGCATCCTGCCCGGTGACAAGGTCACCGTGGAGCTCACGCCGTACGACCTGACGCGGGCACGCATCGTGTTCCGCGCCAAGTGAAAATTCAATTGATCAGAAATCTGGGGTCAAGGAGAAGACCATGAAAGTCGCCGCTTCCGTCAAGAAGATGTGTCGCAATTGCAAGATCATCCGCCGCAAGGGTGTGGTGCGTGTGATCTGCACCGACCCGCGTCACAAGCAGCGCCAAGGCTGAGAGTCAAGGAAAGAACATGGCACGCATCGCTGGCATCAACATTCCGCCGCACAAGCACGCGGAAATCGGCTTGACCTCGATCTACGGCATCGGCCGCACCACCGCGCAGAAGATCTGCGCAGCGGTCGGCATCCCGTACTCGAAGAAGATCAAGGAC
>JBBQAW010000333.1:0-4393 GCA_038316815.1 Burkholderiales bacterium
GCCGCGCTGGACGAAATGGCGCGCGGCCACATGATTGCCGACGCCGTGGCCATCATCGGCACGATGGACATCGTCTTTGGCGAGATCGACCGATGAAGTTCTCCGAATCCACCCTGATCCGTTTCGCCAGGGAAGTGGCCAAGTACCCGCCAGACCAGAAGGCTTCGGCCGTGATGGCCTGCCTGGCCATCGTGCAGCACGAACAGGGCCATGTCCTGCCCGAGGACGAAGCTGGCATTGCTGCCGTTCTGGGCATGGCGCCCATCGCCGTGCACGAGGTCACCACGTTCTACAACATGTACAACCAGCAGCCGGTGGGCAAATACAAGCTCAACGTCTGCACTAATTTGCCGTGCCAACTGCGCGACGGTCAAGCGGCATTGCAGCATCTGTGCACGCGCTTGGGTGTGGAACCTTATGGCAGCACGCCCGACGGTGTTTTCACCGTGCAGCCCAGTGAATGCCTGGGTGCCTGTGCCGACGCGCCGGTGATGCTGGTCAACGACCGTCAGATGCTCAGCTTCATGACGAACGAACGGCTTGACGAACTTCTGGATACCTTGAAAGCGCACAGCTGATGTTGATGCCCGACCTTTCCAAGTTTTTGGCTCGCGGTGACGAGAGCTGTTTTCACGATCGCCATATTGGCGCGCAAATCTATGCCGGTCTGAACGGCAACAACTGGCAGCTGGCCGACTACGTGGCGCGTGGCGGCTACAGCGCGCTCAAGAAAATTCTCGTGGGCACTGGTCCGGCTTCCGGCGGCCCGGGCATGACGCCCGAACAAGTCATCGCCGAAGTGAAGCTTGGCGGCCTGCGCGGCCGCGGCGGCGCCGGTTTCCCCACAGGCTTGAAGTGGAGCTTCATGCCGCGCGCCTTCCCGGGGCCGAAGTACCTGGTCTGCAACAGCGACGAAGGCGAACCGGGCACGTGCAAGGACCGCGACATCCTTCTGTACAACCCGCACATCGTCATCGAAGGCATGGCCATTGCTGCCTATGCGATGGGCATCAAGACGGGCTACAACTACATCCACGGCGAGATTTTCGAAGCTTATGAACGCTTCGAGACCGCGCTTGAAGAAGCACGCGCCGCCGGCTTTCTGGGCGACAACATCTTTGGCAGCCAGCACAGCTTTCAGCTGCATGCCTTTCACGGCTTTGGCGCTTACATCTGCGGCGAAGAAACGGCGCTGCTTGAAAGCCTGGAAGGCAAGAAGGGCCAGCCCCGCTTCAAGCCGCCTTTCCCGGCCAGCTTTGGCCTGTATGGCAAGCCCACCACGATCAACAACACCGAGACCTTTGCCGCGGTGCCATGGCTCATCAACAACGGCGGCCAGAAGTACCTGGAATGCGGCAAGCCGAACAACGGCGGCACCAAGATCTTCAGCGTCGTGGGCGACGTCAACCGGCCGGGCAACTTCGAAGTGCCGATGGGGACGCCTTTCGCCACCCTGCTTGAATTGGCCGGCGGCGTGCGCAGCGGGCGCAAGCTGAAAGCGGTGATTCCTGGGGGTTCATCGGCACCTGTGCTGCCCGCCAGCACCATGATGGACACGACGATGGACTACGACGCCATTGCCAAGGCCGGCTCGATGCTGGGCAGCGGCGCCGTCATCGTGATGGACGACAGCCGTTGCATGGTCAAGAGCCTGCTGCGCCTGTCGTACTTCTACCAGCACGAAAGCTGCGGCCAGTGCACCCCCTGCCGCGAAGGCACGGGCTGGCTGTGGCGCATGGTCGACCGCATTGAACACGGCAAGGGCCGCCCCGACGACCTGGACCTGCTGGACAGCGTTGCCGACAACATCAAGGGCCGCACCATTTGCGCCCTGGGGGACGCCGCAGCGATGCCGGTGCAGGCGATGCTGAAGCACTTCAGGCCCGAGTTCGAACATCACGTCGAACACAAGCGCTGCCTCGTTCCTGCATACACGTGAGCCATGGCTGAGATCACCCTAGACGGCAAGCCCGTCACGGTCGCAGACGGCAGCATGGTCATGCATGCGGCCGATGCGGCGGGCGTGTACATCCCGCACTTCTGCTATCACAAGAAGCTGTCCATCGCGGCCAATTGCCGCATGTGTCTGGTCGACATCGAGAAGATGCCCAAGCCCATGCCGGCCTGCGCCACACCGGTGACGAACGGCATGATCGTTCGCACCAAAAGCGACAAGGCGCTGAACGCGCAAAAGTCGGTGATGGAATTCTTGCTCATCAACCACCCGCTGGACTGCCCCATCTGCGACCAGGGCGGTGAATGCCAGCTGCAAGACCTGGCCGTGGGCTACGGCAAGAGCGGCAGCCGCTACGAAGAAGAGAAACGCGTCGTCTTCCACAAGGACGTGGGCCCGCTCATCAGCATGGAAGAGATGAGCCGCTGCATCCACTGCACACGCTGCGTGCGCTTCGGCCAGGAAGTGGCCGGGGTGATGGAGCTCGGCATGATCCACCGCGGCGAGCACAGCGAGATCACCACCGTCACTGGCGGCACGGTCGACAGTGAACTTTCGGGCAACATGATCGACATCTGCCCTGTCGGGGCCCTGACCAGCAAGCCCTTCCGCTACAGCGCCCGCACCTGGGAATTGTCGCGCCGCAAGTCGGTTTCGCCGCACGACAGCACAGGTGCCAACCTCATCGTGCAGGTCAAGGCCGGCAAGGTGATGCGTGTGGTGCCGCTGGAAAACGACGCCGTCAATGAATGCTGGATCTCTGACCGCGACCGCTTCAGCTACGAAGCCCTGAACAGCGACGCACGCCTGACGCAGCCGATGATCAAGCAGGGCGGCGCCTGGCAGGCCGTGGACTGGAATACCGCGCTGGGCTATGTCGCAGACGGCCTGAAGCGCGTGAAGGCTGAATTCGGCACCGCGCGCATCGGTGCGCTGGCGCATCCGATGTCGACGACGGAAGAACTGCACCTGCTGGCCAAACTGGTGCGCGGCATTGGCAGCGAAAGCATCGACCACCGCCTGCGCCACAGCGACTTCACGCATCCTGCGCCTCTTGGCCAAGCGCGCTGGCTGGGCCTGCCCATTGCCGCCTTGTCGCAACTGGACCGGGCTTTCGTCATCGGCAGCTTCCTGCGCAAGGACCACCCGCTGTTGGCGCAACGCCTGCGCCAGGCGGCCCGCCGCGGCGCGCATGTGCACAGCCTGCATGCGGCACATGACGACTGGGCCATGACCATGGCAACGCAGATCAGCGCGGCACCTGCCGCCTGGCCGCAGGCTTTGGCTGAAGTGGCAGCAGCCGTGGCGGCTACCGCCAGTGTGGCCGCGCCCGTGGCGGGCGTGACGGCGGGCGCTGCCGCGCAGGCCATTGCCGCGTCGCTGCTCACGGGTGAACACAAGGCTCTGCTGCTGGGCAACGCGGCGCAGCAGCATCCGCAGGCGTCCACTCTTCTGGCGCTGGCGCAATGGATCGCGCAGCACACGGGCGCGACCGTGGGCATGCTGGGCGAAGCTGGCAACAGCGTGGGTGCGCAACTGGTCGGCGCCATGCCCGGCCCTGGTGGCTTGAACGCCCAGGACATGCTGAGCCAGCCGATGAAGGCGCTGCTGCTGCTGAACACCGAACCCGTGCTCGACGCGGCCAATGCTTCGGCGGCCCGTGCGGCCTTGGCGGCGTCGGGCCTGGTGGTGGCCTTCTCTGCCTTCAAGGACACCGCGGCCGACGTCGCCGATGTGATGTTGCCCATTGCCCCCTTCACGGAGACCGCAGGCACCTTCGTCAACGCCGACGGGCGGGCGCAAAGCTTCCATGGTGTCGTCAAACCCTTGGGCGACACTCGGCCGGGCTGGAAGGTACTGCGCGTGCTTGGCAACCTGCTGGGCCTGCCCGGCTTCGATTTCGAAACCGCCGACGACGTGCGCGCTGAAGCCTTGGGCAACCTGGCCGAATTGCCCGCGCGCATGAACAACCAATCCACTGCGCCGCTGCCGGCCGGCCTGGCCCCCGCGGCGGGCGAACTGCAGCGTGTGTCCGATGTGCCCATCTATGCCACCGACCCCATCGTGCGGCGCGCCACATCGCTGCAACTTACAGCCGACGCCCGTGGCGAACCCATCGTCGGCGTTCCCAGCACCCTGTGGCGCCGGCTGGGTTTGCGCCCTGGCGGGCGGGTCCTGTTAGGGCAAGGCGAAGCGGCCGTGGTGCTGCCCGCGCGCGAAGATGCCCAGCTTGCCGAAGGCACCGTGCGCGTACCGGCTGGCCACCCGATGACGGCCCGCCTGGGGGCCATGTTTGGTGAGATCACCGTCGAAGCGGTGGCGGCTGCCTGACCATGTTCGAGCCCCTGCATCAGTTCGGCAACGCCACCCTCGGCCCCACCTTGTGGCTGGTGGTCTGGAGCTTGATCAAGATCATTGCCGTCGTGCTGCCGCTGATGG
>JBBQAW010000334.1:0-4353 GCA_038316815.1 Burkholderiales bacterium
CAGCAGCATCAGCCGCGCGATGGTGGCGCGCGCCGTGGCCAAGGGGGTGGCGCCCGAGCGCACAAGCCTGGTGCCCAACTGGGCCAATGTGCGCGGCGCCTGGCCTGCAGGCAAGCCCACGCCATATCGCGCCCAGCTGGGCCTGCCATCTGGCGCAGTGGTAGCGCTTTACAGCGGCACGATGGGCGTGAAACAGGGCGTGGACTGGCTGGCCGAAGTGGCTTTGCGCCTGGAAGGCCACCCGCGGTTGCACTTTGTGTTGTGCGGCGAAGGCGCGCTGCAAGCGCAGACGCAGGCGCTGTGCAGCGCACTGCCCAACGTGCACTTCATGCCGCTGCAGCCGCTGGAACGCTTGCCCGAATTGCTGGCCCTGGCCGACGTGCACCTGCTGCCGCAGCGGCCCGCCGCTGCCGACATGGTGATGCCAAGCAAACTGACAGGCATGCTGGCCAGCGGCCGCCCCGTGGTGGCAATGGCCACACTGGACAGTGAGCTGGCCGACGTGGTGCAGGCCTGCGGCGTGGTGGTGCCGCATGGCGATGTGGCGGCCTTTGCCCACGCCGTGCAATACCTGGCCGAACGCCCTGAGATGTGCGCCCGCCTGGGCGAAACCGCGCGAGCCTACGCACAAGACCACCTGGCCGCTGACGCCGTGTTGGCGCGGCTGGAAGCGCAGCTGCGGGCGGTGGCTGGGGCCCGTGTGGCGGAAGGGGCGGCAGAGAACCTGGCGGACTAGGGCTTGGTTACTATCTGGCCGATGCGACTACCGCTGACGAAAACCCCGCTCGATGTCGAAAGCTATCTGCTTTGGGAGGCTGAACAGCCGACCAAGCATGAATTTCTGGGCGGCGAAGTGTTCGCGATGGTGGGGGCACGGCAAGACCACGTGCTGGTGGCCCTGGCGTTGGCAGCCCGCCTGCGCCAGCACCTGGGCGGCACCCGCTGCCGCGCCTACACCTCAGACATGAAGCTGCATGTGCAGGCGACAGACGCCGTGTTCTACCCAGACGTGATGGTGTCTTGCGACGAAGCCGACCGCCAGCGTGCGCAGGCCTTGCAGGCGCCGTGCTTCATAGCCGAAGTGTTGTCTGACAGCACCGAAGCCGTTGACCGAGGCCTGAAGTTCATGACCTACCGGCAGTTGCCCAGCTTGCAGGAATACCTGCTGGTAGACGCAACTCGGCGGCGCATGGAACTGTTTCGGCGCGAAAGCGCCGGTTGGGTACTGCATGACGCGCAAGGCAACCCGGCTACGCTGGCGCTCACCAGCGTGGGGCTGACGCTGACGCAGGAAGATCTGTTTGAAGACCTGGACGACGCGGCGGCTGGCACCGCCGAGCATTCAGGCTGACCTGAATTGCGGCCTGCCGTGATTCAAAGCGCGCAGTAAAAGCGTCAAGGCGTTCGGCCAGCAGCGCATTGGTCAGCAGGCCAGCCGCGGGCGCTGATGTGAAGGGTTGGGCGAACAGGCGTTCATCGGTGCCCAGCAAATGCGCGGCTTCCAGTGGCACCGTCTCCAGCAGAAATGCAAGGCGTCGATCGCCATGGCCATGGCCATGGCCGCGGGCGTGGCCGTGGGCGACAGCGCTCATTTCAACAACACGCCTTGGCGCTGCGCTTCTGGTGGACGGGTTGAGGTTGGGTGTGGGGGTGCACCAGCAGCACGTCCACTTTTCGGTCGTCCAAGGCCCGCTGCAAGCTGGCCGTGATGCGTGCAGCCAAGCAGGCAGCTTGGTCCACAGGGTCAGGCACTTCCACCAACAGGTCGATGTCGCCCCGCGGGCTTGGTCGTCCAGCCCGGAGCCGAACGGCTTCACCACCGCCCGCACGCCAGCCACGGCGCGCGTTGCGGCGACGATGGATTGGGTTTGCTCTGAGCTCAGGCGCAGGGTTGAACCAGTTCGTGCCGACAGCTGCCTTCGCTGCAAGCGCGGTTCCTGTACGTCATCGACAGATTTTCAAAGGCGCAGCGCATCGACCAGATCCGTCCGCGAAAAGTCATCGCCCTTGAACAGCAGCGGCAGGCCGCGCACTTTTGCCAGTGCGTAGCTGAAGACACCGCCAAAGTTCAACCCGGCCGGATGGCCGCTGCGTTTGCCAAAGGCCACGAATGCTGCATAGGCGGCGTCTGTTTCGGCCACACCCGGGGGGGACCTTCTCGAACATGGGCAGCCGAAGCAAGTCGTCAAGCAGCACCACCGCTCGCTGCCCACGCCGGCCCTGCACGACCATGCGCGCTTCAACAACAGACACGGTGCTGATCAACACCGTGTCAGCTTGCTGGATGGCACGTGCGATGGCATCGCGTTCTGGTTCGACAAACACCAGGGCAACGACGGCCGAGGTGTCGATGACGATCATTTCGGCAGGCCCCGCGCGTCCTATTCCAGGGCTTCGAAGGCATCAGCGCGGTCTGGAACGTGGTCTATCTGAGCCAACAACGCTGCCATTCGCCCTGGGTCGGCCGTGCCCTGCGTTTCGCTGGCCAGGCGGTCGATGGCCTTCTCGACAACGGCCGTCTTGCTCAGGCCGGTGGCGCGGGCAAGCCGCTCAACCTTGGAAACGACGACAGGGTTTGCAATCTGCAGTGCCGGGGCAACTTTCGGATGTTGAAGTCAACACCGTCAATACACATTAGGCGATCTGGGCGCAGAAGGAACGGTTGAAACGGTTTCTCGCACTTCAGGCGACTCGACATCTGCGAGATTCGGCTGGCGCCAATGGGGCGGGCCCTCAAGTCCGCCAAATCCGTGGCGGCTCGGCCGCCAGGCCCCAGGCCTGCTGCCGCCACACCGCGCGCACGGCCCTGAGCAGGGCCATGGCGGGTTCAACCTTCGGTGCCAAAAGACGAAACAGTACGACCCCAGGCTGGGGCGCGGTGGCACCCGCACGTGCGCTTACTGCCGGTAGCGGGCAGTCTGCGATGACTTGGCGTGCCGCTTCCAGCAGCGCGTCTCGGCGGGCTGCTGGCAGCGGGCTGCCGCTGAAAAAACCCAGCGTGGCCATGACCGGCTGGCTGGCCAGGCCCAGCGGGCTTTGCAGCAGGGTGGTGTCGTCTGCGCGCAGCAGGCCACGTTCCAGCCACTGTCCCGGCACTTCCATGTGCTGCTGAAAGCGGCTGGCGCTGTCTGCACTGGCGAAGGCCTCTCCGCTGGCGGGCAGGCCCAGCACCAGGGTGTCCCAGGCGATGGCCTCGGAGCCGGGCTGAAGGTGCAGTTGCAGGCGGTTTTCGGCAATGCAGCCGGGGTGGGCGATGGTTTCCAGCGGCAGCCATTCGACGCGTGCCTCGGCAGCAGCGTGCAGCGCCACTTTTTGCAAAGCTGGCGCGCCTTCGCTGCGATAAAAACGTGTAGCGCCCGGGGTGGTCAGCACGGCGTGGGCGCCGGTACCGATGTGGGCGTCGACATGCAGTTCGTCGCCGCCCACCACGCCGCCCGGGGGGTGCACCAGCACATGGTGGCAGATGGCAGGGCCTTCAGGGTACAGGCTTTTCAGCACGCGCAGCGGCCCTACATGCGTGCTGTGGCCCACGCAGCGGCCGTCTTGCAGCGTGTACTTCAGTTGCAGGTGGGCGCGCCAGGTCAAGTGTGGGGGCTCATCGTCGCGCTTTCAGCGTTGCCAGAAGCTGCGCTGAAGTTGCGCTGAAGTTGCGGTGAGGTTGCGGTGAGGTTGCGCGATGTCGTCAGCCGCCTCGGGCACCGGGCGGACCACCCGCAGCGCCTTGTGCCCGTGCGCGAAACCTTCGCGGCGCGGCAGGCTGAGGATGGCGTTGTCTGTGTGGTTGCCGGCCGTCTGCAGCAGCGCGGTTTCGGCGTGGTTCAGGGTGTCGGCATGGGTCTGCTCGAACAGGACCGTTTCACCGTCTTCGGCCAGCACCAGCGCTGCGAACGGGTGGTATCCAGCAGCCGCGGCCTGGCGCGCCAGCGCGTTGGCGTGCTGCAGGTGGCGCAGGGTCTGGGCGGGGGTCACGGGCGGACGCACTCAGAGGCTGAGAGTTTTTCGAGCGTGACCGAGCAGCGCGTCAAAAGGCGTCCGATCCAGGCGCAAAGCACAGCCATAGCTCGGGCTATGGCGCGCATTGGCAACGACGAGCGGGCGTCTCTTGGCGTGATGGTTGGGCATGATCGAAAGACTCTCAGCCTGTCACGCCGAAGTTCAGGCCTTCAGGCTTGAGGCGGGTCGATGATGGTGCGCTTGCCGTCCAGCGTCACTATCCAGACCTGCTGCGCGCCGGCTTCAAGGTAATGGCCGACCTTCAGGTGCATTTCTGCCCAGGTGTTGCTGGGGCACATGATCTCGACGCAGATCTCGGGCGCCTGCGGCAGCGGTGTCAACATGCCCAGGGCCTTCAGG
>JBBQAW010000335.1:0-4335 GCA_038316815.1 Burkholderiales bacterium
GATGTCGTGCGTGGCCATCAAGACGGCGCTGCCGGCATCGGCCACCTGGCGCACCAGCGTGCAGAACTCGTTGGCAGCCTGGGGGTCCAGGCCCGACATGGGCTCGTCCAACACCAGCACGCGCGCCTGCTTGGCCAGGGCAATGGCAATGCCCACTTTCTGGCGCATGCCCTTCGAATAATCGCCCAGCCGGCGTTCAGCGGCCTCTGCGGCCAAGCCGGCCCGTTGCAGCAAGGCGCGGCCTTCGGCGTCGTTAAGCTTCTTGCCGGCCAGCGCGGCGAAATAGGCCAGGTTCTCAAGGCCGCTGAAACTGGGGTACAGCGCCACCTGTTCGGGAATGTAGGCCGTGACGGCACGCGCCTGCTCGGGGTCGGCCGCGGGGTCAATGCCGGCCACGCGCACCTGGCCTGCATCGGCGCGCAGGAAGCCCAGCAACAGGCTGATGGTGGTGGTCTTGCCAGCGCCGTTGGCACCCAGCAGCGCATACACCTCGCCCGCGCCGACATGCAGGTCCATGGCGTTCAGCGCCTTTGTGGCCCCGAACGACTTGCTCAATTTCGTTACTTCGATCATGGCGGGGGTGTCCTGAAAGCGGGGTTCGAACGTCAAGTCGAGTGGGCAATAGCGGGTGCGGCTGCTGGCAAGACAGCGGGCGAGGTTGCAGGCGGGGTCGCAGGCGGGGTTGCAGGCAAGACCGCAGGCAGGCGCGCCAGGATGCCCTCGCGCAATCGCTCAGGGCGCGCGTCGCGGGCCATGAAGCCATCCATGCTGGCCTGGTGCAGTGCCGCACAAGCCAGCACATGTTCGGCCGATGTGTCGTCGGCGCTCAGGTCACCGAAGAAGTAGCTCATCTTGCCGGGCGCCTGCAAAGCCACTGTGCAGTCGCGACGGCAGCCGCTCATGCATTCCACAGGCCGGATCGGGAACGGCAAGTCCTCGCGCAAGGCGATGTTTTCGATGGCCTCGAACAGATCGCGCCCGGGACGCGGCAAGTCGCGCGGCCGGTCGGCGGAGCAGCAGAGCACACAGACCAATACCTCGGTAGTCACGGGGATCCCTTCAAGCTGTGCACGGCGGTCTTTGCACTCTGGTATTCACACTCAGGGCTGCTTGGCGTGCTCATGCGCGCGGCTCCCACTGGAAGTCGAACGGCGGGTCCAGCACCAGCACCAGGCGGGTTACGCCCAGACCTGCAATTCGCTGCGAGCGGTGCACGATGTCACTGTCGTGGGCCACCACGGTCCTGCGACAGGCCTTGAACTAGGCCACGTCGAACGGCCCCAGCTGTTCACTGCCAGGCATGTTCTCGTCGGGCTGCGCCATCGCAGCGGCACCTTGAGCAGGCTGCAACCACTCCGTGCCAGGGCCGCGGTAGGTGGTGACCAAGCGCAGCGGCACGCAGTCACGGTGCCAGCGCCGGCAAGCATCGTTGGTGATGGCATCCAGCCGCAGGCGTACGCTGGCGCAGCCGACGATGTCCGCGAAGTGTCCGACCAGCAAGTTGATGTCGTGCAACAAGGCCTGCTGCATAGCGCCGCTCGGTGTGCCGCTGGCGTCAAAGGCGGCTTGTAACCGCGCCAAAGTGTCGGCGGGCTGCAGCTCCATTTGGCACAAGGGTAGCTGGGCCTCGGGCAAGGTGGCCAACCAGTGGCACAAGGACAGCGCGCTGGCATTGGCATTTGCGCTTGTGTTTGCGCTGGCACCTGCGCTGGCATCTGCGCTGTCATCTGCGCTGTCATCTGCAGCGCAACTGGCGCCGGCCCTTGCACTGCGCTGCCAGAGCGCCAGCTCGACGCCGGCTTGCCGGATGCCCGACAGCGCGTCTGGACCATCACCCGCCCACACGGGACACAGCGCCTGTTCAGAAACCAAATCAGCTTGAATCATCACAACACCGTGGCATTCGTTGCGTCGCCATGGACGACGCGGGGGGCGAAAGTTTTGGCTGCTTCAACGAAGCGAAGCCTGCCGTTGCCGGGCTCGACACTTCGGTCGTAGCAGCTGCCATAGCCGACGTGGCAGCTTGCGCGGTCACTGTGCGGCCTGGCCTGCACGCGCACACGCAACCACAACGCGTTCTGGTCGACGTCGATGCGCATCTCCACCATCTGCGGCACCAGCCCGCTGTTGGCAAGCGTTTCGTCGTTGGCAGCGTCGGCAGTGATGCAGGGTAGAAGTCCGTCGGCATCGAACTTGGGCGCGCGCTCATAGCCTTCTTCGACCTGCTCGGCAGAGCAGCGGCCCGCAAAGTGCGGAGGGTGGTGCATGGGTGGACGCTCCTTCAGGTGGCGGCTTCGTTCGAGGCCTGCGGCACAGTATTGATCTTAGTGATAATGCGTTTGCACTAGCATCAACAACGGAGAATTTACCCATGACCGTCCCATCTCGCGCCCGCGCACTCGGCTTTGCAATGACTTTGATCCTGGCCATAGGGGCGCCCGCCGCCATGGCCCAGGTCACCTATGTGTTGCGTGACCTGGGCACCCTGGGCGGCACATCCAGCTTCGCGCGGGACATCAACAATCTGGGCCAGGTGACAGGCAATGCGCAGACCGCCACCGGCCAGCCTGCACCTCGGCTGAACACCTTTTTGTGGGACGAACCGGGCTCGATGATCAACCTGGGCGTGCTGCCCGGCAGCAACAACTTCAGCCGCGGTTACGCCATCAATGATTTTGGTGTGGTGGTGGGCGAATCCGACAACAACGCCTCGCGCGCCTTTGTCTATGCCAACGGCACCCTGACCGGTTTGATCCGCCTGGCCGGCGACAACGACCGGGGTGTTGCCCATGACATCAACAACAACGGCGTGATCGTCGGCATCTCCTCGAATGGCGTGGCTTCCCGGCCCACGCGCTGGGTCAACGGTGTGGCGAGCGACCTGGGTTCGGTGGACGGCCTGAGCACCACCACAGGCCGCGCGTGGGGCTTGAACGAAGCCGGACAGGCGGTGGGCAACAGCCGCCGCGACACGGCCGGCTCGGTGACGCAGGCCACGTTCTGGAGCGGCACAGGCGCACCGCTGAACCTGGGCTCGCTGCTGCCCGATTCGTTCAGTGACGCGTTTGCCATCAACGCCGCTGGCACCATCGCCGGTGTGGCGGTGGCAGGCAACACCAGCAGCGGCACCAACATCCGCCAGGCTGTGCGCTGGACTTTCGATGGCAGTGCCTACGCGCTCGAAGCATTGGGTTCGATGGGGCGCACTTTCAGCGAAGCCAAAGCCATCAACGACGCAGGCCAGATCGTTGGCTTCGTCACCAACATCAGCGGCTCGCCGCAGCGCGCGTTCCTCTATCAGGCGGGCGCGATGGTGGACCTGAATACTTTCATCGATGTCGCCAGCGGCTTTACGCTGGCAACCGCTGAAGGCATCAATGACCGTGGCGACATCGTGGGCTGGGGCATGGTGGGTGGTCAGAACCGTGCCTACATGCTGCAAGCCATTCCCGAGCCATCGAGCGCAGCGCTGTTGCTGGCTGGCTTGCTGGGCGCAGGGCTCTGGCGCGCGCGCAGGCGCAAAGCGGGCTGAGGGAAAACGAGATTTCGAACCTGCCGGTTTGTGGGTCCGCTGAGATCGGCGCCCTACCTGTTCGACAGAGCAGCGGTCTGCAAACTGCGCAGGGCTGTGCATAGGTAAGGTTGATTCAGGTCGCAGTTTCGTTTTGGCGTGCGGCGAGCACGCTGCGCAGCCACTGTTTGCCAGGTTGGACGACGTAGCTCAGCTCAGTCACCGCTTCGCCGCCCAGCAGGTGCTGCTCAACGATGCGTTCGACACCGGCCTCGTTGACGCCGCCGTACCAGGTGCCGTCGGGCCAGACCTGCATCACGGGCGCCAGGCCGCAGGGGCCCAGGCAGGTGGTCTTGCAGGTCATCACGCCCGGCCCGTCGGTGCGCAGGCTGCGCGCCTTCTGGATGTTGCGCAGATGGCCCCAGACCACGGCAGATCCAGCATCAGTGCAGGGGCCGCCGGCACACACCAGCACCCGGTGGCGCTGTGCCGGCACGGTGGCGCCCTCGGCGTCGGGCACGCGCGTGCCGTCGGCGGGGGTGGCGGCCTGGCCTTGCTGAGCCATTTCGTCGAGAAGGCTGTCGATGGCGGCCACGCCAGCCGGGGCCGGGGCGATGCGCACCATTGGCCATGCGCTGTTGCTGTCGCTGTCGCTGTCACCATCACTGTGATTGCCTCGCTCACGTCGCCAACGCTTGATCACACGCTGCAGGCTCAGCGCCAGGCCAGGCTCCATCGGCAGCAAGAGCGGCAGCAGCACGACCTCGGCAACACCCTCGTCGGCCAGTTGGTGCAGCACTGTGCGCAGCGCGGGCGTGCCCTGT
>JBBQAW010000336.1:0-4321 GCA_038316815.1 Burkholderiales bacterium
GACGCCGGCAGCCTGGTCAGCGAGGAATATCTGATGGGCATGGAGCGCGAACGCTTCTGCGCCTTGCTGGAACATCCCAAATCGCAAGAACGCATCATGGGCATGTTGTCCACCGGCAAGCCTGTCCGCAACTGAACGCCCGAAGGAACGACCATGAGCAAGCAAGTTCAAGACGCCTACATCGTTGCGGCCACGCGCACGCCCATCGGCAAGAGCGGCCGCGGCTACTTCCGCAATACGCGGCCCGACGATCTGCTGGTGGCCGCCGTGCGCAGCGCGCTGGCCCAGGTGCCGACGCTGGACCCCAAGGCCATCGAAGACGCCATCATCGGCTGCAGTTTTCCCGAGGGTGAGCAGGGCATGAACATGGCCCGCGCCGCGATGGTGCTGGCCGGCCTGCCGCACAGCGTGGGCGGTGTCACCGTCAATCGCTTCTGCGCCAGTGGCCTGACGGCGCTGCAGATGGCGGCCGACCGCATTCGCGTGGGCGAGGCCGACGTGATGATTGCCGGCGGCGCCGAAAGCATGAGCATGGTGCCGATGGGCGGCAACAAGCCTTCGTTCAACCCGGACGTGTTTGCCAAAGACGAAAACGTCGGCATCGCCTACGGCATGGGCCTGACGGCCGAGAAGGTGGCGAGCCAGTGGAAGGTCAGCCGCGAAGACCAGGACGCCTTTGCGCTGGCCTCGCACCAGAAGGCCTTGGCAGCGATGGCCGCCGGCCATTTCAGCGCCGAGATGACGCCCATCGACGTGGTGGACCGGTTCCCGAACCTGGCCACGGGTGAAGTCAGCACCCAGACCCGCACCGTCAGCCTGGACGAAGGCGCGCGCCCCGACACCAGCCTGGAAGGCCTGGCCAAGCTGCGCCCCGTTTTTGCCGCGACCCGTGACCCGGCGGGCAAGGCCACCGGGTACGGCAGCGTCACGGCCGGCAACAGCAGCCAGACCAGCGACGGCGCCGGTGCGTTGATCCTGGCCAGTGAAGCCGCCATCAAGCGCTACGACCTGAAGCCGCTGGCGCGCTTCGTCAGCTTTGCTGCGCGCGGCGTGGCGCCAGAGATCATGGGCATCGGCCCGATCGAAGCCATTCCGGCGGCATTGAAGTACGCCGGGCTGAACCTGCAAGACATGGGCTGGATCGAACTGAACGAAGCCTTCGCCGCGCAGGCCCTGGCTGTCATCCGCACCCTGGGCCTGGACCCGGCGCGTGTCAACCCGATGGGCGGCGCCATCGCGCTGGGCCACCCGCTGGGCGCCACTGGCGCCATCCGTGCGGCCACTGTCGTGCACGCGATGCACCGGCAGAACCTGAAATACGGCATGGTCACGATGTGCGTGGGCATGGGCCAGGGTGCCGCTGGCATTCTTGAGAAAGTCTGATTCCGCCGCACCCCACAGGAGACGAAAACATGAGTATCAAGACTGCCATCCTGAACGGCGTTGCGACGATCGAGATCGCACGCCCCGAGAAGAAGAATGCGCTGACCGTGGCCATGTACCAGGCCATGACCGAAGCGCTGGTCTCGGCCAGGGCCGACAGCGCGGTGCGCGCGGTGCTGATCACCGGGCAGCCCGGCATCTTCACCAGCGGTAACGACATCGAGGACTTCATGTCGCGGTCGCCAGGGCAGGGCAGCGACAGCCAGGATTCACCCGTCTTCCAGTTCATGCGCGCCCTGCTGGACTGCGACAAACCCGTGGTGGCGGCCGTTACCGGTGGCGCCGTCGGCATCGGCACGACGCTGCTGCTGCACTGCGACTTTGTTTACGTGTCCGACGAAGCCCGCCTGGCCATGCCTTTCGTGGCCTTGGGCCTGGTGCCCGAATTTGCTTCCAGCCTGGTGGTGCCGCAGTTGATCGGCCACCGCCGTGCGGCCGAAAAGCTGCTGCTGGGGGACCCCTTCACGCCTGAGCAGGCGGTGGAATGCGGCATCGCCAATGCCGTCATCCCGGCCTCGGAAGTGGTGAACCACGCGCGCCGCGTGGCCGAGCGCTTCAACCACTTGCCCCCGGGCGCCGTGCGTGAAGCCAAGCAGTTGATGCGTGGCCCGCAGCGTGAACTGATGCTGCAGGTCATTCGTACCGAAGGCGAACTGTTCGCCAAGCGACTGCGCAGCCCCGAGGCCATGGAAGCCTTCCAGGCCTTTTTCCAAAAGCGCAGGCCGGACTTCTCGAAGTTCTGAACTTCGCCAATCCAGCGCAAGACAGACTCCGCCTCCGCCTCCGCCCCCGTCCCCGTCCCCGACTGCACCGTCACCGCCCATGTCGCTGACCCTCAAGCTGGCGCTCACCCCCTTGCTCGTGGCACAGGCACTGCTGACGCGTTCGCGCATGGCGCGCCTGCCCGAAGCCGAAGGCGAACGCCAGGGCCAGTGGGGCCGCGGGCCGCGCCTACGGCTGTTGATTGCCGGGGACTCGTCGGCAGCAGGCGTGGGCGTGGTGCTCCAAAGCGACGCCCTGGCAGGCCAACTGGTGCCGCTGCTGGCGCGGGCAACAAGCCACCGCGTGCACTGGCAGCTGGTGGCGCAATCAGGGCTCAGCACGGCTGCCACGTTGCAGCTGCTGCAGTCTCAAACTCTGGCGCACTTCGACCTCGCCTTGGTGGTGACGGGTGTCAACGACGTCGTCGAGCAGGTGCCTTCGCACCATGCCGTGGTGGCGCGCGAAGCCCTGGCCAACCATTGCCGCAATGCCCTGGGCGTGCAGCACGTGGTCTTCGCGCCGCTGCCGCCCGTGCACGACATGCACGGCCTGCCCCAGCCGCTGCGCTGGGTGGCCGGCAGCGACGCCCGCCGGCACGACCGGGCCCTGCAACACTGGGTGGCCACGCGCGGCGATGTCTCGCGCGTGCATGTGCCGATGCGCCTGAACCGCGGGGTGCTGGCCAGTGACGGCTTCCACCCGGGCGAGCCCGTGTACCGGCAAAGCGCGGTCGCGATGGCCGAACACATCGCGGCCCAGATGGTGCGGTTGCACGGCGGGCGGCATGGCAGCACGTCGACGCAGCGGCAGGGGCTGGCCGATACTCTGACGTTCTGAACCATTTGCCGCGGTGTCCTGCACCGCCAAAGCCCGCGCCATGAAATATCTACACACGATGGTCCGCGTGACCGACGTCGACGCCTCCTTGCATTTTTATCGCGACGCCCTGGGCCTGGAACTGCTGAGCGAACGCAAGAGCGAAGCCGGCCGCTTTACGCTGTTCTTCCTGGCCGCGCCCGGCGACCGCAACGCGCAAGTGGAACTGACTTACAACTGGCCCACCCCAGACAGCAAGGCCGAGGAATACACCGGCGGCCGCAACTTCGGCCACATGGCTTATGCGGTGGACGACATCTATGCGGCTTGCCAGCGTCTGATGGACCACGGCGTCGTCATCAGCCGCCCGCCGCGCGACGGCCGCATGGCCTTCGTGCGTTCGCCCGACGGCATCTCGATCGAACTGCTGCAGGCCGGGGGCGCACTGCAACCAGCTGAACCCTGGGTTTCGATGCCCAGCGTCGGGGCTTGGTAGGGTCCGGGCCACTCCAGCCGTTGCCTGGCCCGTTATAGCCCGGGCAGTTTCGGGTTCAGGCCAGTTCAGCGCGGCACGGGCCGCGGCTGACCTTGACCGTCGATGGCCACATACGTCAGGTCGGCTTCGGTCACCTTCACCACGTGCAGGTTGGCCGGGTTGCGTTCAGCGTAAACCTCGACGTGAACGCTGATCGACGTGGTGCCGATGCGCGTGACGCGGGCATAAAAGCTCAGCAAGTCGCCCAGGCTCACGGGCTGCTTGAAGATGAACTGGTTCACTGCCACCGTGGCGATGCGGCCTTTGGCAATGCGGCTGGGCAACACGGCGCCGGCCCGGTCGACCTGGGCCATGATCCAGCCGCCGAAGATGTCGCCATTGGCGTTCACATCGGCCGGCAGCGGCATCACGCGCAGCACCAGTTCGCTGCTGTCGGGCAGGGTCTGGGGTTGCAGAGCGGGCACCGCCACGCCGCCCGCAGATGCCGGTGCACCGGTTCCTGTGCCGGGCGGCAGGGGGGCAGGTTGCGGGGCGGGCAGGGTGGCGGGCAGACTCATGGCATTGCTTTCCACAGTGCAGGTTCACGGCGGTTGGCGGCCACGGCCACAATGCCGCCATGCCCCCACACGCCCCTGTCGCCACTGTAGCCCCTGCCAGCGCCACCCTGGCCACCGCGCCAGAGCGCAGCGACTGGCAAACGCTGGCCAAGCTGCTGCCCTACCTGTGGAAGTACCGCTGGCGCGTCGGCATTGCTCTTGGCTTCCTGGTCGCGGCCAAGGCGGCCAATGTCAGCGTGCCGGTGCT
>JBBQAW010000337.1:0-4312 GCA_038316815.1 Burkholderiales bacterium
CTTGCATGAGTTCGTTGCATTGATCTGTGGGCAGCGGGCTCAGCGTCATGAGCGCGACGGCAGTGACGGCGGCGTCGGCCGTGTCGGGTTTGACCCAATCGGGCCGTCGCACCAGCAGCGGCTGGCGGGCCGTCATCACTAGCGCCAGCCGCAACTCGGCCGCGTGGGCCAGCAGGTGCTGCAGCAGGTCCAGCGAGCTGTCGTCGGCCCAGTGCAGGTCTTCGACGATCAGCACCGGCAGGCTGCTGCCCTGGGCCGCCAAGGCTTGCAGGTAGGCGGGCAAGGCCATCAGCGCCTGGTCGCGCAGTGTGCGCGGGTCCAGGCCCTTGACGGTGGGGCTGTCGGCGAAGTCCAGGCCCGAGAGTTGGCCGATGAGCTGGGCCTGCCGTTTAGCAAATTCACCGCGTTCTTCGAACCACGGGCTCAGGCCGTCGACCACCTTACGGCGCGCCACCTCGGCGCTGTCGGTGTCGGCCACGCCGCATTGCAGGGCCAGCAGGCTGCGCAGCAGGCCCCAGGGGCGCAATTGGCTGTCGGGCTGCGAGCGCAGGATGAGCAGGCGGCAGTCCTGCAGCGCGGCCATCAGTTCCCTCAGCAGCCGGCTCTTGCCCAGGCCGGCGTCGCCCACCAGCGTCAGGGCTTGCAGCTGCCGCGTCTGGCGCGCGCGTTCGACGGTCTGCAGCAGGCGCTGCAACTCAGCGTCGCGGCCCACCATGGGCGTGGCCAGGCCTTGCAGCCCGCGCTCGACGCTGGCCGCGCCACGTTCCAGCGCCGCACGCACCAGGTAGGTCTGCATCGGGGCTTCGATGCCCTTCACCTGCAACATCGGCTGCGCTTCCAGCTCGAACAGCCCGCGCACTTGGCTCCAGGTGTCGTGGCTGATGCGCAGGCCGCCGGGCGGCGCGTGCTGCTCCATGCGCGCGGCGATGTTCACGGCCGCGCCCATGGCGGTGTTGTCGTCCTCCACACCCTCGCCCAGCGCCACGTCGCCGCTGTGCACGCCCACGCGCACGGCAAAGTCGGTGATGCCGTGCAGCCTTGCAGCAGCCCCGGCCTGCTCGCGCCCGGCCTGAAGGATCGCCAGGCCGGCGCGCACGGCGCGTTCGGCATCGTCCTCACGCGTCTCGTCCATGCCGAAGGCAGCCTTGACGCCGTCACCGGTGAAACGAAGCACGCGGCCCTGGTGCGCTTCGACGATGGCGGCCATGCGCCGCAGCGCCGCACTCAGCAGGGCCAGTGTGTCTTCGGCGTCCAGGCCAGTGGCCAGGGCAGTGGAGCCCACCACGTCGGCAAACAGCACCGTCACCAGGCGGTGCTTCAGGCCGGCGGGGCGCAGCAGCGCGGCCAGGCGGGCGCGAAGCGGGGCGGTGGCCAGTTCCAGCACCGAGTCGCCCAGCATGGCGCGTTGGGATTCAAGCGCGGCGATGGCGGTGCGCAGGTCTTGGGTGTCCTTGTCGAGCATGGCGGATGCTTCGTGGCGCGTTCCGCGCCACGCCAGTTTGAGTGGGTTGAGGTCAGGGCGGCGCCGCCTCGGCCCGGGTTGCCCCGCGCCTTCGTCTGCTGTGTCCTGCCGTCAGTCTATGGGCTGGCCGGCGCTGGCTGCTGCGCGTGCCTTTCCCGCTGACGATCGAGCGTCTACCACAGACGCCAGGCGTTGACGGGCACCTGCACGAAGTGCAACGCCACCACCGGCCACAGCCGTGCCGTCACGCCGTACGCGATGAACGCTGCGTTGGCAGACAGCGCCACGCAGCGCCGAGGTACGCGCGCTAACCGATGAAGCGCTGTAGGCGGTGTTGCACAAGGTCATCACCCGGATGATGAAGCTGCTCACCCTTCGGGGGCGGTGGTCGAAGAATGGCGGGTTTGCGCCCGCCAGATCCACCGGTTCTACGTCTGCAGAGGGTCGAGACGTTGAGATCGATGCCTCGAAGACCGGCCGTTCAGCGCGCGCTGCATCGAGCGGCTGCTGCCGGCGCTGACCGCGACCTGGCAGTCCCGGCCAGTTGCAGTCTTAGGATTGATCAGGAAATCGGCATGTCAATGACCGGTATCAAAGTACAGCGGTCATAGCGCGTCGGCCGATAGAACGCGCCCTTTCTCCAAAGCAGTCACTCATAGTTTGCCTACGCCAATCGGCATCCGAGCAGGCGGTGGGTTAGCAGTTCAATCAGCCGAACGGGCGCTGCCGACCCGTTGCGGTCACCTGATATCCGGAATTCGTAGCCGCGAAGCAGTCATCGGCCAGTGCTGACGTTGCATGAACTCCAAGAGCGATATCACGATGTGGGTGGTGCCGTCGCACCACGGCGTCTACAACCTGAGCACCACTTGCCCGGCGCTGCTGATCTATGCACTGCGATGCACGGACGATCCTCACCGATAACGGCAGTCAGTTCACTGACCGATACAACCATCAAAAAACGAACTCCTTCTGGCCAGCATGCGTTTAACCTAGCCTGCATAAATACAAGATTACTGCTTAGGGAAATGCTGAACAAAGGTTTATCCAGCAGTAGCAGGTGGCGAATTACGAATCCGTTCCGCAATGCGAGAGATTTCCGAGGATTGGTGTCGTTCGACGTAAGAATTGGGCTCGATTTAGCCCATTTCGAGCTGATCTGTGCTCTCAGGACGCACGAATCCCTTGTTGTGCTTCATCCAGTAGTGCGCGCTTGGCCAGCACCAGATTGGCCAGCGCGAATTGGGTGAACAGCCTGGCCCCGTTCTTCAAAAGACCGCGGTAGCTGACCTTCTTGTAGTGGAACAAGTTCTTCACGACGTGAAAAGGGTGTTCCACGCGCGACCGAATCTGCGCCTTCTTGCGCTCCAGCATCACGGTGAGTTCCTTGAGCGCGCCTTCGGGCATTGCCTTGATAAGCCCACGCTTGGTCGCCACGTGCCACTCGATGTCCGAGCGGATGTCGCCTTCGGCTTGTGCGTGGGTGATCTCGGTGCGCTTGTCAACGCCGGTGTAGCCGGCGTCCAGGTGAACGCGCTGCTCTTCTCCATGCAGCACCTCATGCGTGTGAGCGACATCGCTTTCGTTGGCTGCCGTGGCGTGCACGCTGTGTACGAGCCCGGATTCAGCGTCCACGCCGATGTGGGCCTTCATGCCGAAATGCCACTGGTTGCCCTTCTTCGTCTGGGTGCATCTCCGGATCGCGCGCGTTGTCCTTGTTCTTCGTCGACGGCGGCGCTGCAATGATCGTCGCGTCCACCAGGGTGCCCTAGCGCATGAGCAGCCCGCGTTCGCACAGATGCGCGTTGATCTCCTCGAACATCGCCTCGATGAGCTTGTTGTCCTCCAGCTTGCGCCTGAATTTCAGCAGCGTCGTGGCGTCCGGCACTTGCTCGCGCGCCAGATCGATGCCCACGAACTCGCGCATCGACTGGCTGTCGTAAATGGCGTCTTCCAGCCCCTCGTCGCTCAGGCTGTACCACACTGCTGGAGGAAGTACATGCGCAGCATGCGGGACACGCCGATCGGCGGACGACCCACGCGCCCGCTCCTTGGGTAGTGCGGCTCGATGAGGGCCATCAGACGCGGCCACGGGACCACGCGCTCCATCTCGCCCAGGAACTTCTCGCGCCTGGTTTGGCGCTTCTTGCCCGCGTATTCCGCGCTCGAAAAGCTAATCTGCTTCATGCGTCGATTGTCCCAGGCAGCGCCAATCTCGGCCATCCAGCTTGACCCGAATAAATCAGCATTTCCTTAGCAGGCAACCGAATCCCGCCAAGCGATGGCCGTTGCCTCAACTGCCACTGCGTCCATGACATCGAGCACGGGCTCCAGACGAAACTTGAATATTGCAAATGTCGATGTTAGCTTGTGAATATCGCCAACATTATCTGTTTCGACAACCGCATAACCGCCATATTCACCAACTCGAACAACGAATTGGAGAATATTCAGACTTTTCGGCATTTCCCATTTCTGGAATACGCTCAGAACGCGTTTCTGAGCGTTCTCATATTCAGTTGCGGAGCCGGTTGGGCGTTCCCACCAAGTGAGTACATATTTCATAAAAATATTCCTCTTCAGGATGAAGAAGCAAAAGCCAAACGACGACACCGAGCCGTGCAACATCTGGCGGCGAACGCAGGCTTGTTAGCCTGCCAACTCTGACATTAGGGGCTCTGGAACGGTTTCGCGATGACTCCGACGCGCACCATACTCGTGATGTCAGAACATCGAGGACATCGCGTCTAGTTGCAGTCGCTGTCGAAATAGCGGCTCAACGAAGTCTCCGGCTCAACGAACCACGCAATGCCTACGCCAAGTTCAAGGCGTCAGGTCCAAGGCCTCGGT
>JBBQAW010000338.1:0-4307 GCA_038316815.1 Burkholderiales bacterium
AGCGCCGCGCCCGCGCCCTGGCCCAGCAGGCTGGCGTCGGCCACGAAGCTGCGGAACAGCACCCGCGTGCGCGTGGGTGAGATTGGCTGCACCACGTTGACCGACAGGCCCCAGGGGTAGACGTTGAACATCAGATTGGGGAACAGCCACCCGTAATAGGCCGCCACTCGCAAGCCATGGTCGACGCTGGTCGGGGGTGGTTCGAAGGCGATTTCACCGTCGCGCGCCAATGCCAGCTGCAACACGCTGGCGGTGCCGAGTTCGTAGCTGTAGCCGGCCATGTCCAGGGCCTGGTTCAGGCCCGGGTGCACGAAGGGGATGTGCAGGCCTTCAAGGTAGTTCTCGACGTACAGCGCCCAGTGGGCGTCGAACTCGAAGCTGCGCGATCGGCTTTCGTCGGCCTGCCAGCCTTCGATGGGCAGCCAGGCCAGGCGGTCTTGCATCTCGCCCAGCCAGGCCTGCAAGGGCCAGTGCGGCGTCAGTGACGTGAAGGCATGCCCGGCCCAATGGCCCAGTGCCAGTTCAGGCAGATGGTCGGCTTCGGAAGGGAAGTCGAGCGCGCCTTCGAAACCCGGCATGTGGCGCATGCGGCCGTTGAGCTCGAAGCGCCGCGAGTGATAGGGGCAGCGGATGTGCTCGGCGCGGCAAGGCGCTTGCACCAGCACACTGGCGCGATGGGTGCACACGTTGGAAAGGCAGCGCAGCGTGCCAGCGGCGTCGCGCGCCAGCAGCACGGGTTCGTCCAGCAGACCAGGCAGCAGTTCACGTGGCGCAAGTGAACCCGGCTCAGCGGCGTCACCCTGCTGACCGAGCGGGCCCAGCCAATGCCAGGCGCTGGCGAAGATCTTTTCGCGCGCTTCGCGCCAGACGGCCTCGTCCAGATAGAACGCCTTGTCCAGCGTGCGCGCCCGGGTGAGGTCGGGGTGGACGAAGAAACGCGCTTCAGACACGCCTGGCTCCGGTGGGCAGGGTGTTCATCAGCGCGCCGGTAGCTCGCTGCTGGGGCTGCGTGCCTTCGCTCGCGACCGGCAAGTTGTCGGTCTCGACGCGCCGGTCTGGCTGACTTTCAGATGCATGACATGTCTCGGGGGGTAATGGGCCGGCAGTGGCTGTGGCGATGCGGCATCAGTCTACGGCGGCCCAGGCCGGGCGCAGACAAGCCGGGCTCAGACAAGGCGTAGCCGAAGCGCATGATGCGAAGCGTGAAACCCATTCTCTCCGTCCTGGACCTGTCCCCCATCGTCGAAGGCAGCGACGCGGCCACGGCCTTGGCCTGCACGCTGGACCTGGCCCGTCATGCTGAAACCTGGGGCTACAACCGTTATTGGGTGGCCGAACACCACAACATGGACGGCGTGGCCAGTTCGGCCCCTGCCGTGCTGGTGGGGTACATCGCCGCGGGTACGCGCACCATCCGCGTCGGCTCAGGCGGCGTGATGTTGCCCAATCACGCGCCGCTGGTCGTGGCCGAACAGTTCGGCACCCTGGCCACGCTCTACCCGGGCCGCATCGACCTGGGCCTGGGCCGCGCACCCGGTACCGACCGCATGACGATGCGTGCCTTGCGGCGCCATGCCGGGGGCGAAGACGAAGACGCCTTCCCGCGCGACGTGCTGGAACTGCAGGGCTATCTGTCGGACGCCGGCGCCGAATATGAGGTACGCGACGTGCGCGCCATCCCGGGCGTGGGCACAAAAGTTCCTATCTGGCTGCTCGGGTCCAGCCTGTACAGCGCGCAACTGGCGGCCCACCTGGGCCTGCCGTTTGCGTTTGCATCGCACTTTGCGCCCGACATGCTGCTGCAGGCGCTGGACATCTACCGCCGCACTTACCGGCCGTCGGCCGACTGGCCCGAGCCGCATGCGATGGTGGGCGTCAATGTCGTTGCCGCCGACACCGACGAGCAAGCCGCCTGGCTGTTCACGTCGATGCAGCAGCGCTTCCTGGGCATGGTGCGCGGCCGGCGCGGGCCATTGCCGCGCCCGATCGACCCGGCCGAGATGGCGCAGCTGTGGTCGTCCCAGGAAGAGGCGGGCGTGCAGCGCATGCTGGCCGCCACCGCCGTGGGTTCGCCAGTCACCGTGCAGCGGCAGCTGCTGGACATCGTGCAGCAGACGGGCGCTGACGAATTGATCGTTGCCGGGGCCATCCACGACCACGCGGCGCGGCTTCATTCGTACGAATTGCTGGCGCGCTGGTAGCGCGGCTGCGCTAGGCGTTGGCGCCGCCAGCGCTGGCCGCAATGCCGATGGGCAGCGCGCGTCCGGGTCCTCAACCGCCCATGTCGCCGGTGGTCTTGGCAATGCGTTCGGCCGCGATCACCGCCACCAGCTTCTGGAATTCGGCCAACGGGTAACGCTGGCCGGGCACCAGTGGCGCGATCGGACCTTCGTTCGGGATGACGACATCGTTAGCCCCGTTGCCGTCACCCTTCAGCCACACCGCCGTCAGGTGCAGGGCCGGAACGCTGATCAGCGCCAGTTCCTGGCGCGGCGTGGAAGCCGAACGCGATGCCGGCTTGTTCAGCTTGTCGATCTGCCGCGCCAGCGCCTTGACCTCGGCCCCTTCTGACACCGAGGTCAGCTTGCCCGACTGTTGGTCGACCTCGGCCAGCGCGCTTTGGCCGCCGGCGCCTGCGGGCAACAGCTGCAGCCACAGCCGGGCGGTGGCCTGGCGCGGGCTCTTGCCCTTGGCCAGTTCGTCCAGACCCATCACCACCATGGGCGCGCCGATGCCGGCCGCGCCGCCTTGCCCTTGTCCTTGTCCTTGTCCTTGCGCCAGCGCGGCTTCGATCGAACGCGAGATGGTGCGTCCGCTGCGTGTGATGCTGGGCCGCGCC
Organism: Burkholderiales bacterium; assembly: GCA_038316815.1. Classification (GTDB taxonomy): domain Bacteria; phylum Pseudomonadota; class Gammaproteobacteria; order Burkholderiales; family Burkholderiaceae_C; genus Rubrivivax. The sequence continues at coordinate 2,840 of JBBQAW010000338.1, forward strand.
AGCATGGCCGCGGCCGCGTTTTCAGCCGGCGGGCTGGCAGCCACGGCAAAGCGCGGTAAGCCAGTGGCGAGGGCGGCCGCCACAGCGGCGGGCATTTCGGGCATGTCGATGGGCATGGTGGTTCTCCTGCCGTCACGTCGATAGGGAATTCAGGCGCGGGTGAAATAGCTGTGGGTCCAGGTGCCCGACCCGCGGTAGGCCGTGCGCAGGGTGTCGTAGGCCACCAGGGCCAGCGTGCCGCCCCCGGGGTCGGACACCCAGACGAAACCGTCGTCCTCGACACCCGAGGCTACGACGAAGTGTCCGCCACCCCCGGCCCAGCCCACGCGAATGCACAGCGGCCGGCCGGCCACCAGTTCGTTCTCGACCGTCTGCAGGCTTTCCTGGGCCGATGTGTGGCGGTCGAAGTGGCCCACCGTGGTCAGCGCCGTACTCAGGGTTGAAGGGTTGTTGCAGGCGCCGGCTGCGCCGCCAAGGCAGCAGTCGGTGCGGCCCCATTGCACGTTGGCAATGCGGCACTGCGTCCAGGTGGAGGCCGGCACGTAGTAACGCGAAACGCTGGCCGAGAGGCCGGCCCAGCACCACTGGCTTTGCAGCTGGGTCTGGATGGGGAATCGCAGGCTCACGTCGACAGGGTCTTCGCCGGCGTAACCGGCCACGAAGCTGGGGCGCCAGCCTTGGGCGACCAGGTCATCGAACTTCATCTGGTAAGTGCCCCCGGTCATGCCGTGGTGCATGACGCTGGCGACCGGGCGTTTCTCCCACAGGCCAGCATAGAAATCTCTGCCGCCCAGGGTGACGGCGTTACCGCAAACCAGGTCGTAACCCTGAGCGGCGAAGCCCTGGGCTGCGGCGCGAAAGGCGGCTTCTTCCAGGCCGTGGCGTGCCACCCAGGCCGGGCCGGCGGACTTTTCCCACCATGCGGCGTAACGCGCCTGGCCGCCTTCGGCATAGGTGCACACCCAGCGCAGCCTGAAGCCCTGGCTGTCCATCTGGTCGAAGACCTGCTGGTACTGCGCCGCCGTCAAACCGTGGCGCGCGGCCCAGGGCGGGCCCGCGGTCTTTTCCCACAGCGTTGCAAAGCGCGGGCTGGCACCGACTGAATAACCGTTGACCATCTTCAGGCGAAAGCCCTGCCCAGACAATTCGTCGAAGGACTTCTGGGACTGCGCCGCCGTCAGTCCGTGGCGCGCGACCCAGGCCGGGCCCGTGGCCTTGTCCCAGATGGCGGCGTAGCGCGTCACGCCGCCAACGCTGTAGCCGCTGACACATCGCAGCCGGTACCCTTGGGCCACCAACTGGTCGAATGCCGTCTGATACTGGCGGCCACTGAGACCGTGGCGCGCCACCCAGGTGCCGCCCGACTGTTCCCACGAAGCGATGAACATGGCTCGCACCGTCATCTTGTGTCTCCTTCAGCCGCTTGCTGTTGACGGCGGCCTGGCAGCCGCCTGTTCACGAATCTGGC